>DMKW01000228.1:0-4418 GCA_003454135.1 Microbacteriaceae bacterium
GTGTCCATCATCCAGGCCATCGTCTGCTCGTCGGTGCCGACATCCGGGGCAGGAATGTCTTGCGACGGCCCGATGATCGGAAGGATCTCGCTCGTGTACCGGCGGGTCACCCGCTCGAGTTCCGACCGGCTGAACAAGCGCGGGTCGATGCGGACTCCGCCCTTCGCCCCGCCGTACGGCACATCGAGGAGTGCGCATTTCCAGGTCATCCACATCGCGAGCGCGCGAATCTCGTCGAGGGTGACGTGCTGGCTGTAGCGCAGGCCGCCCTTGGCCGGCCCGCGGGAGAAGTTGTGCTGCACCCGGTGGCCGGTGAAGAGCAGGATGCTGCCGTCGTCGCGCCTCAGGGGGACGGCCACCGTGAGCTCCCGGCGGGCGGTCGCGAGCATCGCGTGGATGCCGTCGCTGTAGCCGAGGAAACCGACGACGTCGGCGAGTTGGGAACGGGCGTCGTCGAGCGGTGTGCTCGCGGGCACGAGACGCGCGGGGACGGCGACGAGCGTGTCGCTCATGCGGAAGCCAGCGCTTCCGCCACAATGTCCAGGCCTTCGGCCAGGAGCTCGTCGGAGATTGCGAACGGCGGCAGGAAGCGGATGACGTTGCCGTGCGTGCCGCACGTGAGCAGGATCACACCGTGTGCGTGTGCGAACGACGCGACCCTCGAGGTGAGTGCCGCGTCCGGGGCCCCGGTCGCCGGATCGACGATCTCGATCGCGACCATCGCTCCGCGGCCGCGCACGTCGCCGACCCTCGGGTCCTGGGCCTGCATTTCGGTGAGCCGGGTGATCAGGATGTCGCCCAGCGCCACCGCGCGCTCGACCAGCCCGTCGTTCTCGAAGCTATCGATCGCCGCGAGCGCTGCGGCGCAGGCGATCGGGTTTCCGGCATAGGTGCCGCCGAGCCCGCCGGAGAGCGGTGCGTCGAGGATCTCCGCGCGTCCGGTCACCGCCGAGAGCGGCAGGCCACCCGCGATTCCCTTGGCCGTGACGATGATGTCCGGCACGATGCCCTCGTGCTCGCTGGCGAAGAGCGCCCCGGTGCGCCCGAAGCCGGTCTGCACCTCGTCGGCGATGAAGACGACGTCGTTGGCGCGGGCCCAGGCCACGAGAGCGGGCAGGAATCCGGGGGCCGGAACGATGAACCCGCCCTCGCCCTGGATCGGTTCGATGATGATCGCGGCGAGATTGGATGCGCCGATCTGCTTCTCGATCTGGTCGATGGCGCGGGCGGCGGCATCCGCGCCGGACAGCCCATTGTCACGGAACGGGTACGAGAGCGGCGCCCGGTAGATCTCGGAGGCGAACGGGCCGAACCCGCTCTTGTACGGCGCCGCCTTCGCGGTGAGCGCCATGGTGAGGTTGGTTCGGCCGTGGTATGCGTGGTCGAAGGCGACCACGGCCTGCTTGCCGGTGAACGCGCGGGCTACCTTGACGGCGTTCTCCACCGCCTCGGCCCCCGAGTTGAAGAGGGCGGTGCGCTTCTCATGGTCGCCGGGCGTGAGCCGGTTCAATGCCTCGGCGACCGCGACGTAGCCCTCATAGCCGGTGATTGTGAAGGCCGTGTGAGTGAACTGCGCGGCCTGTGCCGCGACCGCCGCGACGACCGCTGGTGCCGAGTTGCCGACCCCGGTGACAGCGATTCCGGAACCGAGGTCGATGAGCGAATTGCCGTCGACATCAACGAGCACTCCCCCGCCCGCGGCAACCGCGAACACGGGGATGCTGATGCCCACTCCGCGTGGCACCGACGCGGTCTTTCGCTCGAGGAGCGCGCGCGAACGCGGACCAGGCACCTCGGTCAGCATGCGGCGTTCCTGGGGAAGGGTGGGTCCGCCCACCGGGATGGTCGTCGTCATCAGGGTCATAGTCGCTGCTCCACTTCGTCGGCCGGGTCGCAACCGGTGCTGTCGCTGTCACGCTACGCAGGCGACGGTGCGACATGACGTGCCTTTATGGCAGGCTCTGGCCTAGAATTGCCACTCTGTCCACTCGAGCATCGGAGAATCATGCCCGCGACCCTCCGCAGGCTGATGCGCCAGCGTCCCCTCCACCTGGAGCTGGCGAATCGGGGGCGCTCCGTCGAGGAACCCATCCAGTGGGTCTACGGCTCCGACCTCGCCGACCCGACCCCGTTCCTCACCGGCGGAGAAATGCTGCTGACGACGGGCACGCAATTTCCCGAAGGCGCGGAGGCCGCGTCCTACGACGCCTATGTGTCCCGGCTTGTCGATCGCGGCGTGGTCGCGCTCGGCTTCGGTACCGAGGTGATCCGCTCCGGCACGCCGACCGAGCTTCTCGACGCCTGCATCGCGCACGGGCTGCCGCTTGTGGAGGTACCGCGCGACACGCCGTTCATAGCGATCATCCGGTGGGCCGCGGACATCATTGCCCACGATGCTCGAGCCCGGGACGAATGGGCGTTCGCGGCGCAGCGGGCGATCTCTCTGGCCGCGCTTGGGCGGGGCGGGCTGGGGGACGTACTCTCCGCGCTCGCCGATCAGCTCTCCTGCCGTGTCGCTCTCTTCGACCTCGACGCCGAACTGGACCCTGCGGTGACTCGCGACACCTTCACCGCGGAGGAGTTGCACGGGCTTCGGGGCGAGACGCGGCGGCTGCTTCGCGCTGCCGGTCGGTCCTCCGGCTCGCTCACCATCGGGTCGCGGCGCGCCACCCTCCAAACGCTCGGCCAATCCGGACACCTGCGCGGGGTGCTAGCGCTGCTTGGCGATGGCGAGCATGACCTGGCGACCCGTGCCGTGATCACCGGTGCGGTGGCCCTTGCCGAGGTCGCGCTCGAACAGCGTCAGATCCGAAGGGGCAGCCTCCTCGCGCTTCACACCGAAGCACTTGCGTTAATGCTCGAGGGGCACTCCGCGTCCGTCGCTCGGGCGCTGCCGGACATTCCCACGGACCGCATTCGCGCCGTCCTCGTGCACATCGATCCGGAGGGCGAAAGCCTCGAGGATGCCCTGGAGCGCCGATCGAGACATCTCGACGGTCGACTGCTCGTGGCCTTGCACCACGGCGAGCTCGCGATTCTGGTGGACGAGCGGAATTGGCCCGACCTCGCGACCTTTCTCGACGATCACGAGGCCGCCGCCGGGATATCCGACGTCAGCTCCATCGACGACCTTTCCGCGGGGCTCTCCCAGGCCCGCCGGGCGCTCGCCCACGCACGTGCCGTCGGAGGCGGGATTGTGGAGTTCTCACACTTGCGCCGGAACTCCGTCACCGGCATGCTGCCCTCGTCCGATGCGCCGGATATCGCCGCGGCACGGTTGTCGGCCCTTCTCGCAGACGAGGCCGGACGCGAGCTGTTGCGGTGCGCATCCGTGTGGCTCTCGCACAATGGCCTGTGGAAACCGGCGGCGACCCGGCTGGGACTGCACCGGCACAGCCTCAAATCGCGAATCGACCGGGTCGGCGAGGCGCTGGACTTGACGCTGTCCACCTTCGCCGATCGCGCAGAGCTGTGGATGATGCTGACGGCGCTTGACCTCGACGCGCCGTCCTGACCCCGGCCATCCACCCGGTGCGCGCAACTGGTTTTGTTTCGAGCGCGAGAATACTTTTCGGATTCGCTTGCATTTTGTTGCCTGCTGGGTGATTAATGGTGTTTACCAATCAACAGCGATGCCGTTCGCGAGAGGGCCGATCCGGGCTCCAGGCGCAGTGGCTTCGCTCGGCCCGACAATGGAGCGGCACGATGACAACAGGCACGTCCAGCCAACCTGCAGTGAATTCGCGATCACCACTCGTTGAGGTGCGCTCGATCGACTGGGTTCCTGCCGACGAGAGGCGGGGGCGCCTGTGGCATCAGGCACCCCTCTGGTTCCTCGGCAACTTCCAGTACTTCTCGATCCCGATCGGCTTCATCGGCCCATCCCTCGGTCTGTCGCTCGGCTGGACCGTGGTCGCGAGCGTCATCGGCATCGGAATCGGCACGCTCTTCATGGCCTTCCACGCGTCGCAAGGTCCACACATGGGACTACCGCAGATGATCCAGTCCCGGGCGCAGTTCGGATTTCGCGGCGTGATCGTTCCCCTCCTGGCAACCCTGTTCACCTATCTCGCCTTCAACGTCGCAGACACGGTGCTGCTCGGCGAGGGCCTCAAGAGCGCGTTCGGCTGGAACCCCACCGCGGTCTCCCTGACGGCAGCCGCGATCGCCGCCGGGCTGGCGATCTTCGGCCACGACTGGGTGCACAAGGCGTTCCGCATCCTGCTCTACATCTCCCTGCCGCTCATGGTCATCGTGACAATCGGCATCATCGCGGGCGGCGCGGGCGGGCACGACAGCCCGACCAAGTACGGATTCACGCTCATCGCGTTCATGGCGCAACTCACCGCCGCGGCCGCCTACAACATCACCTACGCGCCGTATGTCTCCGACTACTCGCGCTACCTGCCTACGACGAC
>DMKW01000228.1:4569-11154 GCA_003454135.1 Microbacteriaceae bacterium
GCATGGCTCGCCATCCGGCTCGGCGCGACTGACGGCCTCGCGGGACTCCAACTCGCGGGAAACAACGTCTTCGTGCATCTTGGCGACGCGGCCGCCCTGCTCTCGGCGCTCGCACTGGTGGCCACCATGGGGATGAATGCCTACGGCGGCATGCTCACGGTTCTCACCTCGGTGGACTCGTTCCGGTCCATCAAACCCACGCGGGCGGCTCGGGTCATCACCATCCTCGTGCTCACCGTCATCTGGTACCTGGTCGCCACCCTTATCAATACCGGTGGTGTCGCGACCGTGTTCTCCTCCCTGACCCTGATGCTCTACCTGCTCGTGCCGTGGACCGCTACGAACCTCATCGACTACTTCATCGTTCGCCGCGGGCACTACGCCATCACCGACCTCTTCACTCCCAAGGGCGTCTACGGAGCATGGGCGTGGCGCGGACTGGCTGCTTTCGCTATCGGATTCGCATTCGAAATCCCGTTCATGGTCATTCCGGAGCTTGGTTCATGGCACTACACCGGCCCGGTGGCCTCGGCGTTAGGCGGCCTCGATATCGCCTGGCTCGTGGGTCTTGCGGCCACCTCAGTCGCCTATCTGATCTTCGGCCGTTCGCTCGATCTCACGGCCGAGCGCGCCGCCGAAGCAAGGAGTGCCGAGGAACTGGCCGAACAGGGCGCCGAACACAGGGTCGTGGAAACGACCGCGGCCTGACCGGAACAACATTTGCCCGAATGCCCGATCCCTCTCCAGAAGGTCCCCACCGATGACAGTCCCCCTCGGCTCGATGCCCGCTGCTGCCATCACCTTCCGTCAAGGCGCCGGCCTGGGTATCGAACTGATCCGGCTCGGGGAGACTGGTCCCGGTCTCGTTCGCGTGGACATCAAGGCGACGGGGGTCTGCCACTCGGACCTCCACATCGTCGATGGCGACTGGCCGACTGATCGGCCGCTGGTTCTCGGCCACGAAGCCTCGGGGGTGGTGGCCGAGATCGGAGCCGGTGTCAGGGATGTCCAGGTCGGCGACCACGTGGTGCTCTCGTGGTTCGCCCCCTGTGGCCGGTGCGTCACGTGCGCATCGGGACAGGCCTGGTTGTGTTCGGGAACGACCGCCATCGACAACACCCTCCCGGATGGCTCGACGGGTTTCACCGATGACGACGGGCTCGAGGTGTGGCCGTACCTCGGACTCGGAACATTCACCGACAGCGTGCTTGTGCCGGAATCGGCCGTGATCGTCGTATCCGACGAACTGCCGTTCGAGGTCGGAGCGCTCCTCGGGTGCTCGGTGACCACCGGTGTGGGTGCCGTCGTCAACACGGCCAGTGTTCCCGTCGGGTCGGTGGCTGTGGTCATCGGATGCGGAGGGGTCGGCCTGTCGATCATCATGGGTCTCAAGCTCGTGGGCGCGAACCCCATAATCGCCGTGGACCTCTCGGCCGAAAAGCTCGCGATCGCAGAGGAACTCGGGGCCACGGTCGTGCTGCGAGGGGATGAAGTGGACGTTCCGGCCCATTTGCAGGAGCACTACGGCGGGGCCGATTTTGCCTTCGAGGCGATCGGTCGCATCGCCACGATCGAGAGTCTCCCATCGATGCTCTCGGCCGGAGGGAGCGCGGTCCTCGTGGGCATGACGCCCGTCGGGGCGCGGGCCTCGATCGATCCGTTCGATCTCGCAGACCAGGGCAAGAGCATTCTCGGATGCAATTACGGCTCGAGCGTGGCAAAACGGGACATCCCGAGGCTGGCCGACCTCTACCTGGCCGGGCTGCTGCCGCTCGACAAGCTGATCGGCCTGGTGCGACCGCTCAGCGACGCCTCCAGCGCGCTGGACGAGCTGCGGGCCGGTGTCGGTCTCCGTTCCATTCTCGTCCCAGCGGGGCGGGAAGAAGAGTTGCAGGTCGCGCGTCCGACGGGTTAGGAGGAACCGCTCCACGCGGCCGGGACGATCGTCCAGATGAGCTCCGTTTCGCCACCGAACTCGTTGTCCCAGGAGTGCGGTTCGCGCCCCGCGAGCGTCATTGTGTCGCCGGCCATGAGTTCGACCGCACCTCCGACCAGTCGAACACGAAGGCTGCCCGTGAGCACGTGCACGACTTCGACGTCGCAGTTGATCGTGTACAGCTCTTCGCCACCGGACGCGCCGGGGGCCAGGACCGATCGGAGCACCTGCACCCGGGATTCACTCCGTGGCGTCAAGAGCTTCTCTACGGCCTTGACACCGCCCATGTTGATGCGCGGAGCGTCGGCAAGGGAGATGACCTCGTTCTCGGGGGGTTCGAACAGCGCCCCGAGTTGCAGCGACAGCACCTGGCAGAGCGTGACGAGCGTGGAGACACTCGGCGAGGTCTCGTCGCGTTCCACCCGGCTGATGAAGCCGGTGCTCAACCCGCTCGCTTCAGCGACATGCGCAATGGTCAGCGATTGCGCGAGCCTCGTTGCCCGAAGCTTGGCCCCGATCGCCAGCGGCGCCCCCGACGGCGCGGGATGAAGTGCTCGCATTTTTTCCTCGTATTCGGCTCAGGGTGGCGCGCCGACTCAAACCGGTAACCCTAGTATTTACCACCTCCCGCGACCGACCTTCTCCAGGGCGGCGAGCCGTCAAACTGGCGAACGTCCGGTCGCGGTGCCGGGGTCAGCGCGGCGTCATCGCCGACAGGATCTCATAGGCGACGTGGGAGGCGGCGACGGCGGTGATCTGCGCGTGGTCATAGGCCGGAGCGACCTCGACCACGTCGGCGCCGACGATTGTCACCGCACTCAGCGCCCGGATGATGGCCAGGAGCTCGCGACTGGTGAGACCGCCTGCCTCGGGGGTTCCGGTGCCCGGCGCGTGCGACGGGTCAAGCACGTCGATGTCGACGGACACGTACACCGGGCGATCGCCGAGCCGCGCAAGCATCCGCTTCACCACCCCGGCGACACCTTCGGTCTCCACCTCGTGGGCAGCAATGACAGCGAAACCCAGTCGGGCGTCGTCCTTAAGATCCTGCCTGCTGTAGAGGGGCCCACGGATTCCGACATGCAGGCTGGCTTCGAGGTCGATCAGGCCCTCCTCGGATGCACGCCTGAACGGGGTGCCGTGCGTCACCGGAGCGCCGAAATAGGTGTCCCAGGTGTCGAGGTGCGCATCGAAATGAAGCACGGCGACCGGGCCGGTCCTTTTCGTGACAGCTCGAAGCAGCGGCAGCGCGATGGTGTGGTCCCCCCCGATCGTCAGAAGCCTGGTTCCGCCAGCGCCGAGCCGGGTCGCCTCCGACTCAATCTGAGCCACTGCTTCTGCGATGTTGAACGGGTTGGCGGCAATGTCGCCTGCATCCGCGATCTGCTGGGAGGAGAAGGGCTCGACGTCCTGCACCGGGTTGTATGGCCTGAGCAGGCGAGACGCCTCGCGCACGTGAGCCGGTCCAAATCGTGCGCCCGGCCGGTAGCTCACGCCGCTGTCGAAGGGCACACCGACGACGGCAATGTCGGCTTTCGGAACGTCCTCGATTCGAGGCAGCCGGGCAAAGGTGGCGATGCCGGCATATCGAGGCGAAATGCTCGCGTCCGAAGGTCCGATGGGCGAGTTGGACATGGTCAGCTTTCTGTCGGTCGAATCATAGGTACGTGGGGTTAGGAGGGAGGGGAAGGCTAACAGGGCGGGCCCATCGCGGCCTAGGCCTCGATCTGCAGCGCCACCGCCCTGACGGGGGCCCCGTCTGCCGCCTCGAACGCGATGGGAAGCAACGAGATGAGCGGATCGACGAAATCAATGGACTCCAGGTTCGACAGGTTCTCGCCGATCACGCCCGAAACATCGGCGATGAGGTGGTGCACGGGAAAGCCTTCGCCCGGGTGATCGTCATCCGGCGTTTCGTCGATGTTGATCGCATCGATGCCGAATGTGCGCACTCCGAGCGCGACGAGCCTGGCGCACGCGTCCGCGTCGAGGTACGGGTTGTCGAAATACTCGGACGACCCGTAGTGGGCGCTCCACCCGGTGTGCAGAAGCACGATCGCCCCGGGGACCAGACTCTTCTCGACACCCTCGAAGTAATCCCAGGTGATTCGACCGCGGGCGCCGGCCGCTCGGGCATCCACGACAACGCCCGTGCCGATGAACCGGTCCAGCGGCAGCTCGTCGAGCTTCGCGGCCGACTCGTCGAAGTGGTACGGCGCGTCGACGTGGGTGCCCGTCTGCGATCCCATCGTGACCTTCAGGAGGTTGAATCCGTCTCGCTGGATTGTGCTGTGCGGATCGAAACGCGGTTCCGGATCGCCGGGATAGACCTGGGTGGCGGAGTTGATCACGACGGAAAGATCAACGACCCTGTGTATCTTCATAGTCATAAACTATTGCACATTGGTCAATATCGCGCTAGTGTCGGGCAATCCCCCAAGGCCATTCCCAGGCTTCCATCTAGTCGAAAGCGCATTCATGAGTGACAACAATGGCGTTCACCAGGGCTCCCGCACAGAGGTGCTGAACGGGCGGGTTGACGCACGACGCGCGGGCGCGGCAGCGTGACCGACCTCGCGTCATTGCTCGAAGCGGACGCGCTCGCGGCCGCCGACCGCATCATCGATGACTTCGGTCATCATCGCCGCGACGAGTACTTCTCCGGTTTCGCCCCTGAGGCGACCTTCCTGTTCCACAACGTCGCTCGCCGGCTCGAATCCCGCGCGGCCTACGAGGATCTGTGGAGAGGCTGGGAAGCCGAGGGGTTCAGGGTGCTCGAGTGCACCTCGTCCAATCGACGCCTTCAGATGGTCGGGTCGGTCGCGGTCTTCACGCATGACGTGGACACGACATCCGAGCTGGCGGGAGCCGTAGAGACAGCGCGGGAGCGGGAGACGATCGTGCTGGCATTGGCGAAGGGCGCCTGGCTCTGCGTTCACGAACACCTGTCGACGAGGGAGTAGCGGATGCCCGGAACGAACTCGAGATCGCAGGATCCGGGCATCGCGATCGTCACGGGCGCGGCGAGCGGACTCGGCGCTGCCGTCGCCCGCATGCTCGCCGAGAAGGGGTGGTCGGTCGCCGGCTTCGACCTGAGGGCGTCGGCCACGACATCAAGCACCATCGTCGACGTGACGGACGCGGCAGCGGTCGCCGCCGCCGTCGCGGGTGTGACGGCGAGCCTCGGGCGCGTCGACGCGCTTGTCACCGTCGCGGGAATCTACGAAGTGCTGCCGATCGACCAGATTACCGACGAAAGGTGGAACAGAATGCTCGCGGTCAACATCGAGGGAACAGTGAATGCGATCGCCGCCGTTCTACCCGGTATGACTTCTCGCGGAATCGGGAGCATCGTCACGATTTCGTCCGATCTCGGCATAGGCGGAAGCCAGGGCGACGCCCACTACGCCGCCACCAAGGGTGCGATCGTGGGGCTGAGCCGCAGCCTCGCTCGCGAGCTCGCCGACTCGGGAATTGTCGTGAACTCCGTCGCTCCGGGTGCCGCGGACACCCCGATGCTCGCCGCCGATTCGCCGTGGCGCGATCCGGCCTTCCTCGACACCCTCCCGGTGCGGAGACTCGTGACACCGGACGAGATTGCCGCTGCCGTGCTGTTCTTCCTCGAGGCCGGGTCCGGTTTCGTTGGCCAGCTCGTCTCGCCCAACGCTGGAGCGACGATCTAGTGACGACCAGGAACGCTCTCGTCGCCCTGTCCGATGCCACGCAAGTCGAGCGCGTCGTCGAGCGCCTCGCGGGCGATGGCATCAACGTCGCTCTCGTCGGCGACGCGACGGTCCCGGGCGCCGCCCTCGTCGTAGCACCGCACGAACGGTCGACGGCGGTCGCTCGGGTCGCGAAGGAGTTCGGGTCTCTCGACATCCTGGTAACCGATGTCGTCTCCCCCGCGCCGCGCCGCTTCACCGAGAGCGACCCGGCCGATTGGTTTTCGGCAGTGCACTCCGCGCTGTCCCTTCCTTTCTCGCTGATCCGCGCAGCCGTCCACGAGTTGACGGCCGGCACCGATGCACGGATCGTCGTGGTCGGCCACGGCTGGGCCTCGTCCGACGACGAGGACTCGACGGCCTCGGCCGCTGTGCAGGGGGCGGCGGTGGCCCTCGTCAAGACACTCGCACGCGACCTTGGTTCCGCCGGCATCACCGTCAATGAGGTGACCATTCCGACCGATCCCGCATCGTACGCCGGTGCGATCGCGTCGGCCGTCGGCTACCTCGTGTCCCCGCTGGCGGGAGCGACCACCGGCCAAATTCTCACGGCGGGCAGCGGGGGCGAGATTCGCCCATAATTCGGGCACGCCGGCTCGGGCGAGCAAGGCACCGCGCACCGATCCGGATAGGTCGCCTCATCCGTTCGGAGCCGACTCGATCGCACAACCAATTCGGACCTGACGCGTCCTGCACTATTGCGCGTCGGCCGGAGACATAGAAGGGGCCGGGAGCCCATGGCTCCCGGCCCTCGTGATTCGCGGAGTACCGAATATCGGGTATTCCTCGCCCGGTGGGGCGAAGGTTTCGACACTTCGCGAACCTTTTACATAGCCTTTCGGCGGCTGCTAGGCAACCCAATATATCGCCACCGATCTCTCCTGGCAAGGGCTTGGATATTGCTTCGCGCAACATGGTTGCGGGGGT
>DMKW01000187.1 GCA_003454135.1 Microbacteriaceae bacterium
CGACCAGTTGAATCCGCCCAGTACACGAGCCTCGTCTACGGCGCCTACGCCAAGCAGTCCGGGATCGACCTCTCGATCGTCGCGGGGGAATGTCTCGCCATCACCGGCGCGAACGGCGCAGGCAAGTCCACGCTCGGGCTCACCATCGGGGGGCTCATCCCGCCCGCGAGCGGTCGGGTGCACGCCGGCGTGCTCGCTGGGACCCTCGGCGACGACCCGATCCGGTGGAAGTCCCGCGACCTCGTGACACGGATCGGGAGCGTGTTCCAGGATCCGGAACACCAGTTCGTGAGCGGCACAGTGCGCGGCGAGCTCGAGGTGGGGGCGCGCGCGATCGGCCTCGGGGAGGCGGAGACCGCGCGCAGAATTGAACCGCTGCTCGACCGGTTGCGGCTCGGCCGGCTTGCCCGAGCCAACCCCTTCACGCTCTCCGGCGGCGAGAAGCGACGCCTCTCCGTCGCGACGGTGCTCGTGACGCAGCCGCCGCTCCTCGTGCTCGACGAGCCCACCTTCGGCCAGGACTCCCGCACCTGGCGCGAGCTCGTCGCCTTTCTCGCCGAACTCCTCGACGGCGGCGGCAGCATCGTGGCGATCACCCACGACACCGACCTCGTCGACGCGCTCGCCGACTCCGAGCTGCGAATGTCGCTGCTCGGCCACGAGTCGTCGCTTCGGAGGATCGCGCGATGAGCATCCTCACCCCCGTCGCCGGCAGCCAGGCGATCTATCGCGTCAACCCCGTGGCGAAGCTCGCGGCCGCCGCGATCATCAGCATCGCGCTCGTGCTCAGCATCGACTGGGTCTCCGCGAGCGTCGCCCTCGTGTGCGAGGCCCTGCTGTTGCCGTTCGCCGGCCTCGGTGCCCGCCGTTTCGTGCTGCGCACCGCCCCCGTCTGGATCGCCGCGGTCCTGGCCGCCGTCACGATCCTGCTCTACGGGCGCGCCTCGGGGCAGAGCCACTTCCGCTTCCTGCTGATCGACGTCACCGACGGGTCGATCGAGCTGTCGGTCGCGACCCTCCTGCGGGTGCTCGCGATCGGACTCCCCGCCGTCGTGCTGTTCGTCACGGTCGACCCCACCGAACTCGCCGACGGGCTCTCCCAGGTGCTGCGGCTGCCCTCCCGTTTCGTGCTCGGGGCGCTCGGCGGCATGCGGCTCGTCGGGCTGTTTCTCGAGGACTGGAAATCGCTCGAGCTCGCTCGCCGGGCGCGGGGCATCGCTGACCGCGGCAGACTCCGCCTCTTCGCCGGCCAGGCCTTCGCGCTGCTCGTGCTCTCCATCCGTCGGGGCAGCAAGCTCGCCACGGCCATGGAGGCGCGCGGGTTCGGGGCGTCGAACGAGCGCAGCTGGGCTCGCGAATCGTCGTTCGGATGGCGGGAGGGCGTGCTCGTCTGCCTCGCCGCGATCATCGCGGTCGCGGCGGTTACGGCATCGGTGGCCTCCGGAAATTGGAATTTCATTGTCGGGGGTTGAGCGCGCTTCGGCACTTCTTCGAGTCATCCGCGCGGCAGATCGCCCCGTCGTGCTCATCGACGGCGGCTCCGGCTCGGGAAAGACCACCCTCGCGGCCGCCCTGGCACCGGCCCTCGGCGCCCAGCTCGTGCGCCTAGACGACATCTACCCCGGCTGGGACGGCCTGGAGGCGGCGAGCGAGCACGTGCGCGAATTCGTGCTGTCGGCGGTGCCTCGATGGCGACGCTGGGACTGGGCGTCGCAGGCCGCGGCGGAATGGCACTCCGTCGACCAGGCACGCCCGCTCGTTATCGAAGGGTCCGGTAGCCTCAGCCGGGCCAACCGAGCCCTCGCGACCTGCGGCATCTGGGTGGAGCTCGACGAGCCGACGCGCAAGGCCAGGGCGCTCGAGCGGGACGGCGAGCTCTATGCACCGTTCTGGGACCGATGGGCCGCGCAGGAACAGCGGTTTGCCGCCCGGGAACGGCCGCGTGAATTTGCCGACCTTGTACTCGACGATGACGCTGTTGCGGCGATTGCGGAGGGACTAGCGTCGTAGTCATGACATCTCCGTTCATCATCGCGTCAGAACTCGCCGTCGCACTGGGCGGAGCGGAGCCTCCCGCCGTGCTCGACGCGAGCTTCGTGCTGTACCCGGCAAAGTTCGACGGCGACTACCGCACCGAGTCCGGCCGTGGGCGCTGGCTTGCTGCCCACATCCCCGGTTCGCAGCACGTCGACGTCGCGACGCAATTCTCCGACCTCTCCGCGCCGGTGCACTATGCGCACCCCGACCCGCAGGCGATCGCCGACGAACTCGCCAGGATCGGGATCGGTGCCGGCGACGCGGTCGTCGTCTACGACCAGACGGGCGGCCTCTTCGCCGCGCGCCTCTGGTACCTGCTCACCTGGATCGGCGTCGACGCGCGGGTGCTCGACGGGGGACTCGCGGTGTGGCAGGCCCTCGACCGCCCTGTCGAGTCGGGCGAAGTCGATGCGCCCACCGCGGCCGCGCCGTGGGCTGCGCGTGCCGTGCGCGAGGCGTGGATCTCGAAGGACGAGCTCGCCAGCCGTTCGCAGACGGACTCCCGCCCGCTCGTTTGCGGGCTGCCGTCCGGGAGCTTCACCGGGTCGGACCCCAGCCGGTACTCGCGGCGCGGCCGCATCCCCGGGAGCGTCAACGTGTCCGCCCGCGAGCTCTTCGCCGCCGACGGCACGGTCAAGGCCGACGGATTTCTGCGGGACGCCTACGCCGAACAGGGTGTCACGGGCGACGACGAGGTGCTGCTCTACTGCGGTGGAGGCATCTCCGTCGCTGCCAACGCGCTCACCCTCGCCGAACTCGGCGTGACCGCGGTGCGCATCTACGACGGTTCGCTCGAAGAGTGGTCGGCCGACGCGTCCCTCCCGCTCGAGGTCGGCTGACCCGCCCACCGGCTGGCGCGGTCGTAGGTATCTCGCGC
>DMKW01000148.1:0-475 GCA_003454135.1 Microbacteriaceae bacterium
ACCCCCGGGGATAACGAGTAAGTCGTAGTCGTCGGCATTGACCTCGTCGATCGTCTTGTTGGCCACGATGTAATACCAATTGCTCTCGCCGGCGATCTTGCCTACCTCCGGAGCGGCAATATCAACTTGCCAGCCGGCCTCGATAAGGCGGAAAACGGGCGCATACAATTCCAGATCTTCAAACTTATCTGCGGAAAGGACAAGCGCCTTTGGCGCCCTCGCGTCGGCTGTTTGAGGTATGACCCCATATTCAGGCGTTGTCATAGCTTCATGCTAACGAGGGTGTCAAGCGGTCCGAGCAGCATCCTAATTCAGCAGTTCGCCGAATAGGCCACGCTATGTCCAAATGGGCCGCGCTGGGTCCCAGAGCCCTGGACCCGCGTTCCGGCGAACGTGAGTGCCGCACCTCAGGTTTCATTCGCGGGCGTCGGCCGCGATCGTTCAGCTGGTTGCCGCCGAGAACGACGTGAGCATC
>DMKW01000148.1:562-10641 GCA_003454135.1 Microbacteriaceae bacterium
GGTCAATTTGCTTAAGCGCTTGACCAAAGAAGAAATCCCCACTAACGTTCAAGTGGTAAAGCGCTAAACCAAGAATGGACATCAGTGCAGATGAAGCCCCCCGTTTTTTTCCAGCCCGCCAATGGATGGGTCGGCGATGTCATTCCCTTTGAGAAGGACGGGGAGTTCTGGCTCTTTTATCTTCACGAGCTCCGCGACACCCCGAAGCCCGGAACGTCGTGGAACCTGGTCACAACGACGGACAACGTCCGATTCGAAGATCACGGGGTATCGCTAGTCCACGGTGACGACAGTGACCCCGACTTCAACGCATACACGGGAAGCGTGGTATCCGACGAGGTTGGAACGCACCACCTGTTCTATACGGGACAGAATCCGGGTCATCTCGGGCAGGACGGCTCTCCGCTGCAACTCGTCATGCACGCCACGAGTGCCGACGGCATGACGACCTGGACCAAGCATCCCGAACTGACATTCGGTTCTCCGGACGGCTACGAGTCGGCTGACTGGCGCGACCCTTTTGTCTTCCAGGCCGCGCGCGGCGGAGAGTGGCGGATGCTGCTCGCAGCGAGGCACTCCGAAGGTGCGGAACGGCGCCGCGGCGTGATCGCACAATTCGTGTCGTCCGATCTGATGACGTGGAAACCGGCAGAGCCCTTTTGGGATCCGCGACGTTACATAACGCTCGAGTGCCCGGATGTCTTCGTGTGGGGCGGCTGGTGGTACCTGGTGTACTCCGAATTCTCGGAGTCCTTCACGACGCACTATCGCATGGCGAAGTCTCCGGACGGCCCCTGGATTGTGCCGGAGCGCGACACGGTCGACGGACGCGCCTTCTACGCGTCAAAGACCGCAGAACGCGACGGCCGCCGATTCTTCTTCGGCTGGATCGCGAGCAAGGAAGAGTCGCGCGATGACGGCGCCTGGCAGTGGGCTGGCACCATGTCCGTGCTCGAAGCTCATCAGAACGCGGATGGAACGTTGGGGTTTTCCTTCGCGGAAGAACTGGTGGAAAGCTTCCGGGAAGCGGTTCCGGTCACATTCGACTGCGCGCTCCCGATCGCGCTCCAGGCTGCAGACGGGTACGCCGCGCTGGTGTCGAACGAGGAGCTGCCCGCACAGTTTTACGTGAAAGCGGTGCTGGAGATCGAGCCTGGCACGACCGAATGCGGTCTGCTGCTGCGGTCAAGTTCGGACGGTGACCAGTCCTACATCGTGCGACTCGAGCCGAAACGCGGTCGGCTGGTATTCGACCGGTGGCCGCGCGCTATCAAGGGCGACATGCAATGGCAAGTGTCGGGTGACATACCGTTCGAAGTCGAACTAGAGCGCCCATGTGACCTGTCGCCCGGGGAGCACACCCTCGAAGTCGTAGTGGACGGGGACTTGTGTGTCGCAGTCCTAGACCGGCAGGTGGCGCTCAGCACCCGCATCTACGGCCACCTGGACGGACGAATAGGCGTATTTGCCGGTGAGGGCACTGCGATCATCCGCGACCTCCAAGTACTTCAACGCACCGACAACTGAACACTCACAGCACTATGGTCCCAATCAAAGGAGATGGAATAGCAATGAAGAAGTCATTCAGAACTGCTGCCGTGGCGGCAGCTGTATCCCTGGCCCTCGTACTCGCTGGATGTAGCGGAAGCGCAGGGGGAGGCGGCAACGCTTCCAATGTCGATCCGAGCGGCAAGATCGTGCCACGGCAGATCTCATGGCTGCTCTCACGGCCAGCCGACGGCGGCGTGATCACAGTCATGAAGCAGATCGCCGCCGAGTACGCGAAGAAGCATCCCGGCTTCTCGCTCAACTTGATCACGACCCCTGACCGACCGTCATACATCCAGAAGTACGAAACCCTCGCCGCGGCGAACAAACTGCCGGAACTGTTCGACACCGACGCGACTCCCTTCGCGCAGAAGCTTGCGAAGCAGGGCAAGATGGTCGACGTGTCGAAGCTCCTCAAGAGCCTTGGGATTTACAACAACTACCGTCCGGCCGCACTCAACTATCAGCGCTTCGATGACGGGTCGTTGTACATGGTGCCGTTCGAGTTCCAGATGGAATTCTTTTGGTACAACAAAGCACTTCTCCAGAAAGCCGGACTGTCGGTACCTACTTCTCTCGACGACATCCCGGCAATGTGCACCGCGCTGCGTAAGGTCGGCATCACGCCGATCGCCCTCGATGGTCAGGATCAGTGGCCCCTGGAGCGGTATATCGCATATCAGCCCTTCCGTGTCAGCGGCCCGAGCTACGTGCAAAACCTGAAGAAGGCACAGGCCAAGTTCACCGACCCCGCAGGTCAGAAAACGGTGAACTGGTTGAGTCAGCTTGGCTCATCGCAGTGCTTCGAGACCGGGTTCTCCTCGCAGGGGTATTCCGACGCACAAGCTCTATTCACCTCAGGAAAGGCCGCGATGTACAACATCGGGACCTGGGAGCTGGCGAGCCTTGCGACGGACAAGCTGGATCCTGCGGTGCGTGACAATGTCGATTACTTCACACTGCCGACGATCGCAAAGTCTGAGACCGCCGCGAACGAGTACGTGTCGCCCTCGGGCATCGGAATGGCGGTGAATTCCAAGACCTTCGACCCGCTGGTGCGAGACTTCGTGAAGTTCGCTCTCGACAAGTATCCTGCGGCGATCGCGGCGACTGGTGCCTTGTCGCCGACGACGAATGTCACCACCACGATCCCCGCCAACGCAACGCCGCTCTACCAGAAGGCGGTAGACCAGGCGAACAACCTGGGCACGAAGCTCGCCATGCCGTGGGATACCCAGCTGGATCCGACCACCAACACACGCCTTCAGCAGGAGTTGGTGCTTTTGGTCCAAGGCAATGTCAAACCTGACGAGTTCACGAAAACGATGGACGACGCCATCGCGCAGAACGCTCCGAAGTTCTTCAAGTAGTACCAAGCGGTGGGGGGCTTCGGCCCCCCCCACCCAGAAAGGCACCCCCGCCATGCTTCCCCGCCGATCACGACTGTCAGTCCTGATCTTTCTCCTGCCGCCTCTGCTGCTTTACGGCATCGCGGTGCTCCTGCCGATCTTTCAGTCGCTGTTCCTGAGCTTCTTCTCTTGGGACGGGATAAGCGAACTCCAGTTTGTCGGTCTGTCGAACTACACTCACATGCTCACCGGCGACAGCGTCTTCTGGCACGCCTTCGTGAACGGCCTCGGATACGTCGTCATCTGTGTCGTGCTCCAACTCGGCGGGGCGTTGCTCGTCGCCAGCCTCCTGACTTCGTTCCGACGTGGCCGCGAACTAGTCAAGACCCTCTACTTGCTTCCCGCCGTGATCTCGACCGTCGCCATCGCGTTCCTCTTTGAGCGCATCTACTCGTTTGACCCCGTCGGACTTCTCAACCAGATCCTCGGCTGGGTCGGGCTCGGGGGGCTCGCCAGACCCTGGCTCTCCGACATCCACACGGTCCTCGCGGCCGACTCGATCCCCGAGGGGTGGAGATTCACCGGCCTCTACATGCTCATCATCTACGCCGCACTTCTGGCGGTGCCGCAGGAATTGGAAGAGGCTGCGCGCCTCGACGGTGCATCACGGTGGGTGCTGTTCACAAAGATCCGGTTCCCCTATATCCGCCCAGTGTGGATCACCACCACTATCATCGCGGTGACCTACAGCCTCCGAGGATTCGACATCCCCTACCTGATGACCAACGGGGGACCGGGGCAATCGTCCGAACTGCTGACCACCTACATGTACAAGACGGCGTTCACGAGCACCGACTACGGATACGCGAGCACAATCGCTGTGTTTGTGGTCGTCGAGTGTCTCGTCGCTGTCGGACTCATCTTTCTCCTGCTCAGACGAAAGGCGGACGCATGACCACGCACACTGCCCCCACGGGGCGCATAGCGGTGCCTCGCATGATCCCCACGCGCCGCCGCCGGCACAAGCCCAGCATCTTCCGCACCTTGTCGACAGCCCTCATCGTCGTGATCGTCATCGTGCAGGTGTACCCGCTCGCCTGGCTGTTCCTGACCAGCATTCGCTCGGAACGCGACTTCGCGTCGGGGAACCCGTTCGCGTTGCCCAGCTCGGTCACCCTTGACAACTACGCGCGCGCTTTCGCTCACGGGAACCTTGGGCAGAACATCGTCAACAGCCTCATCGTGACGATGGGGGCGAATGTCCTGATCGTGGTGTTGGGCATGATGGCGGCGTACGCGATTCAGGTTCTCGGGTTTCGCCTGAGCAAATTTGTGCGGGGGTTGTTCCTCATCGGCATCATCGTGCCGGTGCAGATAGCGCTCGTGCCGTTGTTCGTCGACTACGCGTCCGTGAACCTCCTGGACACGTATCAATCGATGATTATCCCGCTGGCCGGTTTCGCCCTTCCCATGTCGGTCTACCTCTTCTCATCCTTCTTCGAATACATCCCGCGAGAGACCTACGAGGCTGCGTCTTTGGACGGCGCCGGTCCCTACCGCATCTTCGGGCTGATCACGCTCCCCCTCTCGGTCAACACCGTGGTGACGGTGATCCTGGTCAACAGCATCTTCATCTGGAACGATTTCATCTTCGCGAACACCTTTGTGCTCTCAGAGGGTTTGAAGACCATCCCGTTGGGCCTTCAGAACTACATAGGTGCAATGGGCAAGGTCGACTGGACTGCAACGTTCGCGGCCGTGTGCGTAACTATCACCCCCTTGCTGTTGGTGTTCCTCGTTCTCAACCGGTCGATCATCTACGGGCTCGAGAGCGGGGCGACGAAAGGGTAGGGGTCTACAGTGGAGATGCTACGGGCGGAGCGGCAATGACGCTGGAACAAGGCCCGACGGAGACCGAGAGGGACGCCCCGCATCCGATGTCCATCCCGAGGCCAGGCCATCCGGTAACCCTGCGCGATGTTGCGGAAGTCGCTGGCGTCTCCGTGGCAACTGTTTCGCTGGTGGTCAACAACAAGAAGGATGCCAGGATCGGCGTCGACGCTCGGAAGAGAGTCCGGGACGCGATACGCGACTTGGGCTACAGGCCCAACGCCCTTGCGAAGACGCTGGCGAGTGGAAGCTCCCGGTTCATCGGGCTTGTCGCCGACGCGATCGCCACAACTCCATTCGCGGGTCAAATCATCCACGGCGCCCAGGACGAAGCGTGGAAGCACGGGTACGTTCTCCTTGTCGCGAATACCGAGGGCAACGAGCTGGCGGAGACCGACGCAATTTCGATGATGCTCGAACACAAAGTGCGAGGAATCTTGTACTCGACCTGGTTCCATCGAGCGACAGCCGTACCACCCGCGCTCCACGAGACAGATTTTGTTCTCGTCAACTGCTACTCACCCGAGTTCGACACTCGCGCCGTCGTGCCCGACGAAGTGGAAGGCGGCCGAACGGCGACCAACATTCTGATCCGTCGCGGTCACCAGCGAATTGCCTTCATCAACACCACGACTCCCGCCCCAGCCAGGGACGGCAGATTGAGGGGATATCGGGAGGCGCTGGAGACGGCAGGCCTCGTATACGATCCGGAATTGGTCTTTGACGCGGCACCCGATCAGGAAGGCGGCTACGACACGGTCGAAGCTCTCCTTGCGCATGGTGTGACAGCGGTCTTCTGCCACAACGACCGCGTGGCGATGGGGGTGTATGACGGCTTGCGGCGTCGCGGACTGTCGATCCCCGACGACATGGCGGTCGTTGGGTTCGACAACCAGGAGGTCATCGCGGCGCACCTTCGTCCGCCTCTGTCGACCGTGGCGCTTCCCCACTACGAGCTTGGTGCGGCAGGGGTGCGATTGCTTCTCGGAATCGATCGTTCCGACGAGAACGCGCTCATCAAGATCGACTGCCCGGCAGTGGAACGTGACTCCGTCGACGTGATGCAGGGCTAGCGGAAGGTCTTCCCGCGCCGCGGTGCGACAATTCGGTATGCCCGAACGCAGCGTATCCATGGATGACATCGCTCGACACGTGGGTCTAAGCCGCACAACGGTCTCGTTCGTGATCAACGGGCGCACGGATGTTCAGATCTCCGACAAATCGCGGCAACGAGTGTGGGATGCCGTCAAGGAGCTCGGCTACCGGCCGAACGCAGGGGCTCAATCGCTGGCTTCGAAACGCACCAATCTGATCGGCCTGATCACCGACATCACGGCCAGCCCCTTCGGGGGAGGGATCATCCATGGCGCCCAGAAGGCGGCGTGGGAGCTGGGCAAGTTGCTGCTCATCGTGAGCTCGGAGGGAGATTCGGCGATGGAATCGGCAGCCCTGGAAATGTTGCTCGGGCGCCGCATCGAGGGAGTGATTTTCGCTACACAGTCCCATCGCCTGATTACCCTGCCCGACAGCGCGTCCGAAGTTCCGACGGTGCTGGTGCATTGCTTCGATCAGGCACGAGCCTTCCCGTCCGTCCTTCCCGATGAGATCTCTGGCGGGTACATCGGAACACGACGGCTGATCGAGGCCGGACATCGTCGTGTCGCGCTGATCAACCTGGATCCCGGGCTTCCGGCGACGGTGGGCCGGCAGATCGGCTACGAGCGTGCACTCGCCGAAGCGGGCATTCCCGTCGATCCGCGCCTTATCGCGACCGGACACGCAACGGCGACGGGGGGCTTTCAGTGCACGGCGGCGCTGTTGGAACTCGAACAGGCGCCAACAGCGATTTTCTGCGGTACCGACCGAATGGCGATGGGGGCATACGATGCGATCAAGGAACGCGGCCTGCGAATCCCGCAGGACATCGGGGTGGTCGGCTACGACAATCAAGAAATCATTGCGTCCTTTCTCCGTCCACCCCTGACGACGGTGGCATTGCCTTTCGACCAAATGGGGGCCGCGGCGATCGGCATGCTCGCCGCCCTCGCGTCGGGAGCCACGGGCGAGCAGCTCATTCTCTCGGGACCCTTGATCGAGCGCGCTTCAGCCTGATCGCGTAACTTCATCTTGCCGTCGACCAGCCGACGGCCGTACACTCCTAGCAGCAAGAAAACTAACGCGCGTTAGTAATGCGCTTCAGTCAGTCAGCGAACACCTGGCTTGGGCGCGCTGGACGTGAACGGCCTTGTCGGACAGGCCGCCCAGATCGTGATCATCGACAACAACGCCGGCGCGTGGGGGCACGTCAACGCCGATCAATTTTCCTTCGACGATAGGCCAGCAAACTGACAAGCGAAGAGTACCGCCCCGGCTACCATTTCACGCCGAGCAGAAACTGGATGAACGACCCCAACGGGCTCGTTTATTTCAAAGGCGTCTATCACCTGTACTTCCAGTACAACCCTGAAGCAAACGTCTGGGGCAACATGAGCTGGGGTCATGCGTCTAGCCCCGACCTGGTGCATTGGACCGAGCATCCGGTCGCAATTCCCCAAGGAGAGGGAGAGGCGATCTATTCAGGGTCGGCCGTAGTCGACCACCGCAACTCGTCGGGTTTCGGTGTCGGGGATGATCCGCCGCTCGTAGCGATCTACACGAGCGCGTATGCCGGCGGCAGGCAGGCACAGTCGCTGGCGTTCAGCACCGACGGCGGCATGACTTGGACAAAGCACTCTGGCAATCCCGTATTGGATCGCACGTCCACCGCTTTTCGCGATCCGAAGGTGTTCTGGTATTCGGCCGGGGCCGAGGCGGGGTACTGGGTAATGGTGGCGGCGGAAGCGGAAGCACGGCAGATCGTCTTCTACCAATCCGATGATCTCCGGCGCTGGGACTACCTCAGCGCATTCGGCCCGGTCGACTCTGCTGGAGGGTTGTGGGAGTGCCCTGATCTCTTCGCTCTACCGGTCGACGGTGATCCCGACCGGAAGAGTTGGGTTCTCATCGTGAGCCGCGACCCGGGTCGCGACACCAGCGGATCGTTTACGCAGTACTTCGTGGGCGACTTCGACGGCATCAGGTTCACGCCCGCCTCCGACGCGTCCCGGCGGCTCGACGGGGGCCGAGATCTGTACGCCGCCGTCAGCTTCGACAATGCTCCGAACGGGCGTCGAATTCTGATCGGCTGGATGAGCAATTGGAACTATGCGGCCTATGTGCCCACCTCCCCGTGGCGCGGGTCCATGTCTCTGCCGCGCGAGCTCTCGCTTGCGACGATCCAGGGTGTCGTGACACTCGTCCAGCATCTGCCAGCAGAGCTGCGAGTGCTCGATCAGGTCGCGGACCGCCGCTCGATCGGACCTTTCGACCTTGAGGGCACTCGCTCGTTCGACGGCAGCGCGCAGTACCGGGTGGATGTCACCTTCGAGCCGCTCGATGCGCACGAGTTCGGTCTCGACCTGATGGTCGGCGACGGTCAGGCGACTCGGCTCAGATACGACGTGCGAACTGCACGACTCGGCCTGGATCGCACTCACTCCGGCGAGACTGGCTTCGAAGGGTCCTTCGCTTCGATTGAGAGCGCGCCAATACCTCTGCTCGATGGAGCGCTGCACCTTCGGGTCCTTGTCGACAGGGGCTCCGTGGAAGTGTTTGCCCATGGTGGCGCGGTATCACTCACCGAGCAGGTTTTCTCGACGGATTCCAGCACGGGCTTTGCGCTCGGTTCATTCGGCGGAACGACTCGAGTGCGAGCCCTGGAATGGACGCCGCTCCGATCAGAGCCGATCGTGGACCTGGGCTGACCGCATCGGTTCGGCTGGCGCTCCAACCGCCAATGAATATCAAAGGAGATTCATGGAACTTGATCGAGATTCTGTGGGCGGCCCGCCATCATCGCGCGGCGTGCTTGTAATCGGTGAAGCGCTCGTCGACGCGATTACCCGGGACGCGCAACCCGCTGAGGTTTTCCCTGGAGGAAGTCCGCTCAACGTTGCCATCGGATTGCAGCGACTCGGGCTGGCCGCGAGGTTTCATTCCCGATTCGGTACTGATGCTTCCGGTGACCTCATTGCCGCCCACCTGGCGGCGAGCGGTGTTGAACTCGTGCCCGGCGCCCGCAGCTCCGCGCCGACTTCGGTGGCCGAGGCGAAGGTCCACGCGGACGGCTCTGCGTCGTACACCTTTGACGTCCGGTGGGACTTGCAGCCCCTTCCAGCGCTCCCAGCCGACCTAATGGCGGTACACACCGGATCGATCGCTGCCGTTCTGGAGCCCGGCGCCTCCCTCGTAGACATCGAGATTGAAGCATTACGCGGGCGCGCAACGGTGAGTTACGACCCGAACATCCGGCCGCAGCTCATGGGGGAACCTGTCGCCACCCGAGAACGTGTGGAGCGGATGGTCGCCAGAGCCGACGTGGTCAAGGCAAGCGATGAGGACATCCACTGGCTGTACCCCCTCGCCGACCCAGCGCGGGTGGCCCGGGCGTGGCTCGACCTCGGGCCATCCATCGTCGTGATAACGCGAGGCGCCGACGGCGCGCTCGCTGTAACGCGCGCGGGGACGGTGGAGGTGGCCGCACAAAAAGCGGCGGTCGTCGACACGGTCGGCGCGGGCGACTCCTTCATGTCCGGACTGCTCGCCGCGTTAGCCGACCGCGCTCTGCTCGGCCGCGAGAGCGGCCATCTTCTGCGCTCGATCGATCTGGACACGACCCGCGCCATCGTCGGCTTCGCCGCTCTCTGTGCGGCCGTCACGGTCTCACGACGTGGCGCAAACCCACCCGCTCGGCACGACCTCGGGCAGAGGGGCAGCCCCCAAAGCCCCACAGCTTCCCACATGGCGCAGACCTGAAGACGGCGCGCCTCATTCAGGGCGCCGATGGTCGCCCTGCGGGTGGGCGGCCCGACGCCCGCAGCACCGCTGAGGACTCACCGGCGGTTGACCATGATCCAACCAACCCGATCACCGCGAGGGCCGAGGTGGGCATCGGCACCGACTGACCCGTGAGAAGTGAGGCGAGGTCCTCGATCCCGGGGTTGTGGCCAACCAAGACGACGGTGTCGACGTCGTCGGGCAGGTCGCGCACGATGTCGAGAAGCTGGCTGGCGGACGCGGCATACGTCCGCTCGTCGATCCGGGTCGGTGGCGTGGTGTCGAGCTCCGCCGAGGCGAGCTCCCAGGTGCTGCGAGCACGGTTCGCGGGTGAGACGACAACGAGATCGATGCTGTCGATGCTGTGGGCGAGCCATCGCCCGGCATGCGGCGCTTGTCGCAGGCCGCGCTTGGTCA
>DMKW01000148.1:10819-11311 GCA_003454135.1 Microbacteriaceae bacterium
GCGACACGGCGGGAGTTCCCTGGCTGGTTCTGCGTGAGCCGCCGGTGGAAGCGGCGGCTTCGGTACACAACCAGACATGATGCTGCGCCATCCTGACAGTCTGCCACTGCCCATCGACGGTCGACATGTCTGGTCAGGCCGGGCCGGGTCCACGCCGGGCGGCCCTGTTCGCGCGGGTGTAGGTCGCTCGCGCGGGTGTTCCACCAGCCGCGCGAGCGACCTACACCCGCGCGAGGGACCTACGGCGGCCGGCTGGACCGGTCAGGCCCGGCACGCGCCCGAACGGGCGAGGGCTAGACGCTGGCGAGCCACAGGTCCGGTCCGAACACCTCGTAGTGGATACGTTCGGCCGGCACACCGGATTCGAGCGCCTGCGCCCTCAAGCTGCGCATGAACGGGAGCGGCCCGCAGAGATACACCGACGCGTTGTCGGGAATCGTCACCTTGGCCAGCGACATGAAGCCGTCGTGCGCCTCGTGGCCGTCGCTCGGC
>DMKW01000113.1:0-1469 GCA_003454135.1 Microbacteriaceae bacterium
GCGAGCGCGAGAAGCCAAGTGGAGCTGCACGAGCGCGAGACGGTGGGCTTAATGGGCACGAAGAGAGACCGACGACGCGATGAGAGCGCGAAGGACAACGCGAGTGCAAGGACCGCGACGAAGCAACATCAACGATCAACAGACGCCTGAAGGCCGACGCAACGTCCACACGTACGACACCCTAACGCGGGTAGACCGCTCGGGTGTTGACCCCTCGTCGAGGTCGTCGTAGGGTTCGAAGGGCGAGTCGCCCAACGGCTCGACCAGGTTCTCAAAGAGGAGACATCGTGATCCGACGCCGATTTGTTGTGCCAGCGGCCGTTGCGGCCTTCGCGCTTGCCGCAGTTTCGCTCGGAACATCGACGGCCTCGGCGGTGACCGGCGCGGAGGCTGCCGGCTCCCCCGGCGTCGTGAGCCACCAGGGCCTTTCCCGCAAGGATTGCGTCGGCACCGCGCGCAACACGGACTCCAAAATCTGGTTCACGGTGGCAAACGGCATCCTCTCGGATGTCTACGCTCCGACCGTGGATGCGACGAACGTCGAGACGATGCAATACATCGTCACCGACGGGTCGAGTTTCACCGACCTGCAGAGCCGCGACATGACGTACACCGTGTCATCCGATGCCACCGGAACCGTCTGCACCGTGACGTCGACGGCGAAGAGCGGCAAGTACGCGCTCGTCAACACCTATCTCACCGACCCGGCGCGCGACAGTGTGGTCGTGCGCACGAGATTCCTGGCCAAGACGAACGAGGCCAACAGCTTCAAGCTCTTCGTGCGCCTTGACGCGAACGCGGGTGGCAACGGCGGCGGCGGGTCGGCGAACGGCGGAGCGGATACCGCCGTCGTGGACACCTCGACCGGATCGCCCGTGCCCGTCTCGTTCGACACGAAGACCGCGAGCCAGGCCAATCGCACCGCCTATGCCGTGCCGTCCTACCTCGCGCTGAAGGCTGACCGGCCATTCGACGGCGTGAGCAGCGGCTTCGTCGGCACCGCGAGCGACGGTCTCACGCAGCTGTACGCGACCCACGCCATCGGCCCCGTGAGCACGACCGCAACCGACGGCAACGTCGAACAGACAGCCGGCGTGCAGCGCAACCACGACGGCGAGGCGACCCTCGCCCTCGGTTTCGGAACGAGCCAGGCCGCAGCGGTGCAGACTGCGAGCGACACCGCCAAGGCCTCGGTGGCGCGGATGACGGCGAGCTACCTCGCGGGCTGGGCGCGCTACGACGCCGGTCTCAAGCCGCCGGTCCTCACGGCCACGGGGCTCACTGGCACGCAGCGCCTCGCCGCGATCAAGAACTACTACCAGTCGGCCAACGTCGTGAAGGCGTCGGAAGACAAGACCTATCCTGGCGCGATCGTCGCCGGGCTCGACGCGCCGTGGGGTCAGTCCATCGCGGCGAACGACCCCAACAACCTGTTCGTCGGCGGCTACAAGGAAGTTTTCGCGCGCGAC
>DMKW01000113.1:1559-8251 GCA_003454135.1 Microbacteriaceae bacterium
GGCGACATCCAGACCGCTCGAGACACCGTGCGCTATCTGCTGCTGAAGAGCCAGCAGGCGAACGGGTCCCAGCCGCGGAACTCCCTTCTCGACGGCACGAAGGCCGCCGACGCCTTCAACGACCAGTTGGATGAGACTGCCTACCCGATCCTGATGGCGCTGCAGTCCGGGCTCGCGGATGACAACACGTTGTGGCCCCACGTGAAGTCCGCGGCCAACTTCCTGATCAGCCACGGGCCCAGCTTCGGCGTGGAGCGCTGGGAGGAGCAGACCGGCTACTCCCCGTCCACCATTGCCGCCGAGATCGCCGGGCTGATCGCCGCGGCGACGATCGCCGACCAGCACGGCGACTATGCCAGCGCCCGCGTCTGGCGCGCCACCGCCGACCAGTACGAGCGCACCATCAAGGTCTGGGGCGTTACGACGACCGGCTCGCTGTCGAGCGACCCGTACTTCATCCGGTTGTCGAAGACCGGCGACCCGAATGCCGCGATCAGCTACAACGTGGGCAATGGCGGCCCAACCCTCGACCAGCGGGCAGTGGCGGATGCCGGCTTCCTCGAATATGTGCGTCTCGGAATACTCGCCGCGACCGACCCGGTGATCCTCAATTCGCTCACGGTCACCGACGCCACCATCCAGCGGCCGACCAACAGCGGGGCGGGCTGGTTGCGCTACAACGGCGACGGCTATGGCGACTGCTTCGCCGGTGCCGGCACGAGTTGCACCGTCACGGGAGCGCCCTGGACCAACAACTTCTCGGGTCTCGGTCACCCGTGGCCGGTGCTCGGCGCCGAACGCGCGCAACAGTACCTCGCGCAGGGGCAGGCGAGCGCCGCATCATCCGTGCTCGTGTCGATCAATGCCATGAATTCCGGCCCCGGACTCGTGCCCGAG
This sequence comes from Microbacteriaceae bacterium, assembly GCA_003454135.1. Classification (GTDB taxonomy): domain Bacteria; phylum Actinomycetota; class Actinomycetes; order Actinomycetales; family Microbacteriaceae; genus Lacisediminihabitans. Next base: position 2,457 of record DMKW01000113.1, read on the forward strand.
CAGGTGTGGGACCGGGCGGATGTCGTGGCCTCGCCTTACGGATCCGACCCCGCCACGGCATCCATTGGCTTCGTCAACGGCAGGGCCGACGGTTCGGCATCGCCGCTCACCTGGGGTTCCGCCTCGCAGGTGCGGCTCACCGCCGACCTCGCCGCGGGCCACAGCCTCGAGCAGCCAGCCCAGGTTCGCGACCGCTACGTCACCCACAGCCAGGGAACGACGCCGCTCACGGTCACGTCCCCGGCCGACGGTTCGGCGACCGGTGACACGACCACCGTCTCGGGCACAGCAGCGCCGGGCGCAACGATCGACATCGCGGACGTCGCGACCGACGCGAACAGCGTGACGACCCTGACGAAGACGACAGCTGCGGCAGACGGCTCGTTCAGCGCAGACGTCATCTCGGCGGCCGGCACCAATGTGTTCGTCATCTCGAGCACCGCGTCCAATGGCGGCACGGCCCAGCTCGTGCGATCGGTGGTCAACGATGTCGTGAACGGCACGCTCATCTTCAGCGCGGATGACCCGACAGGTGACGACAACGGACCCGGCAACTACGCCTACCCCACCGCGGGAGACTTCCACGCCGGCGCCTTCGACCTGACCAAATTCCAGATCTACGACACGGGGTCGACAGTCACCTTCCGGGTGCAGACCCGGGATCTCACCCCCACGTTTGGTTCGTCCAACGGGGCCCAGCTCGTGGATGTGTACCTGCGCGACCCGGCCGCGGTATCCACCTCGACCGCGTCTTCGTACCCCGGCATGAACTACACGGTGTCACCGTGGAGCAGGCTCATCGAGGCGCAGGGATTCGGCAACAACCGGTTCGTCGACTCGGCAGGCACTAGCGCCGGCGCCGTCGCCGTTGCTGCCAACTCGGTCTCCCGTTACATCACGTTCAGCGTCGACAAGACAGCACTCGGTGGCACGCCGGCGAGCGGGTGGGGCTTCGCCGTGGCTCTCACCGGCCAGGACGGCACCCACGGTTTCGATCAGACGCGAGCCTTCACGAGCACGCCGGGCCAGTACAGCTTCGGCGTCTGTGCCACGGCCAGCGCCACCGCGCTCTGCACCGCGGACCCGAACACCGTGCCGAAGGTCATGGACGCGATCACGCCGAGCGGTGTGGCTCAGTCCACCGAGCTCGATTACACGGTCGCGAGTCCGGTGGCGCTGCAGGGGTTAGTGATTCCGTAGCGGGCCGGTCGATGGCGGTGGTGCTTATGCTGGAGGTCAAATGCGACTCCTCCTGATCCGCCATGGCCAGACCCCGGCGAACGTGCATGGTCTACTCGACACTGCGCATCCGGGCCCCGGGCTCACCGAGCTCGGAGCGCGGCAGGCCGCGGTGATTCCGGATGCCCTGCGCTTCGAGTCGATCGACGCTATCTTCGCGTCGACCCTCGTGCGCACGCAGCTCACCGCACGGCCGCTCGCGATCGATCGGCGCCTCGACGTGCGAGTGGGAACCGGACTGCATGAGATCGAGGCTGGAGCGCTCGAGGGGCGCAGCGATCGGGCATCCGTTCGCGTCTATCTCGACACCGTCTTCGCGTGGGGTGCGGGCAATCTCGACGTCACCATGCCCGGCGCATCGAACGGACATGCCTTCTTCGCGCGTTTCGACGCCGACATCGAGATCGCGGCGTCGGGAGCCGACACGGCGGCGGTGTTCAGCCATGGCGCGTCGATCCGGGTCTGGACGGCGGCGCGCGCCCACAACGTGCCGCCGATGTTCGCGGCAACGAACGACCTCGATAACACGGGAGTGGTCGAACTGACCGGTTCGCCGCAGGACGGCTGGACGCTGGTCTCCTGGGCGGGCCTGCCGATGGGCGGGGCGCTTCTCGCCGACGAATCCGCCGAGGATCCGACCGGAGAGGCCGTCGGTAATTCGTAGGCGGGCCGCAGGCTTCAAGAGGGTGGGCCCGCTGCCCACTCGGTCGGCTGGCTGCTGATGCCCGCGATGATCTCGAAGTCACCGCGGCGGTGAAGGATCGTGACTCGCACCGACGTTGCGCTCGCGCGCCGCTCGCGCGGCTTGCTCTGTTCACTGGAGTCGCGACCTCTCGCGGCGCTCCCGGTTGAGCTCTCGCCTGGCCCGATCGATCGACACGCGGATTTCCAGCAGCGGGCAGCTGAGGTCGCCGTAGTCGACGAGGCGGTCGTGCACGATTCGCGCCGTGAGCCATTCCGCGATCTCCAGCTGCGCGCGTTGCAGTAGCGGCTCGGCTTGCAGCCACGGCTGTTGGAGAAAGATCGGGATCACGTAGATGAGGTCGTCGGCGTGCATGGTCCTGGCGAACGCGCCGTCGGCTCCGAACTCTCGTTCGGTGGCAAGAACGATTCGATCGCGATCGACGAGCACGCGCTCGCCCTCCGCCTCGAGGCACTCGCGCAGCAGCGCTTCGACGAGCTCGAAGCGTTGGCGTTTGATGCCCGAGCTGGCGCCAAGTCTGGCGTCGAAGAACGGTCGAAGGATGCGGTCGATGGTTGGTTGTGGTGTTGTCATGCCGGAATGATCGAAGGGGCCGCCGACAGCACCGGCTCCTGCGCCACCCGGCTGTGGATGGGCGCTTCGCGCAGGGGACCTGACGGAGAGGAACCGGCGATGACAGAGTGCGACAACGCGGCGATGGCCCGAAGCCGAAGCTCCGAGCCATCGCCGCGTGGATTTGGTGCACTACCAACCGACTCGCCGTCGCGGAAGAGGTCCATGGGCATCGCACGCGGCGCCGGGCGGGTCGTGAACGGGGTGCGATTCAGGTCACGGGCGGGGTAACGGTTGGTCGGCACAATCAAACTCCCTCGAGTTTCCGAACTTGAGTGGGAGGGCCCCTGTTAGGGTTGCCGCGTGAGCGTACGCGTCGAGAAGGTCGATCTGCCGGGCATAGGCACGCGGCATGACGTCATTACCAAGCAGGGGCGGCGCATCGGCGTCGTCTCGCATCGCTCGGGCGAGCGCGAGCTCGCGCTCTTCGGAGTCGACGACCCGGACGCGAGCATCGACTCGATCGCGCTCACGGACGACGAGGCAGCCGCCCTGGCGGACGTTCTCGGCGCGTCCCTGATGCTGGGTCAGCTCGCAGGCATCCGGGAGCAGGCGGCCGGCTTGTTCACGGAACAGCTGCTGATCTCGGCCGGCTCCCCCTACGCGGGCGAGGTGCTCGGCGCCACCAAGGCGCGCACCCGAACGCACACGTCGATCGTGGCGATCGTGCGCGGGCCAGATGTGATCCCCTCCCCCACACCCGACACTCCCCTACAGGCCGGTGACACCATCATCGCGGTGGGCACCAGGCCCGGCCTCGACGCACTCGCGCGAGTGCTCACCGACGGCTGACGGGAACGATCAACCGATGCGAGACGCCGCCCTGCTCCTCATCGAAGTCGGGGCCGTTCTGCTGGGATTGAGCCTGCTCGCTCGGCTCGCCGACAGGATCGGCATCTCGGCCATCCCCTTGTACCTGATCGCGGGGCTGGCATTTGGCGTCGGCGGCTTCGTGCCCCTCGATGCCGGCAACGAGTTCTTCCGGTTCGGCAGCGAGCTCGGCGTGATCCTGCTGCTGGCCATGCTCGGGCTCGAATACTCCCCGACGGAGCTCGTCACGAGCCTCAAGCGATCGCGGATGGCCGGAATTCTGGATGCCCTGCTCAACGCCCTGCCCGGCGCCGCGTGCGCCCTGATCCTCGGGTGGGGTCCCGTCGCGGCGGTCGCGCTGGCGGGCATCACGTGGGTATCGTCGTCCGGCGTGATCGCGAAGGTGCTGCGCGACCTCCGCCGCCTCGGCAACCGGGAGACGCCCACCATCCTGTCGATCCTCGTCATCGAAGACCTTGCGATGGCCTTCTACCTTCCCGTGCTGTCTGCTCTCGTGATCGGTGCCGGCTTCCTCGCCGGGGCGACCGCGCTCGTCGTGGCGGTGCTCGTGGTAGTGGTGATCCTGTACCTGGCGCTGCGGCACGGAAAGGTGATTTCGCGACTGTTCGCGGCCAATCACGCCGAGTCCCTGCTGCTCGGAGTGCTCGGCCTCACAATGCTCGTCGCCGGCGTCGCCCAACAGGTGAACGTGTCGGCGGCGGTCGGAGCCTTCCTCGTGGGGATTGCCCTCTCCGGGCGGGTCGCCCACAACTCGCAACAGCTGCTCTCGCCGCTGCGCGACCTGTTCGCGGCCGTCTTCTTCGTGTTCTTCGGCCTCTCGACCGAGCCGTCGAGCATGCTCCCCATGCTGCTGCCCGCCGCGGTGCTCGCCGTCGTCACGATCGCGACCAAGACGCTCACCGGATACCGCGCCGCTGCCGCCGTGGGCATCGGAATCCCCGGGCGCTGGCGGGCCGGCTTCATGCTCACGCCTCGAGGCGAGTTCTCGATCGTGATCGCGGGCCTGGCCGCGGGCTCAGGCATCGAGCCCGGGCTCGCCCCGCTCGCCACGGCCTACGTGCTGCTCACGGTGATCGCCGGGCCGCTCCTGGCCAGGATGACGGATGCCGCGTGGTTCCGGCGCGCCGTGGCCGCTCGTGGCATGCCGGCCGCGAGAATCTCGCCCGGTGCGCCGGGTGCGCCCGGCAACTAGCCTTGACGTGTTCGCGCTTAGCTCACGCTGAAGGGAATCTGCCATGCAACTTCGCTCGCGCCTCTCGGCCATTGCCATGGCGGCGGTCGCGGCGCTCGCCCTCACCGCCGCCGCGGCAAGCGCCTCCCCGAATCAAGACGGTTCAGCGGATCAAACGCACCGCCAGGGCCCGGCCCTCGACCATGTTTTCGTCATCATGCTCGAGAACCATTCCAAGTCCAGCGTCATCGGAGACGCCAACGCTCCGTACTTGACCAGCCTGGCCACCCAGTACTCGATGGCCGACAACTACTACGGCGTCACTCACCCGTCGATGCCCAACTACATCGCGGCGATCGCAGGCGACAACTTCGGCGTCCAGGACGACAACGACCAGAATGTGGTGAACCTCGACCGGGTAAACCTGGTGGATCAGCTTGAGTCGCGCCACGTCAGCTGGGGCGCGTACATGGAGACCCTGCCGACCAACAAGCTCGATCGTTTCGGGCCGGTGCTGCCCGACGGAACGGTGGCGTCGCTGTATGCGAAGAAGCACAACCCGTTCGTGCTGTTCGATGACGTCAAGAACAATCCCGTCCGCATGGCGAACGTCAAGGACTATTCGCAGCTCTCGGCCGATCTGAACGGCCCGAAGGCGCCGCAGTTTGTCTGGATCAGCCCGAACCAGTGCAACGACATGCACGGTGGCGTCTATGTGACGATTGCCGGTCATCCGGAGACCCCGTGTCCGTATGGCAGCGTCAAAGATGACGCAAATGACGCGTCGCTGAAGCAGAAGGCCGACGCCTTCGTTCACACCGCGGTCGACACCATTACGCAATCGACGGCATGGACGAAGCGCTCGGCGATCGTGATCGTCACCGACGAGAACGATTTCACCGGCAACACCACGACGGGTGGCTGGGAGAGCGCCACCGGATGCTGCGACTCGCCTTACGTGAGTGCGGCCGACCCGCGAGTCAGCGCCAGCTGGCCCGGCGGAACCTACGGCGGCGGACTCATCCCCGCTATCGTGGTGACCGCCTCGGGCCCGCGGCACTTCGTCGATCACACGGCGTACAACCACTACTCGCTGCTCACCACGATCGAGGACAACTGGAATCTCGCACACCTCGGTCACGCCGGCGACACGGCCGGGGGCGTTGTGCCCATGTGGCGGCTGTTCACCGGTAAATAGGCAGCCGTCCGCCGCGGCCATCGGTCGGAGTTATCGGTGCG
>DMKW01000113.1:8450-15945 GCA_003454135.1 Microbacteriaceae bacterium
TGGATTCGGCGCCCCGTGTTGATGGCGGCGAGCGTCTGTTGCTGTCACAGTGGGAGCAACGGATCGGAGTGACGATGAGATTCATGATCATGGTGTTCGGCGAACGGGCAGAGCTGCACGCGAAGCCGACCGAGTGGATCGAGCGCATGGTGGCCTTCATGGTGCGCCTCGACGACGAGTTGGCCCAGAGCGGCGAGCTCGTCTACTCCGAGGTGCTCGAGGGCGCCGACGCCGCGACGCTTGTCCCCCAACACGGTGCCACGAGCCGCGGCTCGTTCAACGTCTCAGACGCGCCGCTCTCCCGCTACTGGGTGGTGAAGGTGCCCGACGAGTCGCGCGCGGTCGAGATCGCCGCGAGCGTGGCCGAGGTCGTGGATGCCGCGGTCGAAGTGCGGCAGTGCATGGAGCAATCGCTGCGGCCCTGAGGCGTCTGTGTGGTGGTCTAACCCTTTCGATGCGAAGGCCTCGCCACCTCTTCTCTATCCTGCTCACCCTCGTGCCGTCCACAGGATCGCACATGTCGTTTCCCTGCCATCGACGCCTGGTCTACCGTCGGCCAATGATCATCGAAGCCGGCTACGACATCCATCAGATTCTGCACGGAGAAATCTTCTCCCGCGGTACCCGCACGAAGGGCTTGTGGGTGGTGGGAATGGATGAGAACCTTCGACTGCTCATCACGACAAGGGCCACCGGCCACATGAATGGCCCGATCGCAGAGCACCTCGACGAACTTCTCGCGGCACTCACGCGCACTCCCGGCACGGTGCGCTACTACGCCCTGGCATACGCGGTCGACCGGCTGCCCGAAGACAATGCGAATTGTCCACACCACGTTGATGAGCCGTTCTTCGCATCGCCGGCACTCGCGCCATACGAGCTCCTCGGTCGCGTGGTGTTCGACGACACTTCGATGTGCTCGACAGTTCCGCGCTACAGCTTTCGTGACTATCCAAGCCTCGCGCATCTCCCGCGGACCGGTGTTGTTCTCGGCCCGCACGATGTCAGCTGCACGTGCTTCGCGTGCACCCAGCACCGGAAAATGCTCGAGCGAAACCAAGAAAGGCATCAACGCATCAATTTTGGGATACTCTCGACAGATGAGAACGACAGTGACCATTGATCCGGATGTCGCCGCAGAGATCGAGCGGATCCGTGCTCGAGACGGTCGGCGTTTCAAACAGGTGCTGAACGACGCCCTTCGCGCGGGCCTTCGTCAGATGTCGAACGAGCCGAGCGCCGCCGCCGGGTCTTCCACGATTCCGGTGGATCTGGGAGCCTCATTGGTTGACGTGATGGACGTGAGCAGCGCTCTCGCTGCCGCAGAGGGCGAAGACTTTCGATGATGCTCATCGACGCGAACCTGCTCGTCTACGCATTCTCGACGTCCTCCCCCGAGCACGAGCGCGCGCTCGCCTGGCTTGATCGGCAATTCACCGGCACGGACCGCGTTGCTCTCCCATGGGAGAGCCTCAACGCCTTTGTGCGTCTCGTCAGCAATCCTCGAATCCAGGCGAGTCCGGTCTCCGTCAAGGTCGCATGGCAGCAGGTTGATCGGTGGCTGGGTCACCCGGTCACATGGCTGCCCGTGCCGACGCCGAATCACGCGTCCGTGATGCGTGAGCTTCTCGGTGAGGGCTCGTGGGCAGCGAATGACGTGCCCGACGTGCACCTTGCTGCGCTCGCGATATCGCACGGGCTCAGGCTCGCGAGCCACGACGCGGGTTTCGGGCGTTTCACTTCGCTTCGCTGGTTTGATCCCCTGGTATAACGGAGCGGCATCGCCCCGATTCAGGCCCGTCAAGTCATTCGGGGGCCATGAGACGCAGCGTGGGAAGTCCGTTCTGTAGCGCGGCGCATCCCGTCCCGGGTGAAATGGCGCGCGGTCGTAGGTCTCGCCCGCGGGTGCACGAACACCCGCGCGAGCGACTTACGACCGCGTCTGGCTATCCGAGCGACTTACGCCCGCGCCCGCATCCGGGGCGGATCGACGGCCGTGCGATCGCGGAAACCGGGCCCGACGCCGAAGTTCACCGGCCAGTCGTCGCGACCCGCGAAGAGGGACTGAGCGTTCCAGCGATCGGCGCGTAGGTTTTTGGGAGGACAACTACAGAAACGCGAATCGATGCCAGGCAGTTCAGAATCCGTGCGGACTATGCGCTTCTCTCGTACCCGCCTCTGGATTGTCTCGAGCGGCATCCTCGTCGTAGCCTTGGCCGGCGGCTCCGTCGCCCTGCTTGCCGCCGCACCGACTCCGAAGGCGCAGTCGACCTTCACCGCCGAACCCACGACCGACACGACCGCGCTCGCGTTGCTGGCGACCCTTCCGGTGAAGGGCAAGGCGCCAATGACCGGCTACGCCCGCACGGCGATGTTCGGCAAGGCGTGGATCGACGAGGACCGCAATGGATGCGACACCCGCAACGACATCCTGAGCCGGGACCTCACGGCAGTCGCCAAGTCCGGCCGTTGTCGCGTGATGAGCGGCCAGCTGACATCGCCGTACACCGGCCACGCGATCCACTTCGTGCGCGGCAACCGTACCTCCGCGGCGGTGCAGATCGACCACGTGGTGTCGCTCGGCGACGCGTGGCGCACCGGAGCCCAGCGGCTCACGCGGGCGCAGCGGGTAGCGTTGGCGAACGATCCGATCAACCTGTTCGCCGTCGACGGCAGGTCCAATGAGCAGAAGAGCGACGGGGACGCGGCGACCTGGCTCCCGGCGGCGAAAACATTCCGTTGCGAGTATGTGAGCCACCAGGTCTCGGTGAAGGCTACCTACGGGCTATGGGTGACACCGGCAGAGCACGATGCGATGCTGCGGGTGTTGTCCAAATGCCCGGGTGCGGCCGCGGTCAGGTCGCCGTTCGCTCCCGTGCTCCCGGTGCCCGCCCCCGCGCCGGCCACGGCGGCACCTACCTCACCGGCACCGTGACGGTTGTCGGACAAGACCATTACGGCCGCGACCACGACGGCATCGGCTGCGACTGAGCCATCCCTAGACTCGAAGCATCGCCCGTGCGAACGCCCTGCCCTCTTCGGTGACGCCGGTCACGCCGAGGCCGCGCGCGTCGCGCTCGAAAACTCCGAGGTCGAGGAGCGTGCGCCAGGTTTCGTCGATGAGGTCGTTCACCGTTTCATCGGGAAGGTCTTCTCCGTCTTCGGTGGTCCACCCGAGGGCTCCGAGTCCGAAGGCGAGCGGTTCGAGGTAGTCGCGCCGAGAGGAGTGCCGCCCGGAGGCGACCGCAATAGCGAGCAGCATCGCGGCATCCGCCCTCGACTCGTGGCGGTTTCGCAACACGAGCAGTGTCGCGAGCCTCGACCACAGCGCTGCGGGATTGCCGAGATCCTTCTTGGAATAGCTGTTCAGTACGAGCCTGCCCTTGACCTTGCGGATGATCCCCAACCGCTGGGCGCTCGCGCGCAGCTGGAGGATCGGCATGGTCCGGTCCTCGCGGTTCATCGCGCCGATCCAGCGACCCTCCCATTCGAGTTCTCGCATGGCGTCGCGCACGACCGCCGGCGGCAGCCATCCCGCCGCCGACAGCTGCAGGCCGTCGATCCCGATGCGGTGCAGGAGCCAGGCGTATGGGCGCACCATCCGCTCGGCCGTCGCGGCATCGACCTCTGCGGGGCCGTCCATGGCCTCGGCAAGGTAACTGCGGAATTCGCCGCGCACTCCCGGGTAGAGGCGTTCGGTGAGGATGCCGACGAGGGTGCGGGGCGCCTCAGGCTCGAAAAGCAGGCGCAGCTCGCGGTTCACGTCGTCGACGTTCAGCCGATCGGGATCGAACGGATGCCACGGCCCGGCGATATACGACGCCCACGCGGCGGATTCGGGATGTTCCTCACTCAACGGATCGGCGAGCACGCCGAGCAGTTCGGCATAGCGGTCGACACCGCCCGAATCTTCGAGCGGGCCCCGTTGCTCGCCACGGACGAGTAGCGCAGGCGGGGCATCCGTTGTCGCGGGAAATGCCTCGAGGAGTTCAAGGCGATGGGTCCAGCCATCGCCGAAGTCGTACTCGTAGAACAGCACGCCGGATGCCACGGACAACGCCTCGCCGATGGTGCTCTCGGTCTCGAGCAGTCCGGGTTGTCCGTCGTCGAGCAGATCCTGCGACATCCACCGGCGCGGGATGACGCGGAGTCCCGCCCGCGCGCGGCGCGGACCGTCGGGGTCGTCATCCGAAAACGCGTGCAGGTGAACGTCGCGCCACTGGAAAGCGGCCTGCAGAACCTGGTGCACCCGATCGAGGGGGAGGGACGCGTCGAGCTCGAGCAGGCGCCAGATTTCCGGCTCGCTGTGCGCGAGCGACACGCGAACGCGGAGGCGCGCCCCCGGGAGGCCCTGGCTCGGGATGATGTCGATCATTGCTCCATTGTGGCGTGCTGCATGGCGAGGGTGGCTAATCCTCCGCGAAGAATCCGATCGATGGTGGGCCTGGGCGCACCTGAAAGACTGGTTCCATCGATACTTCCTCTGTCCTCGCCGACTGGGCACGTCTCTTCGCCCAGACCACACCAATCGCCATCTCAACTCCCCTGCTGCTCGGCATCCTCGCCGCAGCTGCCGCGCTGAGCATCCCGCGCGCCACCTGGCAGTACTTCGGGCTCTTCACCACCCTCGTTCACGAACTCGGCCACGCTTTCGCGGCGGTGCTTTCGGGGCGGGTGGTGCACGGCATCCGCATCCGACGCAACCATTCCGGCGACGCGCTCAGCAGCGGACGCGGCGTGCTCGGCACCGTGATCAGCGGGATGCTCGGCTACCCGGCGCCCGCGATCGTCGGAGCAGCACAGCTCTGGAGCGTGTTCCATGGTTACACCGCCATCGCGCTCTTCGCCGGCGGCGTGGTGCTGTTGCTGACGCTGCCGGTGATCCGCAACCTGTTCGGCGCCATCGTGGTGCTGGCGTCGGTGGCGGTGACCGCCGCGCTGTGGGTCTACGCGACGCCCCAGGTGCAGAGCTACGCGCTCCTCGTGCTCGGTGTCGCCCTGCTCGTCGGCTCGGTGCGCGGCCTCCTGACGGTGATCGGCGTGCACGTGCGCCGCCGCAACGAGCTCCCCACGTCGGATGCCTACCTGCTCTACCGTCGCACCGGCGTTCCTTCGATGGTCTGGCTGGCGATCTTCACGGCCCTGGTCGGCGGATGCTGCGTGCTCACGATTACCTCGTACCTGGCTCGGTAGCGGCCTTACGGCATCCGCTGCTCTGGCCTGGAGGGCGCCCGCGGTCGTAAGTCGCTCGCGCGCATGTACGAACACCCGCGCGAGCGACTTACGACCGCGCGAAGACCCGGTGGCCATCGGATTTAGGACGCCCGCCCGCGTGGCACCCGCGGCCGAACGAGCGCGTGGCTGGAGCTCAGCAACTGCTCGACCAGCTCATCCGGAACTCCACCGTCGAGCACGATCGTGACCCAGTGCTTCTTGTTGAGGTGGTAGCCGGGCGTGACCTGCGGGAACTCCGCTCGCAGGGCGATGCTCTCCTCGGGGTCGCACTTGAGGGAGACCGCGAGTGGCTCGCTCGCGAGCGGGCTGAGCGCGAAGATCTTGCCGTTGCCGCTCGTCTTGAAGACGCTCGTCTCCTCGCCGAAGGGGAACGTCTCGATCGCCTGGGGCAGGGCCAGGCAGAATTCGCGCAGGGCATCCGGGGTCATGCGCACTGGTCGGCCTTGTCGATCGTTTCTACGTCACCGTCTGGCACGGTTGCTCCGTTTCGTCGAGGTCCGCCGTCTTAGCCTGCATCCTGCGGCGAACGGTGAGTAGCGCCGGGTCACAAGCCGGTGACGGTGGAGAGGAGAGAGCCAAAACTCGGCGACGCGAGGGTGACGAACGCCACGACGTTGAGCAGCACCGTGCCCCAGAACGCCAGCTGGAACCTGCCCTTGCGCGTCTTGTGGCGCAGCCGCTGCTGGGCGAAAATCGCGCCGGGCCAGCCGCCGAGGAGGCCGAGCACGAGAAGAGTGCTTTCGGATGTTCGCCACCGGCCTGCCGTTGCGGCCGCCTTGTCGGATGCGTAGGCGACATAGCCGAGCACGCTCATGACGAGGTACAGCCCGATCGGCCAGTACGGCAGGGCCCAGACGATGCTCACGAGCACGTACAACGCGACGAAGGCGAGGATCGCGAGGTAGCTCACCGGGCTCTGGTTCGGCGGAGCCGGCTTGCGGCGGGGCTTCGCCGCGGTCGGTTTTGTGGCGCGGGGTTTGGCGATGGATGCTGCAACCGGCCTCACGCGCGTCGCCTGTTCACGTCCGCCCGGGGCCGCATCCATCTGGAACGCCAGCAGCTCCCCGGCGAACGGTCGGGTCTCGCGCGGCGCAAAGCCCGAGATGTGCACGAACACGTTTCGACCCCCGTCGATCGGCGTGATGAAGCCGAAGCCGCGCTCATCGTTCCAGGTAGTGAGGGTGCCTTGGCTGCGCCCTGCGACGGGTTCGTGTACGTCGACCATGAACCGATCTTAATGCGGTCTCTCTCCGACGGTGAGGACCGTCTAGACCGTGGCGCCGTTCATCGCGTCCGCCGTGAGTTCTACCGAGCGCAAGCGGTCGGCGACGTCGCGGGACTGGTGCGCGATGATGAGCTCGTCGGCCCCTGTCGATGCGGCGAACTCCTCGAGGAACGCGCGCACCTCGGAGGGCGTACCCACCGCCGAGTACCGCATCATGTTGGCGATATCGCGACCCTCGGGCGTGGCGAGGAAGGCGTCTATCTGCTCGTCGGTGTAGTCCGGGGCGGACGGCCCGCGGGCGATCATGCCGCGCACCCGGGAGCGGCGGGTCGTCTCGAACTGGCGGTTCGCATTCGACGCGTCCTCGGCGGCGATGACGTTTACGCCGACGATGACGTGCGGCTTGGCGAGCTGCTGTGACTGCTGGAAGTCACGGCGGTAGGCGGCGACCGCCTCGTACAGGGAGTTCGGCGCGAAGTGAGACGCGAACGCGTACGGCAGGCCGAGCGCCGCGGCGAGCTGGGCGCCGAAGAGGGAGGAACCGAGGATGTAGAGGGGCACGTTGGTGCCGCCGCCGGGCACGGCCTGCACACCGGGGATGATCGACTCGCCGCGAAGGTAGGACTGGAGTTCGAGCACATCTTGCGGAAACTGGTCGGATGCCCGCGGGTCGCGTCGCATCGCCCGAGCGGTGTTCTGGTCGCTGCCCGGGGCGCGGCCGAGGCCCAGGTCGATGCGACCGGGGTAGAGCTCGGCGAGGGTGCCGAACTGTTCGGCGATCGTGAGCGGCGAGTGGTTCGGCAGCATGACGCCGCCGGCGCCGAGCCGGATCGTCTGCGTGTGGGCGGCGACGTGGCCGATCAGCACGCTCGTGGCCGACGAGGCGATCGTCGGCATATTGTGGTGCTCCGCATACCAGACGCGCGTGTAGCCATGCTTTTCGGCGGTCTGGGCGAGCGCGACGCTCGCCGCGAAGCTCTCCCGAGCGGTCTGCCCCGGCGCGATGGGGGCGAGGTCGAGGATGGACAGCGGGAT
>DMKW01000113.1:16130-19611 GCA_003454135.1 Microbacteriaceae bacterium
ATCGTTCCCGTTTCGGCGGACTTCGCCCGTGCCGCGACTCGATCCGCCACGAACCCGGCGTCGCGTCCCACCCCGCCGATGAGCCCCGATGTGAGCGCGTATTGGAACGGCATACCCACGAAGAAGAGGCCGGGCACGTCGTCCACCACCCCGCGGCGGGTGACCGGCATCCCGTCGCCGTTCGACCGCACCGCCGGCAGCCAGTCGAGGTTCGGGCGATAGCCGGTGGCCCAGATCACGGTGGCCACCGAAACCGGGCCGGCGTCGCCAGCCACGGGAAGACCATTCTGAGTGCCGGTGATGCGAGGCAGGCGGCTCACGCCGGCGGCTTCCAGCTGTTCCATCGAGACGCTGATGAGGGGCGCGCCTCGCTTGCCGAACACCGCGGCGACCTTGCGGCCGGGCGGTGTGTCGATCGTGAGCACGTTGCTCACCAGCCACCAGTAGGCGGCACCGGCGTAGCGGAACACGGCGTCTGGGATGTGCGGCGTCGGGCGGCCGGCGATGTGGACGCGGCGGGTGGCTGCCAGCTCGAGCGCGATCTGCGCCCCCGACGTGCCGGCGCCGACCACGAGCACGTCGCCCGCGGGCAGGGTCGACGGGTTGCGGTACTCGGACGAGTGCAGCTGCCGGATGCCCGGGTCGACTTCGCAGGCAAATTCCGGTATTCGGGGCAGGTTGTTGGGGCCGTTCGCGACCACCACCTGGCGTGCCGTCATCGGACCGGCGGTCGTCGCCAGTTCGAACCCGTCATCGGTGCGCGTCGGTGCAGCCAGGGTAATGCCGGTTACGGTGACGCCGAGCCGGATCGGCAGCGCGAACGCGCTGGCGTAGCCCTCGAGGTAGCCCGCGAACTCGTCCTTGGTCGCGAGCGCGGTGCGGCCCACCGGGCTCGGCATTCCGGGAAGGGCGCTGAACCGCCCCGGGGTGAAGAGGCGCAGCGAGTCCCAGTGCCGCCTCCATCCGTCGCCCACGCGAGGGTTCGCCTCGAGGATGACGAAAGGGAGTTTCCGCTGCGCGAGGTGGTATCCGGTCGCTTGACCGGCCTGCCCCGCGCCGATCACGACGGTGTCGATGTGCTCCATGGCTCCTCCTTGAATGCTCACTAGAATAGCGTTCTAATTAGTGGAACGCTATGCTAAATTTCATGACGGATCATGTTGTGGGCGCCCCGCCGCCGAGCCTGCGCGAGGCGCAGGCGGCCGTCACCCGCCAGCAGATAGTCGACGCCGCCAGTTCGCTGTTTCTCTCGCACGGCTACGTCGGCACTTCGATCGGGGCCATCGCGCGCCGCGCCGGGGTCTCGGTGCAGACCATCTACAACGCGGTCGGCAACAAGGCGGCCCTGCTGTCTGCGATGTTGGATGCCGCGGCATCCGGGCCGCAATCACCGACTCCCGTGCCCCAATTCATGATGCAGCGCACCCGCTCCGCGGTGGACGCTGCCGCCGTGATCGGCGTGCTCGCCGACTGGTTCGTCGAAGTGCACGGTCGAACGGGCGACGTCTGGACGGTGATCCACCAGGCCGCGGCGGTCGACGGCGAGGCGGCGGCCGTGGAGAGGGCACGCAACGAGCAGCGCCTGCGCAACTACCGGCTCGCCGCGGCCGAGCTGCGATCTCGGGGAGTACTCGCCGGGCTGACCGACGACGAAGCGGCGGCGGCGATCTGGGCGATCGGGCATCCGGATGCCTACGACACCCTCGTGCGCGGGCTCGGCTGGACGCTGGTCGAGTATCACGAGTGGGTGCGGAAGAGTCTCAGCCGTGCCCTCGGAGTCGTCTGAATCAACGGGGTCGCAGCCGGCCGACGCCCGGCACGAAACGGCCGACCCGCGCGGCATACTCGCCGAAGTCCGGATGCTTCGCCAAGAGCATCCGCTCCTCCCACCGCGTCTTCGCCGACAGCACCGCCACCAGGGCGACCCACGCGACGACATGCCACACCGATGCTCCGAACAGCGCGAGACCGAGGCCACCAGTCATGAGCCCCGTGTAGATCGGGTTGCGAACCAGGCCGTACACGCCCCCTGTGGCGAGGGGCGCGTTCTCGCGCGGAATGGGATTGGGCGTGAAGGCCGGGCCGAGGCCGATCGCGCCCAGCATGGCGAGAATCACCCCGGCCACCGCGAGCACGATCGAGGCCGCAATGACGGCGGCGTTGACGGGCCACAACGTGCCATGCGGAACGAATGCGAGCACCGCAAGCAAAACAATCTGTGCGGACACCAGGCCGAACGCGAGAGCACGCTTCATGGGTTGAGGCTACGCCGTGCTGATGCGCTTTCAGGCGCTCGGGAGCGTCATTGGCTACGCTGATTGATTGGCCCGGCGATCGGGAAACGTGGTTCGAATGAGCGAGAGGGTGAGGTGACGCGAATGCGCAAGGTGCTCACCACGCTCGTCGTGCTCGCCGGCGTTCTCGCGATCGCGGTAGGCGCCACTGCGGTGCTCGCCCCGAACCTGTTCTCCCGCGTATGGGCCACGGCAGCCCCGCCCGTCTGCGCGAAGGTTGCGGCGGTGCCGGTGGGAGAAATCACCGTGCCATCCGGTCCCGTCGCCGGGTACTGCCAGGACAGGCTCGTCAACGCGGCGCACATCATGGATGCCGCCCGCTCCCTCGGCATCGGAAAGCACACGCAGGCCATCGGTGTCATGACCGCCATGGGCGAGTCCGGGCTCCGCGTGCTGGATCACGGGGATGCCGCCGGCGCCGACAGCCGCGGTCTTTTCCAGCAACGGGACAACGGCGCCTGGGGCACGCTCGCCGACCGGATGGACCCATACACCTCCGCCATCCACTTCTTCAAGAAGCTCGTGAGCATCCCTGGCTGGAAGAACATGACCCCCGGCGAAGCCGCCCACGCCGTGCAAGTGAACCAGGACCCCAACCACTACGACCCGTATTGGGCGCGGGCGCAGGCCATCGTGGCGGCGCTGAGCCCGTAGCGGTCAGATTCGGCCCCGTGCCGAAGCGGCGAAGGGCCCGGTTGCTCGCTCATTCGCCCGGCGCGGCGCTACAGGATGACCGACAGCAACAGCACCACGGCCAGACCGACGACGGAAATGATGGTCTCCATCACCGACCAGGTCTTGAGCGTCTGCCCCACCGTGAGCCCGAAGTACTCCTTCACGAGCCAGAAACCGGCGTCGTTGACGTGGGAGAAGATGAGCGAGCCAGCCCCGATCGCCAGCACCAGCAACGCGAGGTGTGCCGGGGAGAGGCCGGCGGCGAGCGGTGCGACGATGCCGGCCGCGGTGACGGTGGCTACGGTCGCCGACCCGGTCGCGAGGCGGATGAGTGCGGCGACGATCCAGCCGAGAAGCAGCACAGACACGTTCGTGGCGATCGCGATCTTGGCGATAGCCGTGCCCGTTCCGCCGTCCACGAGCATCTGCTTGAAGCCTCCGCCGGCACCGACGATGAAGATCACGCCGACGATCGGAAGAAGGCTGCGACCGATCTTGGTGCTGAGGGTGGC
>DMKW01000113.1:19736-20119 GCA_003454135.1 Microbacteriaceae bacterium
ATGAGCATGAGCACGAGCGGCGAGAGCAGGGTGACGAGCGTGAGGGCGAAGGATGGCGTGCCCGTGGCATCCGGATCCTGAGCACGTCGTTCCGGGTCGACGGTGGTCTGTGTGGCCTGGTTGCGGGTTCCGCCCGTCACGGCGAGGGCGGCGCCAGCGGCGCCGATCGGCACCCAACGCGCGGCCAGTTGGCCGAACAGAGGCCCTGCGATGATCACGCAGGGAATCGCCACGATGAGGCCGATGGCCAGGGTGATGCCGACGTTCGCGTGCAGGATGCCGATCGCCGCGAGCGGGCCGGGGTGCGGCGGGATGAAGCCGTGCAGCACCGACAGGCCGGCGAGGGCCGGAATCCCGAGGCGCATCGCCGGCCCCTTCGCCCG
>DMKW01000229.1:0-2004 GCA_003454135.1 Microbacteriaceae bacterium
TGTCCGCCTGGCCAAGGAGCAGGGCCTTGCCCTGACCGGTCCGGACGGGCTGTTGTCGGAAAGCGACAGCATGCAGCCCTGTCTGAGTGCAAATGTCCGCAATCGAGTGCGCCGTGAGGCTGCCATCCAGAGGGAGTGACGCCCTTGCGGCATTTACGACGAGCTGACGAGTCCGAGAGCGGTGCGATTGCGCATCGGTCGAGCCGCTCATCGCAATCTCGCCGTGCGAATTGCGTCCAGAAATTCGGCGTCCGTCGCGGCCAGATCAACTCTGCGACCACTACCTGCGCCGCTGGTCGACGACTCAACAGTGTTGGCGCGAAGGAAGCGACGATGGATCGGAGCTCTCTATCCAAGTCGTCTCCAGAATGCCCGTCGATTGCGCCCTCCTCCGTCGTACCGGTGGGTATACGCGAAAAAAGTTTTGCGGCCGCGGAAAGTTATGTTACCGGCCACAAGACTGCCGTTCCAGGGATCTCCGCACGAGCGCGTCTTCCATGCGGCGACTTGCCGTGGGAGCGCTCTCAAGTTTTTCTTGACAGAATGCTTTTGAGACGCCTAGTCTTGGCCCGACCCCGTGAGAGCGCTCCCACGCTTGATGAGAATGAACTCGCGGATCTCCCCTATCAACGCACACAAAGGAGTGATCGTGAAGATTTCACGACGTACCACTATCGGGGCCGCAATAGCATCCGCCTCGGTCTTCGCCCTCGTCGTCACCGGCTGTTCGTCCCCGCCGAGCGCCAGCACCGACACCAAAACCCCCATCACCCTGACCCTCGCGACCTTCAACAACTTCGGTTACACCGACGCGCTGCTGGCCGAATATCACAAGCTCCACCCGAACATCACGGTCGTCCAGAACAAGGCCGCCACATCGGATGCCGCGGAGACCAACCTCTTCACGAAGCTCGCCGCGGGATCCGGGCTCGGCGACGTGGAGGCGGTCGACGGCGACTGGATGCCGAAGGTCAAGCAGTACGCGAGCAAGTTCGTCGACCTCACCGCGGCCGACAACAAGGGCCGTTACTCCTCCTGGAAGACCGCGGGCGGCACCGTCGACGGAAAGCAGATCGGGCTCGGCACCGACATCGGCCCCGAGGCGATCTGCTACCGCTCCGACCTCTTCGCCAAGGCCGGCCTACCGACCGACCCCGCCGCCGTGGCGACGCTGCTGCAGGGCGACTGGCAGCACTACTACGACATCGGGGCGCAGTTCGCCGCGAAGAAGACCGGCGCAGCCTGGTTCGACTCGGCGGGCGCGACCTTCCAAGGTCTCGCCAACCAGTATCAGAACTTCTTCGAGAAGAACGATGGCACCGTCGTTGCAACCACTAATCCCGACGTCAAGGCCGCGTTCACCTCGGTGCTCCAGGCCAGCGCAACCGACTCGGCGCACCTGACCGAGTGGACCAACGACTGGTCCGCCGGTATGGCGAAGGGCGCATGGGCGACAATGCTCTGCCCGCCGTGGATGCTCGGCGTCATCCAGGGCGACAGCCCCAAGGCGACCGACTGGAAGATCGCCAATGTCTTCCCCAACGGCGGCGGAAACTGGGGCGGTTCGTTCCTCCTCGTTCCGACCCAGGGCAAGCACACCGCCGAGGCGAAGCAGTTCGTCGACTGGCTGACCGCACCCGCCCAGCAGATCCAGGCGTTCAAGACCGCGGGCAACTTCCCGAGCCAGGTCGCCGCATACAGCGACGCGACGTTGACCGGGGCGACGAACCCCTTCTTCAACAACGCGGCCATCGGCCAGATCTTCATTGATCGCGCCAAGGCCGTCAGCGTGACGCCGTTCAAGGGTGTCAAGTACGGTGCGATCATGACCGCTGTCCAGAACGGCCTGACCCGCGTCGAGCAGAAGCAGCAGACGATCGACGCCTCGTGGACGCAGGTCGTGTCCGATATCACGGCGCTCGGCTAACGAGTCCCTG
Source organism: Microbacteriaceae bacterium (assembly GCA_003454135.1). Taxonomy (GTDB): domain Bacteria; phylum Actinomycetota; class Actinomycetes; order Actinomycetales; family Microbacteriaceae; genus Lacisediminihabitans. Next base: position 1,938 of record DMKW01000229.1, read on the forward strand.
ACGACGGGGCCGTTCTTCGGGAGAAGAGCGGCCCCGCCTCACAAGCCAAGGAACCCAAGGAACCCAA
>DMKW01000229.1:2127-3336 GCA_003454135.1 Microbacteriaceae bacterium
CAAGGAACCCAAGGAACCCAAGCATGACAACCTCGACACTCCGCGTCCGCGAACGAACTCCCAGGAGGATCGCCTTCAGCCAGCGACTGGGCCGATGGGACATCCGCTTCTCTCCGTACCTCTACGTCTCGCCCTTCTTCATCCTCTTCGCGCTCGTCGGCCTGTTCCCGCTGCTCTACACGGGCTGGGTTTCACTGCACAACTGGGATCTCATCAACGGCCAGGGCAAGATGGTCGGCCTCGACAACTTCATGTTCGTGCTTGGTCAGCGCCAGTTCTGGATCGCGCTGCGCAACACCTTCAGCATCTTCCTACTGTCGGCGGTACCCCAGATCGTCGCGGCGCTCGTCATCGCCGCGGTCCTCGATCAGAACCTTCGCGGCAAAACTTTCTGGCGCATGAGCGTCCTGCTGCCGTACATCGTCATGCCGGTCGCGGTCGCCCTCATCTTCAGCAATATGTTCGGCGACCGCTACGGTCTCATCAACACCACGCTCGGCCATTTGGGCATCCAGCCGATCCTTTGGCACACCGACCCGTTCGCCAGCCAGGTCGCCATCGCGACCATGGTGAACTTCCGCTGGACCGGCTACAACGCCCTCATCCTTCTCGCCGGCATGCAGGCGATCCCGCGCGATCTGTACGAGTCGGCGGCCATCGACGGAGCGGGCCGCCTTCGTCGCTTCTTCTCGATCACGATCCCGCAGCTGCGCCCGACGCTCATCTTCGTGATCATCACGGCCACCATCGGGGGACTCCAGATCTTCGACGAGCCGCGACTGTACGACCAGTACGGCACCGGCGGGCCAAATCAACAGTGGATGACGCTGACGCTGTACCTCTACAACCTGGGCTGGGGGCAGCTGAACTTCGGTCGCGCCGCTGCTGTCGCCTGGCTTCTGTTCATCATCATCGTGCTGATCGGGCTCATCAACCTCGCCATCACCCGACGCATCTCGAGCAGCGAAGGAGGCCAGAAGTGAGCCGCCGAAGCCGCGCGATCGTCGCACAGCGACCCGGCTTCCTGGCATACGGTTTCCTCGCGGTCATTCTCGTCGCCTCGGTCTTCCCGCTCTACTGGACGGTACTGATCGGCAGCGGAGACTCGAGCACGCTCAACGATCCGACCCTGTCGTGGATCCCCGGCGGCAACTTTGTCAAGAACGCAATGTCGGTGATCGGCAACGAGAGCGTCAACTTCTGGAAGTC
>DMKW01000229.1:3464-3625 GCA_003454135.1 Microbacteriaceae bacterium
CTGGGCAACAGCATCATCGTCTCGACGGTGGTCTCGGCATCCGTCGTCTTCTTCTCGACGCTTGCCGGGTACGCCTTCGCCAAGCTGCGCTTCCGCGGTAAGCGGGGCCTGCTCACCTTCGTCATCGCGACGATGGCGGTGCCCACCCAGCTCGGCGTCGT
>DMKW01000229.1:3853-4101 GCA_003454135.1 Microbacteriaceae bacterium
GTCACCGCGTTCGGCGTCTTCTGGATGACCCAGTACATCGGCCAGGCGCTGCCCGACGAGCTCATCGAGGCGGGCCGCATCGACGGAGCCAATATGTTCGCGACGTTCTGGCACATCGGCCTGCCGTCGGCGCGACCCGCGGCATCCATGCTCGCCCTGTTCACCTTCATCATGACCTGGACCAACTTCTTCTGGCCCTTCATCGTGCTGAACCAGAACAACCCGACGCTGCCGGTCTCGCTCGCGAC
>DMKW01000229.1:4304-7047 GCA_003454135.1 Microbacteriaceae bacterium
CGGCAACTCGTCGCAGGAATCATGCAAGGTGCCGTGAAGGGCTGATGACTTTTCGATTTCCGCCGGGATTCCTCTGGGGATCCGCGACCGCTGCCGCCCAGATCGAGGGTGCCTCCCACGAAGACGGGAAGGAGGACTCCATCTGGGATGCTTTCGCGCGCGTGCCGGGAGCCGTCGCGGGTGGAGACACCCCCGAGCACGCGGTCGACCACTATCACCGGATGCCGGCGGATGTCGCGCTCATGAAGGAGCTCGGCATCCAGTCCTATCGCTTCTCAACCAGTTGGGCCCGCGTCAAACCCGGCGACCGGGAACCCAACAGGGCGGGACTCGACTTCTACAGCCGGCTCGTCGATGAGCTGCTCGCCTCCGGCATCATGCCCTGGCTGACCCTGTACCACTGGGATCTGCCGCAGGCGCTCGAGGAGAAGGGCGGCTGGGCCAACCGCGACACCGCCCACCGTTTCCGCGACTACGCCGCCCTCGTGCACGAGACGCTGGGCGACCGCGTCACTCATTGGACGACCCTCAACGAGCCGCTCTGCTCGTCCCTCATCGCCTACGCGGCGGGCGAGCACGCCCCGGGGCGCCGCGAACCGGCCGCAGCCCTTGCGGCGGTCCACAACCAGCACCTCGCCCACGGGCTCGCGACCCGCGCTCTGCGCGAGCTCGGCGCGCAGTACGTCGGAATCACGTTGAATCTCACCAATGCGATTCCGAATGACCCGCATGACCCAGTCGATCTCGACGCGGCGCGGCGTATCGACGCACTGTTCAACCGCATGTTCCTCGAGCCAATCGTTCTCGGGGCGTACCCGGAGGACCTGATTCGGGATGTCGCGGGGCTCGGTCTCGCCGAGGCGATCCGCCCCGGTGACCTCGAAACCATTTCGGCGCCTATCGACTTTCTGGGGGTGAACCACTACCACGACGACAATGTATCCGGACACCCGCTCCCGGAGGCAATACCCTCGCCGATGGTACCTACCGACCGCCCGAAGTCGTCGCCATTTGTGGGGTCCGAGTTCGTGACGTTCCCACCGCGCCCCGCACTTCCACGCACCAGTATGGACTGGGAAATTCACCCCGCGGGCTTACACGCACTTCTGGTGCGACTCGGCAAAGAGTACCCAATGCTGCCGCCGCTGTACATTACCGAGAACGGCGCCGCCTACGACGACGTGCTTGACGTAGACGGGAGCGTTCCAGACGCCGAGCGCACCGCGTACATCGTGGACCACATCGGTGCCGTTGGGCGAGCGATCGCGGATGGTGCCGACGTTCGCGGGTATTTCGTATGGTCCTTCCTCGACAACTTCGAGTGGGCCTGGGGCTACGACAAGAGATTCGGCATCGTCCACGTCGACTACGTGACGCAGAAGCGCACGGTGAAAGACAGCGGGCTCGCCTACGCCCGGATCATCGCCGGTTCACTTGCGACCGCTCTCTAGACTGTAGCCGTGCCATCCCCCTCAGCCGACGGCCAGGCGCCGACCCTCGAAATGGTCGCCGCCCTCGCCGGAGTGTCGAGATCGACCGTGTCACGCGTGGTGAACGCGTCGCCAAAGGTCACCCCCGACGTCATCCTGGCGGTCAATGAGGCGATCGAAAAACTGAACTACGTGCCCAATCGGGCCGCCCGATCACTCGCGAGTCGCAAAACACATTCGATCGCGCTCGTCATCCCAGAGAACACCGCCCGGTTCTTCGCCGACCCTTATTTCGCTTCCGTCATTCAAGGTGTGGCAACGTTCCTCAGCTCGACCGAATACACGCTGACCCTCCTGATCGCGTCGGAGGCCGACCCAAACAAGACTCGCCGGTACCTGCAAGGCGGCAACGTCGACGGCGCGCTCATCCTGTCGCACCACGCCGACGACCAGTCGTATGTGCAACTTGCGCGGTCTCTCCCCGTGGTGTTCGGGGGGCGTCCCACCAGTCAGGCCGGCCCCGACACCTACGTCGTCGACGTCGACAACGTTGCTGCTGCCGAGCAGGTCACGCGCTACCTCATCGAGCACGGACGGCGGCGGCTGGCGACCATCGCGGGTCCGCAGAACATGTCGGCCGGAATCGACCGGCTCGAGGGCTTCCGCAACGCGATCACGGCGGCGGGAATCGAATCCGAGCTCATCGACTTCGGAGACTTCACACCCCAAGGAGGCGCGGAGGCGATGGAGCGCATCCTGAATCGGGGGCAGCCATTCGACGGCGTCTTCGCCGCCTCTGCGCAGATGGCATCGGGCGCCCTCGGCGCCCTTCGCGAACGCGGCCTTTCAATACCGGGTGACGTAAGCATCACGACCATCGACAACGACTACCACTCGCAGAACGCCACGCCCTCACTCACCACCATCGACCAGCCGTCGACCATGCAGGGACAGAAGATCGCCGAAACACTCGTCCGCCTCATCGATGGCGAGACGGTCGAGCGAGTGACGATAATCCCAACGACCCTCATCGAACGCGATTCGGTCGCACCCGGACCCTCCGCCACTTCAGGGAACGCCGTATAACCAGCTCTCGGTCGCGAACTTCTCGGTGACGATCTGCTCAGCCATGGCGTATTCGTCGGGGGTGACCTCGCCCCGCGTCGAGCTGTACAGCTTTGTGAAGGTCGCGATCATGTGGTCGATGATCTCCCGCCGCGAGAGGCCCGTCTGACTGCGCAGCGGGTCGACGTTGACACAGATGACAATTCCTGGTCAAACCCGGATTTGAGGTGTCGCGAATCGTTCAGATG
>DMKW01000084.1 GCA_003454135.1 Microbacteriaceae bacterium
TCCCTGCCGCCCCACGACCGCTCCATGCCATCCCTCCGTCGGGGTGGCATTCCGTCGTTAACGCGCCTCCCTCCCCGCGAGTGAGGAGGTTCCGCGGTAAACCCTGGGCGGGAACCGCAGAAACTGCTCGCTCGCGGGAGAGGGTGCGAGGTGAGGTGCGCGGGGGAGCGACGAAGATGAGCGGGTGGGCAGCGGTGACACGACGGGGTGTGCCGGCAGCATGAGCTGGCCGGCGGCTCGCAGTTGCTGTTCCCGGCGATCACCGTGAACGACCTCGCCACCACGTCGAGGTGCGACAACGAGTACGGCATCCGTAAACGATGTCCGCCCGAACCGGAGCCACTGACGTGCTGATCGGCACGCGCGCGGTCGAAACGCGCCGCCACGTCCCGTGATGAACGATTCATGCACGCACCCGGTGCCTGGAACTCACGTTTCTGGGAAGCCGCGCCGGATGAGACCGATTGTTAGCGGCACGCAGGCCCGATGAGCCCGGCTTTCCCAAAACCACTTGGCTGCCGATCCGTCGACCGGGCGAACCGTCCTGGTGCCGGTCCTGACATCGAGGAGGATCTTTGCGGGTGCCGCGCTCGGCTCGAGCGGGTCCGTGATTTCCGTTCGCGTTTCTGGAGAGGACCGACATGAATCTGGCCGCCGAGACGTCGGTGGTTCGATGAGTCAGACAGACGCTCTTCTGTCCGTTGCAGCCCGCGGCTGACAGAGCATGCTCGCGCGTGGTCTTGACGACTCCTCCCGATGAATCGATGCCGAGCAGCGCCAGCACGACGGCCGTCTTGTCGAGGCGTTGGCACGCGAGCACGGACAGGCCGGTGTCGCACGCTATCTCGTAGAAGTTCCCTTCGAAAGTGATCCGTTCAAGGGAACCAATGGGCGCCGTGACCCAGTGCGTGGCACAGTCACCGGGGGGTGATCAGATCGCCTGCATTGCAGCACTCTGCTTCATCCGGCGAATCGACGAGTGCATAACTCGTGGGCAACGCGATAAGTGCGCTGACATGTGACTGTCGGTAGTCCACGTCTGCCGGCAGGTACACTTTTTCCGGCCGCCCATGACTGGATCCCAGCTCATCGCTCTACTCGACGAGGGCCAAAGCAAACTCGAGATCAGCGGTGACGCGATCAAGGTCGTATCTCGGGTCCTTCGAACCGACGGCAAGGGCGATGACCTCTGTCCAGTCGTCCTCGCACGAACCGGTCAGGACATGCGAAGGCTGGAACGCGAGCGTCAGAGTGGCGGTCCTCGCTTCGATCGTGCACGTCCAGTCGGGATCCCACTACCCGGCGCGAACGCTGCGATCGTGAAAGGGGGGATCCGGATGTCCCATGGAAGGGGTAGCCCCATGGTTCGAGCTCAGAAGTGAAATGCAGCTCCGGGCGTTCGGTGATGAATCCACGAAGCAGCGGAATGTCGCGCATGGACCAGGCCAAGGACGCCGCCAGCGAGCACCGGGTTTGTGGACCGAGTTGCGCCCATTGCGCCACCAGGAGCGCCAGCAGGTTTCCGGTTGCGTAGAGAGGTCGACGAACTCGTCGTTGGATGTCAAGAAGCAACGCACCTCGGCCGAGATGACTTCAGGTGAGAGTGACGAGAAGTAATCGAGGGCCTCGAGGAAGGCCCCCGTCGAATGCGTGCGTTGCTCCGACGAGTATTCGAGTTCCCGAGGTGCGGGCCGCACGCATGATCTGCTCGGCTTCGGCCATGTCGTTGCGAGTGGCTTCTCAGCCAGGACGACTTCTTGCCCGCTTCACACGCCTTGATGGTCTGGGGTGCGTGGTGGTTGTTCCGGCTGCCGACAACAACTATGTAAAGCCGGGAATCGACGAATCGTCGGCACGTGAATTGCTTGGGCTGCCGGGCCGCTTCCGAGAAAGCCCAGACCATATTCGAGCATTCCCGAGGGTATCCACGCTCCCCGACGAGAAGCGAGGGCGCCCGCAGCTCCCCGGCGCTTGGCGGCGGATAGGCGAGACACGCCCGGGACGCGAGTGGTTTTGACGGGTGCTCCAGACGGCCGTAATGTATCTATACGTACCCCAAAGGTGCGGAAAGCCGCAGAGCTTCCCGGCCTCAAGTGGGACCAGCCCAAGAAAACAAAGCAAAGAGTTTTTTTGCCATGTTTTCTTGATGACGTTTCGAACGGTTTCACTTGCTGAAGCCAATCGCGACGGAACAGTTACACAGCTTCACAGGATATGCCTCAGTGCAATGGTCTAGCGGCCGGCGGTTGGGAGCGTCCGATCCTTGAGAACTCAACAGCGTGCACAATGTCAAATGCCAAAAACCTCGTGGTTTGATCTCGTTTCTAGCGAGTGATGATCAAGAGATTCCTTTGGAAAACATTTAAACAACAAAGCAAGTCAGTAATGATTTGTTCTGTCAGTTTCAAACTTGTGTCTTGTCCGCCCATTCCGGCGGTTGGACACACTAGATGTGCCGTTACCTTCGGGTTTCGTGCAATCAAACATTTACGGAGAGTTTGATCCTGGCTCAGGACGAACGCTGGCGGCGTGCTTAACACATGCAAGTCGAACGGTGAAGAGAAGCTTGCTTCTTGGATCAGTGGCGAACGGGTGAGTAACACGTGAGCAATCTGCCCTTGACTCTGGGATAACTGCGGGAAACTGTAGCTAATACCGGATACGACCCTCGGAGGCATCTCCTGGGGGTGGAAAGAATTTTGGTCAAGGATGAGCTCGCGGCCTATCAGCTAGTT
>DMKW01000019.1:0-700 GCA_003454135.1 Microbacteriaceae bacterium
CGCCGTTCGGGCCGATCACGCCGACGATGCCGTTGCGCGGCAGGGTGAAGCTCAGTCCGTTGATGAGCACCCGGCCGTCGAAACCCTTCTCGAGCTTCGTCGCGTCGATCACCTGCGCACCGAGGCGCGGGCCGACCGGGATCACGAGCTCCTCGAAATCGAGCTTCCTCGTCTTCTCGGCCTCCGTGACCATCTCTTCGTACCGCGCGAGACGGGCCTTCGACTTGACCTGGCGGCCCTTGGCGTTGCTGCGCACCCATTCGAGCTCGGAAGACAGGCGTTTCGCGAGCTTGGCGTCTTTCTTGCCCTGCACCTCGAGCCGCGCGCCCTTCTTCTCGAGGTAGGTGGAGTAGTTGCCCTCGTAGGGGTACAGGTGGCCGCGGTCTACCTCCGCGATCCACTCGGCCACGTGGTCGAGGAAGTACCGATCGTGGGTGACGGCGAGCACGGCGCCGTGGTACTGCGCGAGATGCTGCTCGAGCCACAACACGCTCTCCGCGTCGAGGTGGTTGGTCGGCTCGTCGAGCAGCAGCAGGTCCGGCTTCTGCAGCAGGAGCTTGGTGAGCGCGACGCGACGCTTCTCACCTCCGGAGAGGTTCGCGACGGTCGCGTCCCCCGGGGGCGTGCGCAGGGCATCCATCGCCTGCTCGAGTTGCGAGTCCAGGTCCCACGCGTCTGCCGCGTCGATGGCCTCCTGGAG
>DMKW01000019.1:870-1231 GCA_003454135.1 Microbacteriaceae bacterium
GAGACCTCGTTGAACCGGTCGACCTTGGCTTTGATCGGGCCCACGCCTTCCTGCACGTTTTCGAGCACGGTCTTCGACTCGTCGAGTTGCGGCTCCTGCATGAGGATGCCGACGCTGTAGCCGGGGCTCAGCCGCGCCTCGCCGTTGCTCGGGGTGTCGAGCCCGGCCATGATCTTGAGGATGGTGGACTTGCCCGCCCCGTTCGGCCCGACCACGCCGATCTTGGCGCCGGGGAAGAACGACATCGTGACGTCGTCGAGGATGAGCTTGTCGCCGACCGCTTTGCGGGCGCGGACCATCGAGTAAATGAATTCGGCCATGCGCACAAGTTTAGTTGCGCTCGCCTGTGCCACCGACCGGG
>DMKW01000019.1:1414-4845 GCA_003454135.1 Microbacteriaceae bacterium
TCGTCGCCGAGCCTCACCGAGAAAAGGATCGAGTCGACGGTGCCGTTGATGGATGTCTTGTCTGGCGTCACCTGCATCGTGGCCTTGTTGAAGCCGGCCGCCACAAGATTGTCGATGATCGCGCGGCCGTGCGCGGATGCATTGGCGGCGAAGAGGGTTGAGTTGACGTGGTCGAAAAAGGCCTTGTTCTGCGTCGCGGAGCCGCCGGCCACGAGCGTCGGCGTGGCGGTGGACGGCCTTCCTGTCGCCGAGTCGCTCGGCCGGCTGCTCGCGCCGTGGCTCGCTGCGCGGGTCGAGTCGAACGTCGAACCCGGGCTCGACCCCGAGATCGCAGAGCATCCCGCGAGCGCGACGACCAACATTGCCGCCGCGATCCCCCCGGTGGCGACGGTGATGCGCCGAGACGTCCCCATCGCTCAGCCCCTTCCGTCCGCCGCTCGTGCGGCCGATCGGATCGAGTCTAGGGTGGCGTGGCTCTCGGCTCGACGGCGCCTCTCTTGGCCGCGTCCTGCACAACGAGAGTCCCCCGTGTGCGGCACCGCTAGAACGGGGCGGCCGCGCTCTCGAGAGACTCGTCACCAGAGTCGGCGAACTCTGCCGAGCCATCCGACGCGCCCTCGCCGGTGAACTCCAGGGGCCCCGCCGCTGCCGACTCACCGGCAGCGTCGCCGTCCGCTGCGGCCGCGGCAGGATACGCGGCGGCATCCGGCTTCTCCACGATCGCGGAGGCGATGCTGCGGCTGAACGAGGTCGTGCCCCAAGTGAGGTCGTGGCCGACCGCATCAGCGTCGACCTCGATGTTGGTGCCAGCCTTTTCTCCGCTCGTCCAGTCGCGGATGCGCAACCTACCGGTCGCGACGACCCGGTCGCCCTTGATCACCGAACCGGAGACATTGATGGCCAGTTGCCGGAAGCACGTGATGGTGTACCAGTTGGTATCGCCGTCGACCCAGCGGTCGCGGGAACGGTCGAAGCGTCGCTGGGTGGATGCGAGCCGAAAGCTCGTGATCGAGAGCCCTTCGCCGGTGACGAGGTATCGGGGAGTCGTGGCCACAAGGCCCGTGAGAGTGATCGTGTCTGTCATGCGAGCCAGTGTGCCGGGCCAGCGGCGCACAAGAGGCTGGCCGCCTCCCGATTGGGGAGGCGACCAGCCTCGTCGCGCAGGTTACGGACTAGTGTTCGCGAAACTCCGGCCACTCGGCGCCGGGGAGCAGGCTCGCGTGGAGCGCGCTCTTCGCCACCTCGATGGTCGGGTATTCGCCGCGGAAGTCCGCATCCGCAATCAGCTTGAAGGTGAATCCACCCTCAGTGCTGTGGATCGAACCGACGGCCCCGGCCGGCCCGAAGGCCACCCAGGTCTTGCCGGTCAGCGTCCGTTCGGCGCGTGTCGTTGTCTCGTTCGTTGTTCCAGTGCTCACCATTGAGCTTCCTTCCTTACGCTGGCAGTTGCCAGAGACTGCCCGGCCCTATGAGGCCAGGACGTATTCCGCAAAACTCTTGCGGATCTTGTTCACCTTAGGCACGGCCACGGCCATGCAGTACCCCTGTCCAGGATTCTTTGCGAAAAAGTCCTGGTGGTAAGCCTCGGCCTCGTACCACTCGCCGAGCGGTTCAACCGTCGTGACAATACCGCCGTCCCAATAGCCGCTCGCCCGATCACGCGCTGTCTCGAAGGCCGCCTTCTGCTCGTCATCCGCGTAGAACATGGCCGACCGATACTGGGTTCCCACGTCGTTGCCCTGGCGGTTGAGCTGCCGCGGGTCGTGCAGTGAGAAGAACACGTCGAGGATCACATCGCCCGGGATAACCTCCGGATCGAACGTCACCGCAACGGCTTCCGCGTGGCCGGTCGTGCCGGTGCACACCTCGTCGTAACTGGGGTTCCTGGCGCTCCCTCCCGTGTATCCGGAAACCACGTCGCTCACACCGCGGAGGGTGCGATAGACCGCGTCGAGACACCAAAAACAACCACCGGCGAGAACAAACGTTTGCATGCTGAAAGCCTACTTTCTTAGGGTGGGGGATGCGGTTCAACCGCCGAGATGGACAACAACGGATGGCAACCCGTCATTCCCCCTTTCGAGGCCCCCATAGGCTTGCAACATGACTTATGTTGCCGCGACCGACCGCTACGAATCCATTGAATACACAAGAGTCGGCCGAAGCGGCCTCAAGCTCCCCGCGGTCTCCCTCGGGCTGTGGAACAACTTCGGATTCGACCGGCCGATCGACACGCAACGCGCGATCCTGCGCCGCGCTTTCGACCTCGGCGTCACCCACTTCGACCTGGCGAACAACTACGGACCGCCCGCAGGCTCGGCCGAGACGAACTTCGGTCGCATCTTCGCCGACGACTTCCGCCCGCACCGCGACGAGCTCATCATCTCCACCAAGGCCGGCTACGACATGTGGGACGGCCCATACGGAGAGTGGGGCTCCCGCAAGTACCTGCTCTCGTCCCTCGACCAGAGCCTCTCGAGGATGGGCCTCGACTACGTCGACGTCTTCTATTCGCACCGACCGGATCCCGAAACGCCGATCGAGGAGACCATGGGCGCGCTCGCCACCGCCGTCACCTCAGGCAAGGCTCTCTACGCGGGCATCTCCAACTACAACACCGAGCAGACGATCGCGGCCCACAAGGCGCTCGCCGAGCACAAGATCCCGGTGCTCATCCACCAGCCTCGCTACAACATGTTCGACCGCCACATCGAGCACGAGGGCCTGCTCCCCGTGCTCGACGAGCTCGGCATGGGAAGCATCGTGTTCTCCCCGCTCGCCCAGGGGCTGCTGACCGACCGTTACCTCGCCGGCATCCCCGCCGACTCACGGGCTGCCGAGGGTCGCTGGATCAACTCCGAGAACATCAGCGAGACGTACCTGGATCGCGCCCGCGCGCTCAACGCGATCGCGCGTGGCCGCGGCCAGAGCCTCGCCCAGCTCGCCCTCTCATGGGTGCTGCGGCAGCCACAGGTGACATCCGCCCTCATCGGGGCAAGCAGCGTTGCGCAGCTGGAGAACAACATCGCCGCGCTCGAGAGCGCCCCGCTCAGCCAGGAGGAGATCGCGGCCATCGAGCCGTACGCGGTGCACGGCACCGGTATCCGCTAGCCGTACCACCCACCGCGACGGATGTCGGTGGCTCCTCGTAGCCTGATCCCACATTGACAGCCGGGGCCGGCCACAACTCGAGGATCATGCATGACCACTCTCGCCTTTGTGGGGGATCTCCCCCTCGTCCGTCCAGGAATCTCCCTCGTGCAATTGCACGAAGAGCTGTGGCGCGTCACTCGGCCGCACGGCGACGTGCTCGGCTACATCGAGCAGTTTCGAGTTCGCGACGGGCTCCGTTACCGAGCGAAACGTTTCCTTCCGAGACAGCGTCGGTTTTGGGTCATGGGCGAGTTCTGGAGCATGGACGACGCACTCGA
>DMKW01000019.1:5032-7912 GCA_003454135.1 Microbacteriaceae bacterium
TTCCCGCGTGTCACGGCGGGCGGGTTAGTGTGCGGGCATGCAGTGGTGGAATGACTTCCTTAGTTGGCTCTCTTCGGACGACGGGTGGCGCATCATTTCGGGCGCCGTCATCCCGTTCCTCGCGATTCTCATCGCGGGAATCGTCGCGGCCTCGATCGGGCGCGGCTCGGCAAAGCGCGTCATCGCGCTGAGCGACCGCGAGGTCAAGGCGTCCGCGGTGACCGCGCTCATCAGCGCGGCCCGTAAGGCCGCGGTGTGGAACACGCTGCCCGCGCCCGAACAGCAGCACATCGACCATCTCATCGGCGACGCCGACATCCGTCTTCGCCTGCTCCCCGTGCCTGGCACGGCCCTCGCCGCCGACTGGGCGAGCCATGAGATCATCGGCATGAAGCGCAACGCCGTGTCGTTCAGTTTTCAGGCCGAGCAATCGCTGCTCGTGTTCCGTGACCGCCTGATCGAGTGGCAGGGCCGCCCGAGCCGCGCAAAGAGGCTCTTCAAGAACGACCTCGATTCGTGGGCTTACGACTCCTCGCTCAGCGAGCAGGAGCTCGTTCACCAGCAGCAGGCCTGGGCCGCAGCGCAGGTCGCGAAGACCGGTCCCATCGACACGGTCTCCGCGGCCGCCGTCGCCGCGCCCGTCGTGGCCGCAACTCCCCCGGCGGCCAAGTTCGCGCAATCCCGCTTCGCCCGCCCGGCTGCGGTTCCGGTTGCGGAATCGCAGCTCGCGGTCGAGAAGACCCAGCCGGCCGAGCCCGAGGCCCCAACTCCCACGATCGAGCCGGCCGTCGTCGAGGCCGAACCAACCGCGCAGATCCCCGTCGACCCTGCCACGCCGGAGCCGACCACCGTCGATTCGACGGAATCGGAGGCCGCCGATCACGGCGCGGCTCACGATGCCGACCACGACGTGGTCGAGCACGAGGTCGTCGAACCCGAGTTTCTCGAACCGGAGCGCTCGGATCACCTCGAGGAAATCGTGGTGCACGAGCACGAGGACGAGCTACCGGAGCTGGTGGAGCCCGCGCCGGAAGAGCCGCGCGACGTGAGCGACGCGTCGGTATTCGCGCCAAACGACGAGCACCGCCACGACGACGACAATCACGACCATCACGACCAGGAGCACCACCAGCACAACTAGGAACGCGACGCCTCCGTGGTCTAGTCGATCTTCTGGGGTTCAGCGCCCGCGAAGAATCGCCGAGCGAGAGGCGCCGTGAACGCCGCGACGGTAATGGCCATGAACAGCCCGGCGAGCGCATAGACAACGATCAACCCTCGCAGCGGGGTGGACCCGTCGATGAACGGGAACGGCAGCAGGGTCCAGACCACTCCGACTGCCCAGGCGCCGGCATTCACCGGGATCCAGAGGACGGATTGCGGCGTCGTCGACCGCATGCTGGCCCACTGCAGGGTCGGCATCGCGATGAGCCCCACCACTCCGAGAACGATCGCCGCTGCGATGAAGGCGGCCAGCGGCACTGTCGACGACCGCCCAAGCGCCGAAACGGTGAGGCCGCACGTCCACGCGACCGCCGCCCCGAGCGCGGTGACGGCGATCCACGACCACAGGTGGGGTCGGCCGTCGTATGGCCGCGCCGCGAGGGCTTGCGCCGCACCCAGGAGTGCTCCCTCCACGACGCCCGCGAGAATCAGCAGGAGCGTCTGCCATTGTTCCCAGGCGGTTCCGGCTGTGAGCGCGCCGGCTGCTGCTGGCACGCAGAAACCGACGGCCTCCCCCACCATTACGAAGAGAATCCACCGCCGCCTGAAGCGGAGCTGCGGCACGCGAACCCCGGTGGACGCCACGCCCTGTGCGCTCGACACGATTGCCAACCCCCATCCGTCACGGCGGAGTTGCCGCCGTCTTCAGGATGCGCCAATCGGCGAACACCGCCCAGGGGCGAAGGTCACATTGCCGCGGACAACGAGAGAGTTGGTGCCCCCGGCAGGATTCGAACCTGCGACCAAGAGATTAGAAGGCTCCTGCTCTATCCCCTGAGCTACGGAGGCGGGCGAGTCCAACTTTAGCGCAGGCGCGTCACACGGCCTTGGCGAGCGCCACGAGCACCTGGTTGAGAGTCGGCACGCCTTCCGCGCGGAACACCTCAGTCGCGTCGCCGTCGAGCACGATCACCGTTGGGGTGGAGCGCACGCCTGCCCTTTCGGCCTCGCCCGAGTCCCTCGCGACATCCAGCTCCGCGATCGTCAACGCCGGCACGAGCTTCGATGCCTGGTCGAGTACGGCTCGAGTCTGCATGCACGGTTCACAAAACGACGACGCGAAGAAGATGAGTTGCACGCTCTCTCCAACCCGAGAAGCGGCCGGCTGATTCCCTACTGGCGCCCGCCGCGGTCCTCGGGAGCCTCGACGGGCTCACTGTCTGCGAGGTCGAAGTCGTAGACGACGTGGTACTGGCCGCCGACCTCGGTCCAGCTGGAACGGGTGTAGTCGAGGAGCGTCTCTTTGCCGTCGACGGCAGTAAGCACCGTGATCTCGTCGTCGACGCTCCCGTCGGTGCTGATTCGCCGGTCGACCTGCCCGTCGTTGGGGCCGCCCTTGTAGAGAACGATGTATTCGTCGCCGCGGGCGAGCGTGGGGAGTGCGTCAGTCATGCTGTATTACTACCACGCTCCGATGAGTGATGCGATCGCTGCAACCGCCGACACGACGGCAATCAGGTACGCGAGCCCCACGATCACGCGATGCACGGTGAGAAATCTGGTGGGCGCGTCGTTCGAATCGCGGGCCCGGGGGTCCTTGGCGCCCCGCCGATAGAAGGTCGGCCACACGAGGGCGGTGAAGACGGCGTTGATGAGAAGAAGGATGCTGAGGGCGACGGTCACCCCAGAATCCTAGGCTTCCCCGATTTATATAGC
>DMKW01000019.1:8122-11840 GCA_003454135.1 Microbacteriaceae bacterium
ACTTAGGCAATGCCAACCAACTCCACGCGCCTGATCGAAGACCTCATCGTCTCGGCCCACCGCCTCACGAGGGTTGCCGCGCAGCTCACCGGCAGCACGACTCCCGCATCGGTGTGGCGCACGCTCTCCATCCTCACCACCGACGGCTCGCTCCGCGTGGGCGACCTCGCCCGGGCGAGCCGCGTGACCCAGCCGACGATGACCAAGCTCGTGCAGCATCTCGCCGAAGAGGAGTACGTCTACCGCATCGCGGAGGTCGAGGATTCCCGCGCCTGGCTCATCGCAATCAGCCCCAAGGGCACCACGGCGCTCGAAGACTGGCGAAAGCAACTCGCCGAAGCCCTCACCCCCATGTTCTCCGACCTTACGGATGACGAAACCACGATCCTGGAGAAGGCCGTCGCCATCCTCCAGGTCCACACGAGCACGAAGCGGAAGGCGGCCTGATGACCGGGCACGAGAAGTCGAGCGGTACGAACATCCTCAAGCAACCCAAGGAGGTGTGGGCGGTCGGATTCGCGAGCGTCGTCGCCTTCATGGGCATCGGGCTCGTCGACCCGATTCTGCCGGCGATCGCAAAGGAGCTGCAGGCCACCCCGACGCAGACCGAGCTGCTCTTCACTAGCTACCTGTTCATCACTGGTCTTGCGATGTTCTTCACGAGCTGGCTCTCGAGCCGCATCGGTGCAAAAAGCACCCTCATGATCGGGCTCGCGCTCATTGTGGCCTTCGCCCTCGCCGCCGCGTTGAGCGGAAGCGTCGAAGACGTCATCGCGTTCCGGGCCGGGTGGGGTCTCGGCAATGCGCTGTTCATCTCGACCGCCCTCGCGACCATCGTCGGGGCAGCCAGTGGCGGAACATCGTCGGCGATCATCCTGTACGAGGCTGCGCTCGGCCTAGGAATCGCGATCGGCCCGCTCCTCGGCGGTCTTCTAGGCACGCTCAGCTGGCGCGGACCGTTCTTCGGCACCGCCGTGCTCATGGCGATCGCATTCATCGCGATCCTCGTGCTGCTCGGCAAGGAAGACAAGTCGACCAGAGTGCCTACGAGCCTCTCCGCGCCGTTCCGCGCGCTCGCCAACCCGGCCATCGCGACACTCGCCTCCGCGGCCCTGTTCTACAACATCGGGTTCTTCGTCTTGCTCGCCTACACTCCGTTCCCGCTGCACATGGAGGCCATCGGACTCGGACTCGTCTTCTTCGGCTGGGGACTCTCGGTGGCCGTGACCTCGGTGTGGGTGGCCCCACTGCTCACTGCGCGCCTGCGCCGCACGACCGTGCTCGGCGCCGTGCTTCCCCTCCTCACACTCGACCTCGTCGCCGCCGGCATCTTCATCGACTCGCAGCTCGGCCTCATCCTGTGCGTGATCGTCGGCGGGATGCTGCTCGGCGTGCTCAACACGGTCCTGACCGAATCGGTCATGGAGGCCACGGACCTGCCCCGCTCTGTCGCCTCGTCGGCCTACTCGGCCATCCGGTTTCTCGGCGGCGCGGCCGCTCCCCCGCTCGCCACGGTGCTCGCGGCGGCGTTCTTTCCCGCGATGCCCTACTACGTGGCCGGAGGATCGGTGCTCATCGCGGCGATCATCGTGCTCTCCGGCGTGAAACTGCTCTCGAGAGTCAACACCGGGGCCGAGCCGCTTCTCGTCGAGGCGGAGGCCATCGGCGCGGGCGAGCTCGCCTAAGCACGGACGCCCCGTGTCGCGGCCCGACGGTAGAATTTAGGGATGCCTGCCTCCTCCGACCGCCTCGTCTGGATCGATTGCGAAATGACGGGACTCGACGTCGAAATCGACGAACTCGTCGAGGTGGCGGTGGTCATCACCGATTTCGACCTCAACCTGGTCGATCCGGGGTTCAACATCGTGATCAAGCCCGACAAGGCCGCGATCGACAACATGGGCGACTTCGTGCGCAACATGCACACCGAGTCGGGTCTCCTCGAGGCGATTCCGGATGGGGTGAGCCTCGCCGACGCCGAATACGCGGTGCTCGAGTACATTCTCAAGTTCGTGCCAGCCGAGCAGCACGCACCGCTCGCCGGCAACACGATCGGCACTGATCGCACCTTTCTTGCGAAGTACATGCCGCGCGTCGACCGCCACCTGCACTACCGCAACGTGGACGTCTCCTCCATCAAGGAGCTCTCCCGCCGCTGGTTTCCGCGCGTGTATTTCAACGCCCCGGCCAAGAATGGCGGGCATCGCGCCCTCGCGGACATCCTCGAGTCGATTCGCGAACTCGAGTACTACCGCAAGGCCGCCTTCGTGACCGACCCGGGCCCCACGACGGAGGAAGTGCAGACCATCTCCACGTCCGTCGTCGAGAAATTCCTCCCGCACCTGCGCTAAGCGCGTCAAAGCTGTAATAAGCTGGTGGGGTTGTGTCGGTCATGAAATATCGTGGTCGGCGCGCATGGTGGTCGTAGCTCAGTTGGTAGAGCGCTGGCTTGTGGAGCCGGATGTCGCGGGTTCGAGCCCCGTCGGTCACCCAGATGCTGCAGTTGGCAGCGATGAAGGGCCTCGCAATCGCGGGGCCTTTCGTCATGTGTGAGGGTTGAGTCATGATCGATGTGCTCGAGCTGCCCGACCTGGTGGAATCGACCGTGCTCGATTCGCCCTGGGTCACGATCGTCTGGAACGACCCCGTCAACCTCATGAGCTACGTGAGCTACGTGTTCCGCAGCTATTTCGGGTTCAGCAAGGCCGAAGCGGAGCGACGGATGCTGCAGGTGCACAACGACGGACGCGCCGTGGTGGCCACAGGCAGTCGCGAGGAGATGGAGCGCCACGTGGAGGCGATGCACGACTTCGGGCTCTGGGCGACTCTCTCGAAGGCGGATGACGCGTGAGGGCGTTCACGCGCACCGGACACACGGTCTCCGCCAAATTCGAGCCGGAAGAAGCCGACACGCTCGCGATTCTGGCCGGGCAGGTCGCGACCCTCGTCGCCGATCGCTCGGAGTACGCGAGCGATCCGGCGGTTCTGCGCCTCCTGCCGGATGCCTACCCCGGCGACGACGAGGCCTCGGCCGAGTTCCGCCGTTTCACCGCGGACGACCTCGCGGGGCGCAAGGTCGCCAACGCGACGGCGGTCGCGGACTCCCTCGCGGAAGCGGCGCGTGCCGACAAGGCGACCACGGTGAAGCTCGACCCCCCAACGGCGCAAGCCTGGCTGCGCACGCTCACGGACATCCGTCTCACCATCGCGGCACGACTCGGCTTCGACGACGAGAAGGCCGGCCCGACGGGAGACCCGCTGCTGCTCGACGTATACGACTGGCTGGGTTTTGTGCAGGAATCCCTCGTCTCGGCGGTCAGCGACTGATGGATGCCCTCACCCCCGACGAGTTCGAACGGCTCGTGATCGCCGAACTCGACCTCTTGCCCGACGACATGGTGGACGGACTCGAGAACGTCGTCTTTGTGACGGAGACGCGGCCGGAGGACGGATCTCTCGACCTGCTGGGCCTATATCAGGGCGTGGCGCTGACCGAACGCGGGAACTACGGATTCGGTGAGCTGCCCGACCGCATAGTGCTTTTCCGCGAGCCTCTGCTCTCCGTCTCCGCCGACCTCGACGAGCTCAAGGAGCAGATCCACGTGACGCTCGTGCACGAGATCGCGCACTTCTACGGGATCGACGACGACGAGCTGCACGACCTCGGCTGGGGCTGACTGGTCGCCACCCTGCTGACGCGGTCGTAGGTATCTCGCGC
>DMKW01000276.1:0-7524 GCA_003454135.1 Microbacteriaceae bacterium
CCGGCACACGCGGCGGGTCGACCCACACGGTGATCTTTCCACCCGAGTCCGTCTGGGTGCCTCCCGTGCTTGATCCGCCGTTGGAACAGCCCGATAGGGCGAGTCCCGCAATGACGAGAGTCGCCACAGCCGTACTCGCCGACAAGAACCTCTTTGTCTTCATTGACACTCCTTGTGATGTTGAGGCGCCGACAGCACGCCTTGGGGTAACTGTCGCGTGGTGCGTTGCGCGGATCCCGCCGCTCGTGCTCAAACGTTATACCAATTTTCGCGGTGCAGCAAACGTTTGATCACTGTACTTCCTGCTGGATCTCGCGAGCCTCATCGTACTATAGATCGGATGAATTGAGTCATAATTTAGGTCAAATCGAGACAAAGGGGGCAAAATACCCTCGAACCGAGGCTAGTGATTGGATTATTCGGTCGAGAGAGTGGATTGCGGACTCCGGTCGCGCGCGGAGAGGCCGTAGAACTCCGTGGCCGTGCCGGCGAGCACGCGGTCGCGGTCGGCCGGGTCGAGCTCGTCGAACAACACGGAGAGGCCGTCCCACACCCGGTCGTACCCACCGGCGAGGAGTGAGATCGGCCAGTCTCCGCCGTACATGAGCCGATCGGTTCCAAAGGTGTCGCACGCGTGCAGGAAGAAGGGACGAACGCTCTCGGGCGTCCAGGCCGCGGCATCCGGCGTCGCCGAGTAGAGTCCGCTCACCTTGGCGTAGACCATAGGGTTGCTCGCGGCTTCGGCGATGAGCCGCCACCACGGCTCGCGGGAGTCAAGCCCGATCGGCGGCTTGGCGAGGTGGTCGATCACGATGCGCAGGTCCGGGTGTCTCTCGGAGATGATCGGAACGAGCTCGAGGTGCCGTGGCAGCACCGCCACGAAATCGAAGGTCACACCGGCCCGCTCGAGCACCCCGAGACCGGCGTCGACCTCCGGCCGCAGCAGCCAATCCGGGTCGGCCCTGGTGTGAATGAGGTTGCGCACTCCGACGACAAGCGGATTGCGGCGCAGCTCGGTGAGGTCGCGCTCGGCGTCGTCCGGACGGTCGAGGGGAACGAAGGCGACAATGGCCGCGATCTCCGGATTGGCCACGGCGACCTCGACCATGAGTTCGGTGTCTTCGGCATTGTCCGCCGATTGCACGAGCACCGTCGAGGTCACGCCGGCGCGTGCGAGCGACGGACGCAACTCGTCGAACCCGATCGCCCGGTCGATGGGGGCGAGCTCGGGCCCTAGCCAGTCGTAGGCCGCCCGCGCGGGGTCCCAGACATGCTGGTGTGCGTCAATGATTTCTCGAGCCATCAGGCTCCTCCATTCCTCACGGGCGTGAGCAGTGCGCTTACAACACCCGGTGCCTGTTCCAGACCTCGCGCAGCGAATCGCCGGCGAGCAGCTCGTGAAGCACGGTCGACTCGCGACTCGCCCTCTCCCGGGCGAGCGCAAGCACGCGCGTCTCACTCGATCGTGGCACGACGACTACTCCGTCATCATCCGCCATGACGAGGTCTCCCGGCCGGATCACCACCCCCGCGACAGTCACGGCGCTGTTCGTCGCCACCACGCGCATGCGGCCGCGGTAGTCGATGGGACGTCGCGACCGGGAGAAGGCGGCAAAGCCGAGGCCGGCGATCTTGTCCGTGTCGCGAAGATTGCCGTCGGTGACGACGCCGACGGCACCTGCGCCGATCGCGGCCGCGCTGAAGAGCTCGCCCCAGAAGGCCGACTCGTTGCTCTCATCGGTGGCGATCACCACGATCTGGCCGGCTCCGATCGAATCTATGAAGTCGATTGCGTCCCGGTACGGGTCGTCGAGGTCGGCGTCGAGCGACGGGGCGAACTGCGCCGTCACGGCGCGTCCGAAGGCCCGCGATCCGGCGACGAGCGGTTCGAGTCGTCGCTGCAACACCTGCTCGCGCAGGCCGGTCGCGTCGAGAGAGTCGCTCAGGATCGCCGAGGTGAGCCGCTCGTCCCCGGGCTCCGGCACGAAGCCCCGCTCGCCGTTGTCAACGGATGACATGGCCACCGCCAGCGACGAAGACGAATTCGCGTTCGAGCTCGGGCGTGAGCGCTATGCCGAGGCCCGGCGACGCCGGCGCGTGGATGGCCCCGTGCTCGAACCGCACCGGGTCGACGAGGAGAGCGTCCCGCAGCGGATTGGGGAGCGTGCAGAACTCGAAGAGCTCGACGTGGGGCTCGGCGAGCACGGTGTGCAGGTTGGCCGAGAAGGTGACGCCGCTCCCCCACACGTGCGGCACGCACGCGAGCCCGGCCGAGTGGGCGAGGTCGGCCACGCGGGAAAAGGCCCGGGGACCACCGACGAAGCTGACGTCCGGCTGGGCGATGTCGATGCCTCCAGCGGCGATGAGCTCGGCGAACTCGCGCACCGTGCCGCTCGACTCGACTCCCGAGATGGGCACGGAGAGCGCGCCGCGCACGCGCGCGAAGCCCCGAAGATCGTCCGCCTGGCAAGGTTCCTCGAACCATCGGGCGCCGAGTCGCGCGGCGACCTCTCCCACACGAATGGCGTCGTCGACCGCCCACGGCGACGAGGCGCATGCCTGAACGGCGTCGATGACGAACCGGGTGCCGGCCGGCAGCCGGGACACGACGTGTTCGAGGAGCGCGATGGTCGTGTCAGGGTCACGCATGGCGCGGAACTTGACCGTGCCGAACCCGGTCGCGACCTGCGCGGATGCCCACTCGGCGATCTCGTCGAAGGTCGTGCCGAGTCCCCCGCTCGCGTATGCCTCGATGGTCGAGCGCCGGGCGCCACCGAGCAGGTCGTACGCCGGCACGCCGTTTCGCTTGCCGACGGCGTCGAGGCACGCGGTCTCGATCGCGCCGGCGACCCCGCCCAGAATCCCGCCCCGCGACCAGAACGCGGTGTACGCCCTCAGGTGATCGGCGACCTCGAGAGGATGCCCGAAGTCGTGATCGAGGAGGTACGGGGCGAACGCCTCGACGATGCCCGGCACGGCGACCGCCGCCATGATTCCGGCGCCGGCCTCGCCAACCCCCGTCGTGCCGTCGGAGAGCGTGGCCTCGACGAGCGCGGCATCCCACGAGACGATCGTGCCGCCGACCCACGTCAGTTCGTCGCCCGGCGCGTAGCGAGCCGAGAGCAGCACTGGCCGCACGCCCACCACGCTGAATGAGGTCTCGGCGGCTGGGGATTCGTTCATCGCACTGTCCTCGTCATTGAGCTGGGCCTGTCATCGGATCACGATTTCATCCGATGTATGGAGTTAGAGAGTTAAACCGTAGCCGTTCTTGGTCTCTTCGTGCCATATTGATCAGATGATTAAGCGTCATGACCGCTCCTCCTCGAGCCCGAGTGGGTCCGCCGTAGAATGTGCCCATGAGTACCGCTGCGCCTGACACCGAGCCGGATGTCGCGCACACCGCGACCGGAGGCTCCCAGACCGACGTCGTCTTGCAGGGCGTCAAGCGCATGATCACGAGCGGCCAACTGGGCCCTGGCTCGCGCCTGCCGATCGAGAAAGACCTCGCGGTGTCGCTCGGAGTCTCGCGCGGATCGCTGCGCGAGGGCGTTCGCGCCCTGTGCATCATGGGCGTGCTCGAAACCCGCCAGGGCGACGGCACCTACGTGACGTCGCTCGACTCCAAGCTCCTGCTCGCCCCCATGGGGTTCATGGTCGACCTGCAGACCCCGGAGCACCGGCACGACCTGCACGGCGTGCGCCGTGTGCTCGAGTCCGAGGCGGCATCGCGCGCCGCGCTCTACATCTCCGACGAGCAGCTGGCGAAGGCCGCCGAGACCCTTGCCGCCGTCGAGCCGCTCGTGCTCGCCGAGAAGATCACCGACCACGAAGCCATCATGGAAGCCGACGTCGCCTTCCACCGGATCGTCGCGGAGGCCGCGGACAACGCGGCACTCGCCGCGCTCATTGACGCGCTCGCCAACCGCACGATGCGGGCCAGGATCTGGCTCGGCCTGCACCGGCAGGGGCAGGTGCTCACCGCCCACAGGGAGCACCTCGCCATTCTGCACGCCCTCGAGGCCAGGCAGCCCGATCGCGCGCGGCTGCTCATGGGCCACCACCTCCTCGTGGTGGAGGATTCCATTCAGGATCAGCCGGTGATCGACGAGGACCAATAGCCACCGTTCGGAAAGCTGAACTCGGCGACGGACGACTCGAACATCTCTGCGCTGTAGCCGGGGGCGGTCGGAAGCAGGTACGCGCCGTTTTCGACGACGCACGGCTCGACGAAGTGCTCGTGCAAGTGGTCGACGAATTCGGTGACGCGGCCGTCGAGGCTGCCGGAGACGGCGACGTAGTCGAAGATCGACAGGTGCTGCACGAGCTCGCACAGCCCGACCCCGCCGGCGTGCGGGCAGACCGGAACACCGAACTTCTTCGCCATGAAGTACACGGCAAGAATCTCGTTGACGCTGCCGAGCCGCGCCGAGTCGAGCTGGCAGTAGTCGATCGCCTCGGCCTGGAACATCTGCTTGAAGAGCACGCGGTTCATGCCGTGCTCGCCGGTGGCGACGCCGATCGGCGACACCGCCTTGCGGATCGCGGCGTGACCGAGCACGTCGTCCGGGCTCGTCGGCTCCTCGATCCAGAGCGGCTTGAACTCGGCGAGCTCGCCGATCCACTCGATCGCCTCCGGCACGTCCCAGACCTGGTTCGCGTCGATCATGAGGTTGGCGTCCCAGCCGATCACCTCGCGAGCGATGGCGAGGCGTCGGTAGTCGTCCGCGCGATTGGCGCCGACCTTGAGCTTGACGTGGCGGTAGCCCTCATCCACGGCCTCCCGAAGAAGGCGGCGGAGCTTTTCGTCGCTGTAGCCGAGCCAGCCGGCGCTCGTGGTGTAGCAGGGGTAGCCGGATTCGGCGAGCTCGGCGATGCGGTCACCGCGCGTCGGCGCTAGCTCGGTGAGCATCGCGATGGCCTCGTCGCGCGTGATCGCGTCCGAGAGGTACCTGAGGTCGGCCGCGTCCACGAGCTGCTCAGGCGTCATGTCGACGAGCAGCCGCCACAGCGGCTTGCCGGCGACCCGGGCCGCGAGATCCCACATCGCGTTCATCACCGCCGCGAGGGCGAGGTGCACGACGCCCTTCTCCGGCCCGAGCCAGCGCAACTGCGAGTCGCCCTGGAGCTCCCGGTAAACGGCCCCGAGGTCCGCCACCGAGTGCTCGACGGACTTGCCGACGAGAGGGATTCCGCGCTGGCGGGCCGCTTCGACGCAGAGGTCGTTGCCCCGCCCGATCGTAAACGTGAATCCGTAGCCCTTGAGCTCCGGATCGTCGGTGTGGATCACGACGTAAGCGGCG
Organism: Microbacteriaceae bacterium; assembly: GCA_003454135.1. Taxonomy (GTDB): domain Bacteria; phylum Actinomycetota; class Actinomycetes; order Actinomycetales; family Microbacteriaceae; genus Lacisediminihabitans. The sequence continues at coordinate 5,304 of DMKW01000276.1, forward strand.
GAGTAGTCGCCGTCCTTGTTCATCGCATCCGAGCCGTCCATGCTCAGGGAGGTGGGAAACCGCACGTCGTGCGTGGTCACTGCGGTGATGGTGGTCATCGGTGTCTTCCTGTCAGGAACGAGGTGGGCAGGAGTCCCGCGGAACGCAGGTCGCTCCAGAGCTCCTCGGGAATCGGGGTGAGATAACGCTCGACGCTCCCGGCGACCTGGCGCGGGTCGCGAGCGCCGACGACGACCGAGACGACGGCCGGGTGCAGGAGCGGGTAGGCGAGCGCGGCGGCGGGCAGGGTCACGCCGTGGCTCTCGCAGATCTCCGCGATGCGCGTGGCGCGAGCGATGACCTCGGCCGGCGCCTGTTCGTAGTTGTACTTCGCGTCGGACGCCGGCCGATCGCGACTGAGCAGTCCTGAGTTGTAGACGCCGGCGACGACAACACCCACCCCGCGCTCGCTTGCGATCGGAAGGAGATCGTCGAGCGCGCCCTGCTCGAGAAGCGTGAAGCGACCGGCCACCATCACCAGGTCGATGTCGGCCACCCGGATGAGCTCGGCGAGCGCGGCCGATTGGTTCATTCCGGCGCCGACGGCCCGAACGAGTCCCTGCTCACGCAACTCGATGAGCGCGCCGATGCCCGTCGTGCACGCCTCGGCCCAATGGTCGTCCGGGTCATGCAGGTAGAGCACGTCGATGCGGTCCAGCCCGGTACGTTTGAGGGTCGCCTCGACCGAGCGAAGGATGCCGTCGCGGCTGAAGTCCCACACCCGCTTGAGGCTGGCGGGAACGACGAAACCCTCTCCATCGGTGAGGTGGGCGGTCTCGGGGCTCGGTTCCAGAACCCGACCCACCTTGGACGAGACCACGAACTCGTCGCGCGGGCGGGAGGCGAGGGCCGCGCCGAGCCGACGCTCGGACAACCCGAGTCCGTAGTGCGGTGCCGTGTCGAAATACCGGATGCCGGATTCCCACGCCGTGTCGACGGCCGCCGTCGAATCGGCGTCTGTGGTCTCCCGGTAGAGGTTGCCGAACTGCGCCACCCCGAGACCGAGTTCGGTGAGTGGGAGCCCGCGCCTCGTCGCGCGAATCCGCATTGCCTATCCTTTCGCCGTCTCCGGCAATCATAGGCTAAACATTAGATGTATTTGGCGACTTAACGCCAAATATGGGCGTGCGATGCGAAATTCACCCCAATTGGTCGGCTCTATACGCTCCGGGGCGGGGCGGTCGACCCGCGGATGATGAGCTCGGGCGGCGGATGGGTGACCACGACGTCCTCGACCTTGCCCTCCGTGATCCGCTCGAAGATGGCTTTCATCGCGTGGCGCCCCAGCTCGTAGAGCGGCATCCGCACCGTCGTGAGAGGGGGCCATGTCGTCTCAGCGGTCCAGGCGTCGTGGATCGCGACGATCGAGAGATCTTCCGGCACCCGGATGCCGAGCACGCGCGCCTCGAGCAGCGCGCCGAGCGCGGCGTTGACATTGGCCACGACGACTGCCGTCGGCCGCTCGGGCAGCGCGGCGAGTTCGCGAAGGGCCTCGCGGCCCTGGCGAGGTTCGTAGCCGAGCGTCGTGACGAGGTCGTCGTCGATCGCGAGCCCGGCGTCTTCCATAGCCGCACGGAAGCCGATTCCGCGGCGCACCGCGGTGTCGGTTTGCGGTATGCCGTTGAGGAGGCCGATGCGGGTGTGGCCGAGTCCCACGAGGTGTTCGACGGCGATGCGGGCGGCGCGTTCGTCTTCGAGGGCCACCGATCCGACGTGCCCGCGGTGGGTCGAGTTGATGAGCACGGCAGGCACCCTGCCGCCGAGCAGGGTCGTGAGGTCCTCCGGGCGCATGTTATCCCCGACCTGCACGAGGACGCCGTCGACCCTGCCCTCTCCGATGAGCCGGGGGATGGATTCCTCGCCGGGCGGCATCCCCTCCGCTCGCGCGAGCAGCACCATGTAGCCGTTCGCGTGGGCTTCCTCCTCCACGCCGCGCATGAGCTCGGTGAAGATCGCGTTCGTGAGGTCGGGAACGACGAGCGCGACGACATTCGTGCGCGAGAACTTGAGCGCACGTGCGGCGAAGTTGGGCCGGTAGTCGAGCTCGCGGGCGGCGTCGTGGATGCGCTGCCGGGTCTCAGCGCTCACTCGCGCGCTCGGCGCATTGCTCAGGACGCGGGAGACCGCCGAGATGGAGACCCCGGCGAGCTCGGCCACATCGCTCAGGGTTGCCATGCGCCCG
>DMKW01000276.1:7573-9179 GCA_003454135.1 Microbacteriaceae bacterium
TTGACGAGGTACAGGTGCACGAGGGCGAGCACGGTTTCGCCGCGCTGGTTCTGCACCGTCACCCGCTCGTGAACGTGACCCCGGGCATCCGGAAGCTTCGGGTCATCGACCGCCTCGCTGATCTCCGCGGTGACCGTGATGGTGTCGCCGATGAAGACCGGCCGGATGAAGCGGATGCGGTCGTAGCCGTAGCTCATGGCCTGCGGATTGATCTCGCCGGCGGTCATGCCGACCGCGACGGACAGGATGAGCGTGCCGTGCGCGATGCGCTGGCCGAACGGCTGCGTCGCGGCCCACTCGGCGTCCATGTGGTGAGGAAAGAAATCGCCCGTCTGGCCGGCGTGCAGCACGATGTCCGCCTCGGTGATCGTGCGCCCGACGGTCTGGCGTGTCTCGCCGATCTCGTAGTCTTCGAACCAGCGGTCGACGGTCTGCATCAGTCCTCCATGAGGTAGTCGGCGACGCCGTCGTTCAGACGGCTCACGAGTTGGGCATCGTCCAGGCCGCCCGCGAGCGCGAGCGTGACGAGGGGCGACAGGGCATCCTGAAGCTCGATGTAGCGCGCGGCTCGGGGCCTGAGGTATGCACCTTCGAGGGTACGGCGCGTGCCGCGGAAGAAATCGAGCGAGTCGGCGTTGGTACGGTCGCTCTCCCATGCCACGGCATTGCCGGGCTGGCCGCCGCCGTCGTAGTAGACGCCTTCCTGCACTTCGGCCGAATCGAGCCAGAACGCGTGCGCGATGGCCTCGTCCGGGTGGCGCGTTCGCGCCGAAACCGCGATGCCGGCGCCGCCGAGCAGCGAGCCGTCCACGCCCTGCGCACCGGCCGGGATGTCGACGTATTTGAGCCGATTCGGCCGGAACCCGGCGCGGGAGTAGTTTGTGTAGCCGAACAGCAGGGGCGAGTAGACCCAGCGGTCGCTTTCGCTGAGCGCGTCGGCGGCCTGGATCGGATTCCAGCCGAGGTTGTCGGCCGGCACGAGCGCGACGAGCTCGCGCATGAGCTCGAGCACGGGGAGGGCCGTCTCGAGCGTCAGGAAGACCCCGGGCTCGCGCATCGGCGGGGTTCCGCTGTTCGCCGCGATCGTCACGAGGCTCGAGAAGGCGTCGATCGGTTTGGTCGGCCAGAGCACCCTCCCCTCCCGGGCGAGCGCGAGCACGGCCTCCCAGTCGCGCGGCGGCTCGGCGATCAGGTCGGGGCGAAAGGCGGCCACCTGGGCCGCCGCATCCGTCGCGAGGCCGTACTGGTGGCCGCCGTGCGAGTAGCTCTCGTGCGATCGTCCGACCGATTGGGTCGCGAGGAGCGCGAGCTCGTCGTCGTAGCCCTGGCCGTCGAGCCGCGCGAATAGCCCCTGCTCGGCGGCGATGGGGATGTGCGGGTGGTCGATCACGAGCAGATCGAAGTCCTCGACGAGCCGATCGATCGGATGGTCGGCGAACGCCTGCAGCGAGCGGAACTCCCACCGCACCTCCACATCCGGGCGCAATGCCCGATAGGCCTCGGCCGCGGCGACGACGCTCCCGTACCCGCGGGCGTGCTCCCACGTGATGCCGCGCAGGATTGTGGTCACCGGCGTGCCATCACTGGGCCGCCGACGCCGGGGCGA
>DMKW01000276.1:9251-11880 GCA_003454135.1 Microbacteriaceae bacterium
CGGGGCGAACTCGTCGCGCACCGACCGGTTGTGCTGCCCGAGCAGTGGCGCAGGCACCGCGCTCCGCAGCACGTGACCGTCGATGCGAATGGGGCTTCGGGTGGTCGTGAGGGTGACCGGCCCCTCACCGAGGTTGGTTGTCTCGCGAGTCACGCTCTGGGTCATCGCGATCGCGGCGAAGCCCTCGTGCTCGACGAGCTGTTCGAGGGTGAGCACCGGCGCACACCACACGTCCGCGGCATCGAGCACCTTGAGCCAGTGGTCGGTGTCGGCGGTCGCGAACCGCGCGGCGAGCGCCTGCTCGATGCGCTCCTGGTCGTCCCACCAGCTCTGCGGGTCGACGAGGGCCTCGAGCGCCGGCAGCCCGAGGAGCGCCCCGATCTTCGTCACCGGGTTCATCGCGAGGGCGATGTAGCCGTCGCTCGTGGGATAGGTGCCGTACGGCGCGGAAAGGAACGCGTGCGCCGAGTGCTCCCCGTGGCGCTCGACCGTGACCGTCTGGTCGTTGAGGTGCGTGCTCAGCAGTTCGAACTGCAGGTCGAGCATCGCCTCGAGCAGGCTCGTTTGCGCGTGCCCACCCTCGCCGGTGCGAAACCGGCGCACGAGGAGTGCCGTGACGCCCTGCGCGATGTGGCAGCTCATGAGGTGGTCGGCGATCGACACCCCGACCGGCACCGGGCCGTCGTCGCGGGAGCCGCTCAGCCAGGGCAGTCCGGAGACCGCCTGGGCGAGCAGATCCTGGCCCGGCCGATCTTTCCACGGTCCGCTATCGCCGTAGCCGGTCGCGCTGCCGTAGACGATGCCCGGATTGATCGCGCGCACCGACTCGTAGTCGAGGCCGATGCGTTCCATCACCCCCGGCCGGAAGTTCTGGATGATGACGTCTGCGCTCGCGACGAGCCGCCTGATGTAGTCGAGGTCGTCGGCGTTCTTGAGGTCGGCGGTGATTCCCTCCTTGTTGCGGTTCATCGCATGAAAGGAGATCGTGTCTCCGTCGGCGGTCCGGCCGGCGAATGCGAGCGTTCGGCCGATGTCCCCGCCCTGCGGCCTCTCGATCTTGATGACCCTCGCCCCGAGGTCGGCGAGGCGCATCGCTGCGACCGGTCCGGCGAGAAACTGGCTGAAGTCGAGCACCAGGACTCCCTCGAGAGGTCGAATCAACTCGGCAGGCATCGTTCCTCACCTTCTTTTTCGTTCACGCTGTCGCGGTGTGCCAGAAGGAAGTTTCGCGGTCACGACCACCGTTGGTCAATCGTTTGTTCAATGCTAGTTAGTTCGCCGCTCCGCCGCAAGACGGCGCTACGCGCTGTCAGCGGATCCATTCGCCAAAAACTGCGGAGGCGGTGCACAATGGGTGCAGCGAGTGAAATCATCAGATCAATACGAGAGGCCGAGTCAGTGCTGACTGCGAGTTACGTGGGCGACCACACCATCGAAGTGACCGAGGCAGAGGCCGTCGCCCCCGCTGCGGGTGAGGTGCAGATCCGGGTGGCCTACACGGGACTGTGCGGCACCGACCTGCACATCCTGCACGGCAACATGGATGCCCGGGTCGAGACCCCGCTCGTGTTCGGCCACGAGATGAGCGGCACCATCGCCTCGATCGGCGACGGTGTCGCCGGCTGGTCGACCGGGGACCCGGTGACCGTCATGCCGCTCGAGTGGGACGGCACCTGCCCGGCGTGCCTCGCCGGAAACCAGCACATCTGCCAGAACCTGAACTTCATCGGAATCGACTCCCCCGGATCGCTCCAGGGCCTGTGGAACGTGCCGGCCGAGGTACTCGTGGCGCTCCCCGCCACCGTTCGGCTCGACCACGCGGCCCTCGTCGAACCCGTCGCCGTCGCCGTGCACGACGTGCGCCGGTCGCAGCTCGCCCCCGGGCAGAAGGCCGTCGTGATCGGCGGCGGCCCCATCGGGGTGCTCATCGCGACGGTCGCGCGCGAGTTCGGCGGCGATGTCGTGGTGATCGAACTCGACCCCAAGCGCCGCGCGCAGATCGAAAGCCTCGGCTTCGCGACGCTCGACCCGCGGGAGACCGACCAGGTCGCGTGGGTCACCGAGTGGACAGGCGGCGCGGGAGCCGACGTCGTCTTCGAGGTCTCCGGCGCCGCGGCCGCCGTGCTCGGGGCCACCGACCTCGCCAAGGTTCGCGGCACGATCGTCGTCGTCGCCATCCACCCCACCCCGCGGGAGGTCAACCTGCAGCGGGTGTTCTGGCGCGAACTGAGCATCCTCGGCGCCCGCGTCTACCAGCGCGTGGACTTCGAGACCGCCGTCGAACTCGTGTCGCGGGGCGTCATCCCCGCCGACCTGCTCATCACCCGCATCGTGCCGCTCGCGGGCACCCAGCAGGCGTTCGACGACCTCGAGAACGGCCGCGCGATGAAGATCCTCGTCGACGTGCAGGCGCGCGCATGAGCGGCCTCTTCGACCTCACCGGGCTCACCGCCGTCGTCACGGGGGCCAAGCGGGGAATCGGCTTCGCCATGGCGGAGGCCCTCGCCGAGGCCGGCGCCGACATCATCGGGGTGAGCGCCACCCTCGAACCGACCGGGAGCACGATCGAGGCCGCCGTCACCGCGCACGGTCGATCCTTCACCGCATTGCAGACCGACTTCTCCGACCG
>DMKW01000276.1:11934-13585 GCA_003454135.1 Microbacteriaceae bacterium
ACGAGCCAGTTCCTGCTCACCCAGGCCGTCGGCCGCTCGATGCTCGAACGCGGCCGAGGAAAGGTGATCTTCACGGCATCGCTCTTGAGCTTCCAGGGCGGAATCAACGTTCCCGGCTACACGGCGGCGAAGTCCGGCATCGCCGGCCTCACCAAGGAACTCGCGAACGAATGGACGAGTCGTGGCGTGAATGTGAATGCGATCGCGCCCGGCTATATAGCGACGGACAACACCCGGGCGTTGCGCGACGACGATGGCCGATCGCGCAGCATCCTCGAACGCATACCGGCTGGGCGCTGGGGCCGGGCGTCCGATCTCGCCGGGGCCACCGTATTCCTCGCGTCGCCCGCCTCCGACTACGTCTCGGGCATCACGCTCCCCGTCGACGGAGGGTGGCTCGGACGATGACGAGCGAGCGGGTTCTCGAGCTTCTGGCCGACATTCGGATCGTGCCCGTCATCGTGATCGACGACGACGCTTTCGCGTCGGAGGTGGCCGCCGCGCTGTCTGTCGGCGGCATCCGGTGCGCGGAGATCACCCTGCGGACCCCGGCCGGCCTCCGCGCGATCGAGGCCGTCGCCGGCGCCGAAGACTTCGTCGTGGGAGCCGGGACGGTGCTCACGGCCGAACAGGTCGACCAGTGCGTCGACGCCGGTGCCGAATTCATCGTGAGCCCCGGTTTCGACGACGAGGTCGTCGAGCGCGCACAGCATCACGGCATCGCCGTGCTGCCCGGCGTCGCCACGGCGACCGAGATCCAGCGTGCGATCCGCGCCGGCCTCGACGCCGTCAAGTTCTTTCCGGCCGATCGCCTCGGCGGGCTCGAGACCATTCGGAGCCTCGCCGCGCCGTTCCCCGGCCTGCGATTCGTGCCGAGCGGAGGCGTCACGGCCGGCAACGCGCTCGAGTACCTCGCGCATCCCGCCATCCTCGCCGTGAGCGGAAGCTGGATGGCTACTCGCGACCTCATCCGCGCCGGCGACTTCACGACGATCGAACGACTGAGCAACGAGGCGAGCGCGCTCGTCGCCGGGATCCCATCGTGACGACCTCCGGCATCGTGACCATCGGCGAGACGATGGCCCTGTTCCGGTCGACGAGCCTCGGCGGCATCGACCTCGTCTCGGACTTTCGGCTTGGCATCGGCGGGGCGGAGAGCAACGTGGCGATCGGTCTCGCGCGGCTCGGCGCGCCCGTGACCTGGCTCGGCCGGGTCGGCGAGGATTCCCTCGGCCGGCGAATCACCCGGGAGCTGATGGCCGAGGGGGTCGACGCGCGCGCGATCGTCGACGGGGCGGCCACCACCGGGCTCATGATCAAGGAGCGGCGCACGAGCGATGCGACGCGGGTGCTCTATTACCGCGCTGGCAGCGCCGGCAGCCGGTTGGCTCCCGCGGATATCGCCGGCGTCGCCATCGCCGAGGCGGCGCTCCTGCACGTGACCGGCATCACTCCCGCGCTCTCCGCGTCCGCGTCGGCCGCCGTCGATGCGGCCGTGGACGCCGCCGTCGCCGCTGGCGTGCCCGTGTCGTTCGACGTGAACCACCGCGACGCCCTGTGGACCGGGCGCGACGCCTCTGCGGCCTATCGCCGGCTCGCGGCGAGGGCGACGATCGTGTTCGCCGGAGAGGACGAGGCACGCCTGCTCGTG
>DMKW01000276.1:13657-17997 GCA_003454135.1 Microbacteriaceae bacterium
GCGTGCCGTTCGAGCGGGACGCGATCCGCATCCGCGCGGTCGACACGGTCGGCGCGGGCGACGCCTTCGTCGCCGGATACCTGGCCGAGCGGCTCGCCGGACTCCCCGTGCCGCAGCGGCTGGACACCGCGGTACGCACCGGGGCGTTCGCGTGCCTCAACCATGGCGATTGGGAGGGCTACCCGAGGCGCGACGAACTCGGCCTCCTCGACGCGACGGACCCCGTCACGCGCTGACAAGCCGTTCGCCTCGCGCGGGATCGCGGGGCGAATGGCACACTGGTGGGTGATGTCCGAAGAAAACGAGCACCCAGAACTTGCCGGCTATGAGCCGGGTGACGGCCGTCCGCTGCGCAGCCCGCGGCTCGTGCTCGTCATGCGCGCCATCGTGATCGTCGGGATCGCGTGCCTCGTGCTGCCCGGGGTGTTCACGACCGTGTCGGTCGCGTCATCCACCGCCGAGGCGGCGTGCATCGCGTGGGTCGCCTACGAAGCGCCAGAAGCGCGAGGGGCATCCGCCCGCTTCGAGATCTTCGGACCGGGCGGAATCGGCTGGGAGTGCTACACGGTCGGGGCCTTCGGCGGCGACAGGCATGTCGCATCGCTCGGGCTCATCCCGATGTCGCCGAAACTCTCCCGGGTACCCGTTCCCGGAACGAACTCCTAGGGTCGGTCGCCGGCGAGCAGTCTGTCACGCACTTCGCGACGCAGCACCTTGCCGATGAGGGACTTCGGCAACTCCTCGACCGCGACGATGCGCCTCGGCACCTTGTACGCCGCGAGGCACGTGCGCGCGTAGTCGCGAATCGCCTTCTCGTTGAGTTCCTTGCCCGGCGCGAGCACGACCGCGGCGACGACATCCTCACCGCTGTGCGCGCTCGGCACGCCGACGACCGCGACCTCGACGACATCCGGATGCGCCCTCAGGGCGTCCTCGACCTCGCTCGGCGCGACGTTGAAGCCGCCCGTGATGATGAGCTCCTTGATCCGGTCGACGATCGACACGAATCCGTCGGCGTCGATCCTCACGATGTCGCCGGTGCGGAACCACGGCCCGGCATCGTCGCCGTCCGCCGCCGGGACGAAGACCGCGGCCGTCTCATCCGGTTTCTTCCAATAGCCGGAGAACACCTGCGGTCCGCGAACGATGAGCTCGCCGTCGTCGCCGGGTGAGCGGTCCACCGTTGGTCGCTCCGGGTCGACCACGCGCACCTCGGTGTTCGGGAGCGGCAGTCCCACGGTGCCCGCAGGCCTCGACGGGCCGACGGGATTGGCCATGAGCACCGGGCTCGTCTCGGAGAGACCGTAGCCCTCGACGAGGTATCCGCCCGTCTGGGTCTCCCAGGAATCGACGACGGATGCCGAGAGCGGCATGGCTCCGGAGATCGAGATCTCGATCCCCTTGAGCGACACCCCCGTCTCCTTCGCCGCCGACATCAGCCGCTCGTAGATGGGTGGGACGGCGGGCAGGAAGGTGGGCCGGACGCCTCTTCACGACAGCGAGAACGAGCGCCGGGTCGAACTTGGGGAAGAGGACGAGCCGCGATCCCATGCTCATCGCGAAGGTCAGGCAGAGCGTAAGGCCGTAGGCATGGAACATGGGCAAAACGGCATACACGACCGAGGTGCCGCGTTGCACGGTCGGCACCCAGGCGCGCGCCTGCGCGGCGTTCGTCGAGAGATTGCGGTGGGTGAGGGTCGCACCCTTGGGCAGGCCTTCGTTCCGCTCGTGTACTGGATCACCGCGACGTCCGCGGCATCCGGTCGAAAAATGTGTTCGTCGACCCGGGCGTTGCCCAGCAGCTTCTCCCAGGTGACCGTTCCGCGCACCGAGGTCGTCAGGGCCGAACGGGATGCGCGCGCCTTCTCGATCGGCAAGCGAAGCAGCGCGCGAGTGGCGACGGGCATGGCTCTCGTGACGTCGACCGAGACGATCGTGCGGACCGCGACATCCGCGGGCAACTGCTGCACCGTCGCCACCACGTTGTTCCACACGATCGCGAACTTCGCGCCATGGTCCTCGAACTGGTGCCGGAGCTCGCGCGGGGTGTAGAGCGGGTTGTGTTCGACGACGATGGCACCGAGGCGCAGCACCGCGTAGAAGGCGACGACGTGCTGCGGGCAATTCGGCAGCACGAGTGCGACGGTGTCGCCCTTCTGCACGCCGAGCACTCGGAGGCCCTCCGCCGCGCGAAGAATCCGGTCGCCCATTTCGGCGTAGGTCGTCGTGCGTCCGAAGAACTCAAGGGCGACGTTCTGGGCGAACCGGGCCACCGAACCGTCGACGAGATCGTAGAGGGAGCCCTCCGGCAGGTCGATGTCGTGCGGCACGCCCTCGGCGTAGCTCGCGAGCCACGGACGCGGTGTCGTGGTGGGCATGCCCGTTGGCTAAGCGGCGCCGTCGAACATCGACGTGACCGAGCCGTCGCTGAACACCTGGTGGATAGCGCTCGCCAGGAGCGGGGCTATCGGCAGCACGGTGAGGGTGGGGAAGCGCTTGTCGGCCGAGATCGGCAGCGTATCGGTGACCACGACGGAGTCGATGAACTCGCTCTGCAGGATCGTCGACGCCGGCTCGGAGAACACGGCGTGCGTCGCGGCAACAACGACATTCGTGGCGCCGGCACCCTTGAGCGCCTCGGCGGCCTTGACGATCGTGCGCCCGGTGTCGATCATGTCGTCGACGATGAGGCACGTGCGGCCGCGCACCTCGCCGACAATCTCGTGCACCGTCACCTGGTTGTGCACGAGCGGGTCGCGGCGCTTGTGGATGATCGCGAGCGGCGCTCCGAGCTTGTCGCTCCAGATGTCGGCGACGCGCACCCGGCCCATGTCGGGCGAGACCACGGTGAGAGTGGACGGGTCGAGGCGCTCCTTGAAGTACTTGAGCAGCACGGGCATCGCGAAGAGGTGGTCGACCGGGCCGTCGAAGAAGCCCTGGATCTGCGCGGCGTGCAGGTCGACGCTCATGATGCGGTCGGCGCCCGCCGCCTTGAACAGGTCGGCGACGAGTCGTGCCGAGATCGGCTCGCGGCCGCGGCCCTTCTTGTCCTGGCGCGCATACGGGTAGAACGGCGCGACCACGGTGATCCGCTTGGCCGACGCTCGCTTGAGCGCGTCGACCATGATGAGTTGCTCCATGAGCCACTCGTTGATCGGATAGGTGTGCGACTGGATGACGAAGGCGTCGCAGCCGCGCACGCTCTCGTCATAGCGCGCATAGATCTCGCCGTTCGCGAAGGTGCGCGCGTCGGTGTGCACGAGATCCGCGCCGAGTTCGGAGGCCACATCGATCGCCAGCTGAGGGTGGGCCCGGCCCGTCACTATGACGAGTCGCTTTTGTCCGGTGGCGGTGATCTCGGCCACGTACCCTGCTCTCTGCCGGTCACCCGACGCACTGTCCATCTTTGCCGCTGGCGGTGATTGAGCCAGGGGGCTCGACCGCCGAAATTAGTCTGCGACTGTCGCTTCCGGTTGCGCCCCGGCTGCCGCGGCCGCTTTCGCCGACGACGTACCCGGACGCTTCTCCTCGACCCAGCCCGTGATGTTTCGCTGTGGAGCCACGCTGATCGCGAGAGCGCCGGCAGGCACGTCCTTTCGGACCACCGTCCCCGCTCCCGTTTTGGCTCCGTCACCGATTCTAACGGGGGCGACGAACACGTTGTGAGACCCGGAGTGCACGTGCGAACCGATCTCGGTGTGGTGTTTGGCGATGTCGTCGTAGTTGGCGGTGATCGCGCCGGCGCCCAGGTTGGTGTATTCACCGATCGTCGTATCGCCAATGTAGCTGAGGTGCGGCACCTTGCTGCCGCGGCCGATCCTTGCGTTCTTCGTCTCGACGAAGGTGCCGATCTTGCCGCTCTCGCCGAGGTAGGTGCCGGCGCGAAGGTAGGAGAACGGGCCGACCGTCGCGTTCGCGCCGATCACCGCGAGCGTCGCATCCGTGCGCTTGACCACGGAGTTCTCGCCCACCTCGCAATCGACAAGGGTCGTGTCCGGTCCGATGATGGCCCCGCGGTCGATCACCGTCGCGCCCTTGAGCTGGGTGCCGGGCAGAATCTCCACGTCTTCCGCGAGGGTCACGGCGAGGTCGATCCAGGTCGTGGCCGGGTCGTGCACCGTCACGCCGGCCAGCTGCCAGCCGCGCACGATGCGCGAGTTGAGCTCCACGCCCGCTGCGCTCAACTGCGCGCGGTCGTTGATGCCGGCGACGAGCCACGGGTCGGAGACCGACACCGCTTCGATGCGGCCGCCGGACGCTCGGATGCCGGCCGCGGCATCCGTGAGGTACTTCTCGTTCTGAGCGTTGTCGGTGCCGATCACCGAGAGGGCGTCGCGCAG
>DMKW01000276.1:18211-21461 GCA_003454135.1 Microbacteriaceae bacterium
CCGTCGGAGGCGCGGAGGATGCGGCCTGCACCGGTCGGATCGGCGAAGTGGGCGCTCAGCAGCGTGAGCTTGTTGCCCCCGAGTTCGTGGCTCGAGAGCAGGCCGCGGATCGTCGCCGCGTCGAGCAGCGGAACGTCGGCGCTCAGCACGACGACGTGACCGGCGAACTCGCTCGGCAGGGCCGCGAGGCCCAGTTCGACCGCGCGACCGGTGCCGGGCGCCTCATCCTGGTCCACGATGATCGCCTCGGGAAGCTGCTCGACGATGATCTCGGCGACCGCGTCGCGCTCGTGCCTGACGACCGCGACGATGTGGTTGGCGGAGAGTGCGTCGGCGGTCGCAAGCACGTGCGAAACGAGCGGGATGCCGGCGAGCTGGTGCAGGATCTTCGGACGCGACGACTTCATGCGCGTGCCCTGGCCCGCGGCGAGGATGATGACGGCGAGATCTGGATTGGTCATAGAGGCATTCTCCCGCACGTGGGGGTGGGTCGATGGTGCGCGTGGGGTGAACACGGCTCATGGGGACCGACCTGCGGCCGGTCGTGCTCCGCACGCCGGAGCTGTAAAAAAAGCCCGCGGGGGCCTTTTTTGCGAGCTCCGCCTCCAGGATTCGAACCTGGACCGAACAGCTCCAAAGGCTGTCGTGCTGCCGTTACACTAAGGCGGATTACTGGCGCGCGGCGAAAAGCGTTGCGGCGCCCATCAAGTCTGCCAGATCGAACCCGCCCCTTCGGCACCTCGCGTTTTTCCGGAGGTTTCGACCCGCGCATCCGTTTTTCGCTCGAAATCGCCGCGCAGCACCGTTCGCGCCGCCAGACATCCGGAGAAACGCGGGTTGGCACGGCGGGATAATGGACGGATGCCCGCACACGACGAAGTCGACCGCATTGTCGGCGCCTGGGTGCGCGAACGTCCAGACCTGGACTTCGCGCCGCTGCAGGTGCTTTCGCGCGTCGGGCGGCTCGCGAAACACCTCGATCGGGCCAGGCGAGCGGCATTCACCGCCTCGGAGCTCGAGTCGTGGGAGTTCGACGTGCTCTCGGCCTTGCGTCGCGCCGGCAGGCCGTACCAGCTGAGCCCCAAGGCCCTCCTGCAGCAGACACTCGTGTCGAGCGGCACGATGACCAACCGCATCGACCGGCTCGTGGAACGCAACCTCGTCGAGCGTCGCACCGACCCGAACGACGGCCGCGGCATCCTCGTGACCATGACCCCATTCGGCCAGTCAAGCGTCGACGCGGCAATCAGCCGACTGCTCGAATCCGAGGGTGAGCTGCTCGACGCGCTCTCCCCCATCGACCAGGAGCGCCTCGCCGCACTGCTGCGCAAGCTCAGCCTCGACTTCGACTGATATGTAGGTGTGTTTGTCAAGGGCGTGTTGAATCAGCGCCCGGGATACGTGAGTCTCGGGTGCTGCTGGGGCTGGTCGCCTCGGTCCGTGAGTGTCGAGCGTGTCTTATCGACGCATGGTCAGATCGCCTGGTCGAGACGGTCGCGGCGCGCGGCAGTCTGGATTACGGCTTCGTAGTTCGCGTCGAACGCGGTCGTGAACGCGAGGTCACCGCCGCGGTGGGAAAGCAGCCGCCTGTCGTGTTTCTGCGTCCAGGCTTCGCCATCCGCATAGACGAACCCGTGTCGCAGCAGCAGTTTCGATAGCCGGTGACGGGATCCTTCCGTACTTTGCCGACGAGACCGGAGTCATCCGCGGGCCCGGCACGGGCGGCGCCGTGAGCGCCGTGTCCGTCAGGGACGTTGCGGATGCCGCGGCCGCCGTACTCCGCGACCCGACTGCGAGCGGCGCGACCTTCACCCTCACCGGCCCGGCCGACCTCACCTTCGACGACATCGCGACATCGCGGCATCCCTCAGCCGGGTGTCGGGACGCGAGGTGGTGTTCGTGAACGAGACGATCGCGGAGGCCTACGCCTCGCGCGCACTACGGAGCCCCGGCGTTCGAAGTGGACGGATGGGTCTCCACTTACGTCGCGATCGCGCGCGGCGAGCAGGCCGGGGTCTCGGGCGACGTGGCGATGCTCACGGGGCACCCCGCCCAGTCGTTCGACGAGTTCCTCGACGAGAACCCGCAGACGTGGCCGCACCTGCTGCCGACCGGCTGAGCGAGGGCCTTACGCCTCGAGTACCTCGCTGAGCTCGAGCCAGCGCAACTCGAGTTCCGCCATCGAGTCCTCGAGCTTCTTGAGCTCGGCCTGCAGTCCTGCGAGCCCCGAGTAGTCGGACTGGTCATGCGCCACGAAGCGATCGTGCACCGCGGAGATCTGGGTGGTGACCTTCTCGAGCCGGCGGCTCACCGATCCGAGCTCCTTCTGCGCGTTGCGCAGCTCGGCGCCCTGAAGCCTGGTGTGACCCTTGCTGTTGATCGTGCTGACCGTGGCCTTGCCGTCCGAACGGTGCGACTCCGAGACCGTCGCGCCGGCCGGGCCCTGGGCGGCCCGAAGCTTGAGGTACTGCTCGACGCCGCCGGGCAGGTGCCGCATGGTGCCGTCGAGGATTCCGTACTGGTTATCGGTGACGCGCTCGAGCAGGTACCGGTCGTGGCTCACCACGAGGAGGGTACCCGGCCAGGAGTCGAGCAGGTCTTCGATCGCGGCGAGAATGTCGGTGTCGAGGTCGTTCGTCGGTTCGTCGAGGATGAGCACGTTCGGCTCTCCGAGCAGAATCAGCAGGAGCTGCAGGCGGCGGCGCTGGCCGCCGCTCAGATCCTTCACCTGGGTGGTGAGCTGCGCGGTCATGAACCCCATGCGCTCGAGCAGCTGCCCGGGGGTGAGTTCCTTGCCGCCCGAGATGTACGAACTCTTCTGGCGGGCGATGACATCCATGACCCGGTCGTCGAGGATGTCCGCGAGTTCGCCGAGCTGCTGGCTGAGGATGGCGACGCGGATGGTCTTGCCGCGCTTGACGCGACCGACGGTGGGCTGCAGGGTGCCGGCCACAAGGCTCAACAGGGTGGACTTGCCGGCGCCGTTCACGCCGAGGATGCCCGTGCGCTCCCCCGGCGCGATGCGCCACTCGATGTCGTGCAGCACCTGTTTGCCGCCCGTGACGTGGCCGTCGATGTCTTTCGTGCCACCGTAGGTCACTCCAACGTCGAGCAGGTCGACGACGTCTTTGCCGAGCCGCGCGGTGGCGAGCTGGCTGAGGGCGACGGTGTCGCGGGGCGGCGGTTCGTTGGAGATGAGCTCGTACGCCGCGTCCATGCGGAACTTCGGCTTGGTGCTGCGAGCCGGGGC
>DMKW01000276.1:21611-42124 GCA_003454135.1 Microbacteriaceae bacterium
GCGGCCATCGTGTCGCGCTCGACGCGCTGCAGGATGTAGGCCGCATAGCCGCCCTCGAACGGTTCGATGATCTGGTCGTGCACCTCCCACGTGTCGGTCGACACCTCGTCGAGGAACCACCGATCGTGGGTCACGACGATGAGTCCGCCGGCGTTCGGCGACCAGCGCTTCTTGAGGTGGCCGGCGAGCCAGGCGATGCCTTCGATGTCGAGGTGGTTGGTCGGTTCATCGAGGAAGATGACATCCCAGTCGCCGACGAGGAGCTTGGCGAGGCCCACGCGGCGGCGCTGTCCGCCGGAAAGTTCGCCGAGGGTCGCCTCCCACGGGAGATCGCGGAGCAAGCCGTCGATCACATCGCGCACGCGTGCATCCCCGGCCCACTCGTGTTCGTCCTTGTCGCCGACGATCGCGTCGCGCACCACGATCGAGTCGTCGAGTTCGTCGCCCTGGTCGAGCATGCCGAGCGTCACGCCGTTGCGGCGGGTGACGCGGCCCGAGTCCGGCTCGATGCGGCCGGCGAGCAGGCTGAGGAGTGTGGACTTGCCGTCGCCGTTGCGACCGACTACGCCGATGCGGTCGCCCTCATTGAGCCCGATCGTCACCTTGTCGAAGATTACGCGGGTGGGATATTCGAGATGAAGGGACTCGGCTCCCAGGAGATGTGCCACTCCACGACTTTAGCCGCTGGCGCGGGGGCGCCCCACCGGTGCCGGGTCCGCATCCCGGCCGCATCCCTCCGATTCCCGCCCTGCGCCGCGCCGACTCGGGGAAAGTGGCCGCTGTTCGACTGGCGGAGCGGCCAAATGGCCCGACTCGGCACGGCGCGACCCGGCTTGAGAGCTCAGAGGGCGGCCCGCTCGCGCAGCGCGGTCGCCACGCGCCGCACCACGAACTGCGGCCTCGACAGGTGGTCGGAGATGACCAGGATCACCAACCAGCCGGCCCGGCCGAGAGCCTCGCGGCGGGCGATGTCCTCCGCGTAGACCCGACGATCGGTCTGGTGGAATTCGCCCTCGTACTCGATCGCGATCCGCTCCTTCACATAGGCCAGGTCCGGTGTGGCCACGAAGAAGCCATCTGCATCCCTCACCGCAAAGTGGATGACCGGCTCGGGCAAGCCCCCAGCAACGAGGAGCAGACGCACCCGGGTCTCCATCGGCGAGTCGGTGCCGGCTCGCACATCCTCGAGCGCGCGGCGCATCGCGCGCACTCCCCGGACAGCACCCAGCGCATCCACGACGGCCCGCAGCTTCGCGAGACTCGACAGCGGCCTCTTGCGTCTCACGAGGAAATCGCCGACGACCACGAGCTCGTTGTGGGACAGTTCCCGGGCCAGCTGGCACCACGCGACCTCGGCCGACACCAGCCTCAGGCCGTTTCGAGTGACGACGGCGGTTCCCTCTGCAAGGCGGTGCCCCTTCACCCCTCGTGCCTGCGGCGGATGCGCTGGCTCGGCGACCGACACGTGCAGAAGCTGCGCGCCGCGCGCTCGAATCGGAAATTGGTGGAGCTCGGCGGCGGTCCCGTGGCTGAAGAACTGGTCGGGCGACATTCGCGCCGCGTAGGCCGCGCAGAACGCCGCGGTCGACTGCGGGGTCTGGCTCGCAGTGCGCACCCCGTGAAACGGAGCCGCGAGGTCATCCGCTCGCGTTCTGCGACGCGACACCCCAGCCGCCCTCGCGTCGTTCACCGAAAAGGCGCGAAAAGCCAGCGAGGGCGGAAGCGGGCGGGGTCGACGCATGGCGAAATGCTCCCACCGACGAGGTCTCCCCCGCGCCATCCCTCCCCAGCCCCACCTGCTCTCGGCGTACGGGCATCGGGCCCCTGCTCGCCGACTCGGGGTGAATGGCCGGTACGGGACAGGGATTGCGGCCAGATGCCCCGAGTCGGTGGTGGTTGTGGGCCGCGGCAGGGAAGCGGCTGGGATGCGGGGGCGTACGCGCAGTCGCGTCTGGGAGACTGGGGCGATGAGCTCCGAAGCATCCGTCGCCATCATCGGGGGCTCCGGCCTGTACCGCCTCTTCGACCCCGCCCGGTCGGAGTCGAGGCGAGTCGCGACCCCCTACGGCGACGTCGACGTGACGATCGGCGAACTCGGCGGCCGCACCGCGGCATTCATCACGAGACACGGCACCGACCACTCCGTGCCGCCGCACCTCATCAACTACCGGGCCAACATCTGGGCGCTCGCGTCCCTCGGCGTGAAGGTGATCCTCTCCAGTTCGGCTGTCGGCGGGGTCAGTCCCGAGTATCCGCCGGGCACTCTCGTGCTCACCGACCAGTTCATCGACCGCACGAGCGGCCGCGCAGACACCTTCTATGACGAGGGTTCGGTGCAGCACCTCGCCGCCGCCGACCCGTTCAGCCCCGAGCTGCATGCGATCGCGAAGCTGGCGCTTGCACGCGACGACGTGAGGCACGGCGGCACCGTCGTGGTGATCCAGGGGCCTCGCTTCTCCACCCGCGCCGAGTCGCTGTGGTTCCGGGCGGCGGGTGCCCACACGATCAACATGACGATGTACCCGGAGGTGCCGCTCGCCTCCGAACTCAACATCGACACCGTCAACCTCTCCTTCGTCACAGACAGCGACGCGGGCCTCACGCCCGCCGCGGGCGCCGAGGATCCGGATGCGGTGAGCCACGAGCTCGTGCTGAGGCGCCTCGCCGAGGCCCAACCGCGCATCGTCGCGGCGATCGAGGCCATCATCCGCGCCCTGCCGGCCGACTACTCGCCGCGGGAGCTCATCGCGCCGGCCGCGGTCGCCGCCGTGCTCGCGAGGAGCACCAAGTGACCCGCCTGCTCGTGACGGGCGGCGCCGGGTTCATCGGATCCGCGATCGTCGACGCGGCCCTCGCCCGCGGCTGGCGCGTGCGCGTGCTGGACTCGCTGCGCCCCGACGTGCACGGCCGCGGCTACGCGCCGGACCCCCGCGTCGAGTTCGTGCACGCGGACGTGCGCGACCGAGACGCGTGCGCCGTCGCCCTTTTCGGCGTCGACGTCGTCAGCCACCAGGCCGCCAAAGTCGGACCGGGGGTCGACTTCTCCGATGCGGCGGACTACGTCGGCAGCAACGACCTCGGCACCGCGGCGCTGCTCGCCGGCATGGCCGAGGCCGGCGTGAGACGGCTCGTCGTCGCGTCATCCATGGTCGTCTACGGCGAGGGCAACTATCGCGACGCGATGGGCAGGCGCGCCCGCCCCGAGCCTCGCCGCGACGACGACCTCGCCGCCGGCCGCTTCGACCCCGTCGACGAACAGGGCGAACTGCTCGTGCCAGACCTCATCGGCGAGGACGCACCCCTCGACCCGCGCAACGTCTACGCCATCACCAAGCTCACGCAGGAGCATCTCTCCACCTCGTGGGCGAGGTCGACCGGCGGCAGCGCCGTCGCGTTGCGCTACCACAACGTCTACGGACCGGGGATGCCGCAGAACACCCCGTACGCCGGGGTCGCGTCGCTCTTCCGGTCGGCGATTGCCCGCGGCGAGGCGCCGCGCGTCTTCGAGGACGGCCGCCAGCGACGCGACTTCGTGCACTCGCGCGACGTCGCGAGCGCGAACATCGCCGCGATCGAGGCGACGCAGGCGACGGCGCCCGGCGTGTTCCGCGCCTTCAACGTCGGCAGCGGCGAGGTGCACACGGTCGGCGAGCTCGCCGAGCAGTTGAGCCGCCACGCCGGCGGCCTCCCGCCCGTCGTCACGGGCGAGTACCGGCTCGGCGACGTGCGGCACATCGCCGCGTCATCCGATCGGATCAGATTGGAACTCGGCTGGCGGCCGTCCGTGTCGTTCGAGGATGGCATCCGCGACTTTGCTTCGGCTCCGCTGCGCAACGCGGTCGAGGGCTAGCCCGGCAGCTATACCGACACGGAGATCTCGTGCCAGCCTTCCGAGCCGTTGGGAGCCGGCGGCACGTACGCGCGGCCCTGGGTCACGCCGTTCGCGTCGGTCGCGCGCACCCGAATGCTGTGGTCGCCCTTCGTCGCGGTCCAGCGGTACACCCACTGCCGCCAGGTGTCGGCCGAGATCGAATCCGCGAGGGTCGCCTCGACCCACTGGCCGTTGTCCACCTGCACCTCCACGCGCTGCACCCCCGTGTGCTGTGCCCAGGCCACGCCGGCGATCGCGACCTCGCCGACGCCCACTCGTGATCCGTCGACCGGGGTGTCGATGCGCGACGAGAGCTTCACCGGTCCGCGGTCGGACCAGCCTCGCGGGGTCCAGTACCCCTGCGCATCCGCGAATCTCGTGACCTCGAGCTCGACCACCCACTTGGTCGCCGAGACGTAACCGTAGAGGCCGGGCACGACCATGCGCACGGGGAATCCGTGCTCGAGCGGCAGCGGCTTGCCGTTCATGCCCACGGCGAGCAGGGCCTCGGTGCCGTCGTCCTGCAAGACGTCGAGCGGCGTGCCTGCGGTGAACCCGTCGATGCTCGTGGAGAGCACCATGTCCGCCCCGGCCTTCGGCACCGCGGCCTTGAGGAGCTCACGGATCGGGTAGCCGAGCCACAGCGCGTTGCCGATGAGGTTGCCGCCGACGTCGTTGGAGACGCAGGTGAGGGTGGCCATGTGTTCGATGAGCGGCTTGGCGAGAAGCTGCTCGAAGTCGATCTCGATCTCCTTCTCGACCATGCCGGTCACCCTGAGCTTCCAGGTGCTCGAATCGATCGACGGCACCTGCAGCGCCGTGTCGATGCGGTAGAAGTCGGCGTTGGAGGTGACGATCGGGGCGAGACCGGGGATGTGCAGCTCCGCTCCGGGGGGAACCAGGGGCGCCGCGCTGGTCGGCTTCGGAAGCACGAGCCGATTGCGCACCTGCTTCACGGCCGTGGCGCCCGCGTTCATCGCGCGCGCTCCGGCACCGACGACGATCGACGCTGCGCCGGCGACGATCGCGAGAGTGAGGAAGCCGCGGCGCTCCACCTGCGGTCCGGCAGGCCGATCGGCCGATCGGTTGGCGCCGGCGGCCGCTCGCCAGCGTTCGAGCCGTTGGATGCCGATCCGCAGCACGGCGATTCCGGCGACGGCGCCGACGATCGCCGGTGCGCCGTCGTACCCCGTGGCCCCTGCGCGCGTCAGCTCGGCGACCACCGCGAACAGCGCGGCCGCGCCGAAGATCACGACACCCCACGGGGGCCTCCGCGCCTCGACGACGCCCGCGACCGCGGCGAGCAGCACGACGAGCGCGCCGAGAACCGCGATCAGCACGGCCTTGTCCCCCGTTCCGAAGAGCGAGATCACGAGCTCCTTGACTCCCGGCGGCACGAGGTCGATCACGAGGGAGCCGACGGCGAAGAGGGGGCTGCCGGCCGGGCCGACGAAGATGGCAACCACCTCGGCGACCGCGAGCACGACGAGCGCCGCGACCACGCCCATAAGCGCCGCGAACCAGCGCGCGGTCCGCGGACTCATGCGGTCACCGGTGGCACGCTTGGCCGCTGGTTGAGCGCTTCGGGCCAGGTCGCGCCGGCCGCAAATGACGTGGACACCTCATCAGGATAGGTCGCGTGCTCACCGGTTTTGCTTAGAGTGGGCGATTCGCCCCAACCGGTTCACAACTCGTGCTAGTTCGACACGGTTTGGTGCCAAAGTACCCGTGATTGGCGACGAGGGATTCAGGGGGCCAGGATGCGGGCGCCGTGCACGGGGCCGGTCGCGCGCACTACCGTAAGGCGAGCCGCGCTCAACGCGATCTGCAGCTCGAGGGCTCCGTCGAGGTTCGCGGCGAGAAAGGCGACGGTGGGGCCGGAGCCCGAGATCATGCCGGCAAGCGCGCCGTTCTCCTCGCCCAGTTCGATCACCCGCGCGAGTTCGGGTTCGAGGTGCAGCGCCGGTGCTTGCAGGTCGTTGTGCAGCACCTCGGCGAGCATGTGCGGGTCACCGGCCCGCAGAGCCTGCAGCACGTTGGCGTCGACCTGCGGCTGCACGGCCGCGGGAAAGATGTCTTGCGAGTGCCGGTCGCGGTGCCGGTCGAGCTCCCTGTAGACGAGGGGTGTGCTCATGCCGAAGTCGGCGAAGGCGAGCACCCACTGGAACTGGCCCTTCGCGAGGGCCGGACTCAACTGGTCGCCACGACCCGTTCCGATCGCCGTACCGCCCGTGATCGCGAACGGCACGTCGGAGCCGAGTTGCTTGGCGAGCTCGAGCAGGTCTTCGCGAGAGAGCTCGGTGCCCCACAGCGCGTCGCACGCGAGAAGCGTGGCGGCGGCATCGGCCGATCCGCCCCCCATGCCGCCGGCGATGGGAATGTGCTTCTCGATCTCGAGGTGCACGCCTTTGCGGTAGCCGGCCTTGCGGGCGAGCAGGCGCGCCGCCTTGATCGCGAGGTTCGAGCCGTCGGTGGCGAGTCCGGACCAGTCGATCGGGCCCGTGAAGGTCACGGAGAAGTCGTCGGCGGCCGAGGCTCGAACGTCTTCGCTCAGCGACACCGCCTGGTAGGCCGTGGCCACGTCGTGGTACCCGTCGTCGAGAAGCGCCCCAACCTTGAGGAACACGTTGATCTTGCCCGGTGCCCGTGCGTGCACCACCTTCGGAGCGGCCGCGGTGGTCATTACTCCAACCTAGCCGACCCGCTCGACCGGTCCCTACGCGCTCGACGCCTCGAGCTTCGCAATGAGCGCCCTCCGCGCGGCCTTCGCCGCCTCAGGCGCGCGCGATCGCGAGAAAGTCGAGCACGGTGAGTTCCTCGCCGCGCGCGGTCGGGGCCACCCCCGCCGCCTCGAGCCGAGCGGATGCCGCGGCACTCGTTCCGAGCACGACCGAGAGCGACTGCCGCAGCATCTTGCGGCGTTGCTGGAACGCCGCGTCAACGAGCGCGAAGGTCGCGAGCCGCTCCTCCTCGGTGCCGGGTTGCTCGTGCCGCTCGAAGCGCACGAGGATCGAGTCGACGTTCGGCACGGGCCAGAACACCTGCCGGCTCACCTGCCCGGCGGTGCGCCACGCGCCGTACCATGCGGCCTTGACGCTCGGGCTGCCATAGATTTTGGAGCCGGGCGTCGCCGCGATCCGCTGTCCAACCTCGGACTGCACCATCACGAGCCCGGAGTCGATATGCGGAAAGAACTCGAGAAAGTGCAACAGCACGGGCACCGAGATGTTGTAAGGCAGGTTTGCGACGAGCGTCGTCGGTGCCCCAGGCAGCTCGGTGATCGTCATGGCGTCGGCGGTGATGACCGTGAGCGGTGAGTCCCGCCGGAACAGCTCGACCGTGATCGGCAGCTGCGCGGCGAGCCTCTTGTCGATCTCGACCGCGACAACGGATGCCCCGACCTCGAGCAGTCCGAGCGTGAGCGACCCGAGCCCTGGCCCCACCTCGACGACGGTCTCACCCGCGGCGACGCCGGCCGCCTTCACGATGCGCCGCACGGTGTTGGCGTCGATGACGAAATTCTGGCCGAGCTTTTTGGTCGGCTGGAGGTCGAGCAACTCGGCGAGGTCGCGGATCTCGGCGGGCCCGAGCAGCTTCGACGGCTCGGCGACGGCGCTCACGCGAGCTCTGACGAGTCGACGGCTTCGTCGTACGGGGAACCCTGCTCCTGGGTGACGGGTTCGGAGTCCCAGCTGCCGTACACAAGCTCGGTGTTGGATGAGATCTGCGCGGCAAGCATCGACGCTTCGGTGCCAAGATGGTCGGCCATGAAGCGCAGCGTGTGCGGGATGAGGTACGGGGCGTTCGGACGCCCGCGGTGCGGAGCCGGGGTGAGGAACGGCGCATCCGTTTCGATCAGGATCTGGCTGCGCGGAATCGCCGCGAGCGCATCCCGCAGGTTGCCGGCGTTCTTGAACGTCACCGTGCCGGCGAAGGAGAGATACCAGCCGTTGTCGGCGCAGAGCCTCGCCATGTCGGCGTCGCCGGAGAAGCAGTGGAACACCGTGCGCTCGGGTGCGCCCACCCGGCGGAGCGTGGCGATGACCTCGGCGTGGGCGTCCCGGTCGTGGATCTGCATCGCGAGATCGTGCTTCTTGGCGATCGCGATGTGCGCCTCGAACGAACGGTACTGGGCGCCACGCCCGGACTCGTCGGTGCGGAAGAAGTCGAGCCCCGTCTCACCGACCGCGCGCACACGGGGGCGCCCGGCGAGCTCATCGATCTCCGCGAGGGCGGCGTCGAGAGTGCCGGCGGCCTCGTAGGCCGGCGCCTCGTTCGGGTGGATCGCGACGGCGGCGAGCATGCGCGGCTCGCGAGCGGCCATCTCCGCCGACCAGCGTGACGTCTCGAGGTCTCCCCCGACCTGCACGACCCCGCGCACCCCGACGCTCGACGCCCGGTCGAGCTGCTCGAGATAGTCGAGCGGATTCTCACCGTCCGCGATTTCGAGATGGGTGTGGTTGTCATACACCCCGACCACGAGCGCCTCGGGCAGCGGCGGATAGCTCAGGTCGCGGGTTTGGCCGGCAACCGAGGTCGTGTCGCGTTGGCGCACGTGAGCGGACTCGCTCACGCCGTAGTTCCGGCCTCGACCTGCTCGATTCGCGGGAAGAGTGAGCTGTCGAGCGGCGTGACGAGCGGACCGCCGGTCCAGTCGAACGCGGCACGGACGTTCTGCTGCTGCACCTCGCCCGAGCCGCCGATGGCCGACCACAGCTTCGCCGCAGCGTCTGGAATGAACGGCGAGAGCAGCACGGCCAGGGTGCCGAGCCCGCGGAGCGCGGTGAACAGCACGGCGTCGAGCCGCTCGGCGTTGGCCGGGTCCTTCGCGAGCGCCCACGGTTCCTGGATGGTGATGTAGCCGTTGAGGTCGTCGACTAGGGTCCAGATGGCGGCGAGCGCCTCGTGGATTGCGAGACGTTCGATCGCGGCATCCGCCTCGGCCGTCACGCGCTCGGCGGCGGCGAAGATCGCCTCGTCGGCCTCGGTGAGCTCGACCCCGTTCGGGACGACGCCGTCACGATACCGCGTGAGCATGGCGATCACGCGGGAGGAGAGGTTGCCGAAGCCGTTCGCGAGCTCGGCCTGGTAGCGGGCGGACAGGTCCTCCCAGCTGAACGAGCCGTCCTGGCCGAAGCTGATCGCGCGCATGAAGTAGTAGCGGAACGCATCGACGCCGAAGGTGTCGGTGATCTGCGACGGCGCGATTCCCGTGAGCTTCGACTTGGACATCTTCTCGCCGCCGACGAGCAGCCAGCCGTGGCCGAAGACCTTACGCGGCGTGGGGAGCCCGGCGGCCATGAGCATGGCCGGCCAGATTACCGCGTGGAAGCGGGCGATGTCCTTGCCGACGAGCTGCACCGCAGGCCAGCGGCGCTCGAAGTTCTCGTCGTCGGTTCCGTAGCCGATCGCGGTGATGTAGTTGAGCAGCGCGTCGAACCACACGTAGAGCACGTGGCTGTGGTCCCAGGGAATCTGGATGCCCCAGTCGAAGCTCGAGCGCGAGATCGAGAGGTCGTCGAGGCCCTGCTTCACGAACTGGATGATCTCGTTACGAACGCTCTCCGGCTGGATGAAGTCCGGCTGCGACTCGTACAGGTCGAGCAGCCCCTGCTGGAAGTCGCTCATGCGGAAAAAGTAGTTCTTCTCCTTGAGCACCTCCACCGGGCGACCATGGATCTTGCAGACGAGCTGCCCGGCGTAGTCGCCGTCCGGCGTCTCGAGCAGGTCGTCGAGTTGCTTGTACTCCTCGCACCCCACGCAGTAGTAGCCCTCATACTCGCCCGAGTAGATGAATCCGTCGTCGTAGAGCTTCTGCAGGAAAATCGTGACGGCGCTCTCGTGGCGCTCGTCCGTCGTGCGGATGAAGTCGTCGTTGGCGATGTTGATGGTCTCGAGGAGCGGGAGCCAGGCATCCGCCACGAGCTTGTCGGCCCACGCCTTGGGCGTCGTGTCGTTGGCGACCGCGGTGCGCAGTATCTTCTGGCCGTGCTCGTCGGTGCCCGTGAGCAGCCACGTGTCGTCACCACCCTGTCGGTGCCAGCGCGCGAGCACGTCGGCGGCAACCTCCGTGTATGCGTGGCCGATGTGCGGCACATCGTTCACATAGAAGATGGGCGTCGCAATATAGAAGGAATCACCGGCGGCCATGGGCTTCAGTCTATTCGCCAGCCGGGAAGTGTTACGTTCGCCCGCCGCACGGGCGCCCCGAGATCCGACAATCGGCCCGTCACAACGGCTGCGGACGGCCGATCGCCGGGTCTCACGCAGCGGTTAGACGGCTCGCCCTAGGCTTGCGCCATGAGATATCGCAGGATCGGCGACGTGAAGGTGAGCGCCATCGGCCTCGGGGCGATGTCCCTGTCGATCGCGGGTCGGCCCGATCGCGGCCGGGCCGTAGCGACCATCCACGCCGCCCTCGACGCCGGTGTCACCCTCATCGACACCGCGGACGCGTATACGACGGATGCCGACGGCCAGGGCCACAATGAGACACTCGTCGCCGAGGCCCTCGCCTCGTGGCCCGGGGACACGGCCGGCGTGCTCGTTGCGACGAAGGGCGGCCTCATTCACCGTGACGGAGGACCGTGGGACCGCGACGGCTCCCCCGCGCACCTCAAACAGGCTGCGCGGGAGTCGTGCCACCGGCTCGGCGTCGACGTGATCGGCCTCTACCAGTTCCACCGCCCGGACCCCGGTGTGCCGTACGAGGATTCGATCGGCGCCATCAGGGAGCTCATGGACGAGGGCGTCATCCGCATGGCCGGCATCTCCAACGCCAACCTCGCCCAGATCGCCATCGCCGACCGGGTGCTCGGCGGGCGGCTCGTGTCGGTGCAGAACCAGTTCTCCCCCGCCTACCGGTCGAGCGAGGGCGAGCTCGACTACTGCGTCGAGCACGAGATCGCCTTCCTGCCGTGGAGCCCGCTCGGCGGCATCGGGCGCGGCGGCGAGGTGTTCGCCGACCATGCGGCGTTCGCCGAGATCGGCGAGGAACTCGGGGTGAGCCCGCAGCAGGTGACGCTCGCCTGGGAGCTCGCGCTCGGCCACTGCGTCATCCCCATCCCGGGCGCGAGCCGGCCGGAAAGCATCATCGACTCCGCCCGCGCCGCCGATCTCGTGCTGCGCACGAGCGACCTCGAGCGGCTCAGCGCGAGCTGAGAGCGCCCTCGACCCGGCGGCGGAGCTTAGTCAACCCGGTGATTGTGCCCCTCTGTCGCGATTGTGCCCGGGCGACGGAGCCCGATCCCGACAAAGGGGCACAAACGTCAAATTTGCCGGGGCAGCCCGAGGGAGCCGAGCTGCTCAGCGCGAGCCGAGAGCGCCCTCGTAGAGGTCGCGCTTGCCGAGACCCGTCGCCTCCGCGACCTCGGCAGCGGCCTCCTTGAGGCGCGAACCGGCCTGAACGAGCGCGAGCACCTGGGCGATGCCGGTGTCGAGGTCGACTCGCTGCGCGGCTCCGCCCTCGACCACGATGCAGATCTCGCCCTTGACGCCGGCCTCGGCCCACGCGACGAGTTCGGCGGCCGTTCCGCGCCGCACCTCCTCGTAGAGCTTCGTGAGTTCGCGGCACACGGCCACCCGACGGTCGTCGCCGAGGGCCGCGGCGATGTCGGCGAGCGCGCCGGCGAGCCGGTTGGGGGACTCGAAGAAGACCATCGTGCGCGGTTCGTGGGCGAGGGTGCGGAGGAACGCCAGTCGGCCCTTGCGGGGCAGGAAGCCCTCGAAGGTGAAGCGGTCGGTCGGGAGCCCGGAGACGGCGAGCGCCGTGATCACGGCCGATGGTCCGGGCAGCGCGGTGACCGTGACGCCGGCGGCGGCCGCCGCGGTCACGATCGAAAAGCCCGGATCGCTGATGGCCGGCATGCCGGCGTCGGTGAGCACGAGCACGTCGGTCTCCCGGGCGAGTTCGACGATCTCGGCCGCCTTGGCGACCTCGTTGTGTTCGTGCAGGGCGATGAGCCTCGGCCGGTTCTCGATGCCGAGCGCGCGCATGAGGTGGATCGTTACGCGGGTGTCTTCCGACGCGATCACCTCGGCGTTGCCGAGAGCCTCGACGAGTCGTCGGGATGCATCGCCGAGATTGCCGATCGGAGTCGCGGCGAGGATGATCATGGCCCCATCCTCCCATCCCGGCTGTTGCCGGTTCGCTCCCCTAACATGGCTCTGTGACCAGACCAGACGCCGGCTTCGACGCGATTGTCGCCCCCGCCGCCGCCACCGATCCCGGCGAACCGCATCCGCTGACCCGCATCGATGCGTGGTGGGCGCGGATGCTCGGCACGCCGCTGCGGCAACGGCTCTGGTTCTGGGGCGGCCCGGTGGCCGTCACGCTGCTCGCCGCGGTGCTTCGGCTCTGGCGCCTCGGAGACCCGCACTCGCTCGTGTTCGACGAGACCTTCTATGTGAAGGACGCGTACACGCTCATGAACCTCGGCTACGAGGGATCGTGGCCCGCCGATGCGGACACGAGCTTCAACGCGGGGAAGGTCAACATCTACACGGCCGCCGGGTCGTACGTCGCGCATCCGCCGCTCGGAAAGTGGCTCATCTCCCTTGGGCTGCGTGGGTACGGCGCGGAGAGCAGTGTCGGCTGGCGGATCAGCACGGCCGTCGCCGGCATCCTCGCGGTCTTCATCGTCGCGATGATCGCCCACAGCATTCTCAAGTCCACCCTGCTCGCGACGATCGCCGGTGGCCTGCTCGCGATCGACGGGCACGCGATCGTCATGTCCCGCACGAGCCTGCTCGACAACTTCGTCATGCTCCTCACTCTCCTCGGGTTCTGGGCGATCCTCCTCGACCGGTCCCAGAGCGCATCGAGGCTCGCCGCCTGGCTCGCGAGCAGATCGGCCACCGGTCGCAGCACCGACTGGGGTCCCGCCATCTGGTGGCGCCCGTGGCTGCTCGCCGCCGGTCTCGCGTTCGGCCTCGCGAGCGCCACCAAGTGGAGCGGCCTCTACTTTCTCGCCGCGTTCGCCATCTACACGCTCGTCGTCGACGCGATCGCCCGGCGCCGCGCCGGCATCGCGTTCTGGGCGAGCGGCGTCGTGTTCCGCCAGGCGCCGGTCACTTTCCTGCTCACCGTTCCGATCGCGGCGGCCGCCTACCTCGCGAGCTGGACCGGTTGGTTCCGCACCTACGGCGGCTACTACCGCAACTACGCCGACGTGCCCGGCAATGCGGCGACCGGGGTGTTCTCCTGGGTTCCGCACTCGATCCAGAGCTTCTGGCATTACCAGCAGAGCGTCTACGACTTCAACGTGAACGAACACGCCGTGCACGCCTATGCCGCGAACCCGCTGGGCTGGCTGTTCCTCGCCCGGCCGACCGCGTTCTACTACGTCGGGCAGGCGCAGGGCCAGGGCGGATGCTCGCTTGCCGGCGGTTGCGCCGAGTACATCACCTCGATCGCCAACCCGCTCATCTGGTACGCGGCCACCGCGGCGATCTTCTACCTCGTCTACCGCGTCATCCGGTTCCGCGAGTGGCGCGTCGGCCTCATCCTCATGGGCATGGTGGCCGGCTACCTGCCGTGGCTGCTGTACACCCAGCGCACGGTGTTCCAGTTCTACGCGATCGTGTTCGAGCCGTACCTGATCCTCGGCCTCGTTTTCGTGATCGGGCTTGTCCTGGGCAGGCGCACCGATCCGCCGGGGCGACGGCTCGCCGGCATCCGTGTCGTCGCCGTCTTCCTGGTTCTCGCCGTGCTCGTCAGCGCGTTCTTCTACCCCGTATGGACCGGGATGCAGATTCCCACCTGGTTCTCGCAAGCGCATTACTGGCTGCCGGGTTGGCGCTAGCGACGCAGCGTGTTACGGCGGGTTGCTGGGGTGCGCGTGCGATGGGCGCACTCCGGTAGCGTTCTTGCATGGCCGATCCAGACAGCACAGACAGGGAGTGGGGCTTTCGCACCCGCGCAATCCACGCGGGGAACATCCCGGATGCCGTGACGGGCGCCCGCGCCCTGCCCATCTACCAGACGACGGCCTTCGTCTTCGACGACACGGCGGATGCCGCGGCGCGCTTCGCCCTGCAGAAATACGGCAACATCTACAGCCGCCTCGGCAACCCGACCGTCGCGGCGTTCGAGGAACGCATCGCCTCGCTGGAGGGCGGACTCGGCGCCGTCGCAACGGCAAGCGGCTTGAGCGCGCAGTTCATCACCTTCGCCTCGCTCGCGGGGGCGGGCGACCACATCGTGGCGTCGGCGAACCTCTACGGGGGGTCGATCACACAGCTCGACGTCACCCTGCGCCGCTTCGGGGTAGAGACGACCTTCGTTCAGGGCTCCAACCCCGAGGATTACGCCGCGGCGATCACCGGCAAGACCAAACTCGTCTTCGCGGAGATCATCGCGAACCCGTCGGGCGAGATCGCCGACCTCGAGGGACTCGCGGATGTCGCCCACGCGCACCACATCCCCCTCATCGTCGATTCCACGATCGCGACCCCGTACCTCAACCGGCCGATCGAGTGGGGCGCTGACGTCGTGGTCCACTCCGCGACGAAATTCCTCGGCGGCCACGGCACGACTCTCGGCGGCGTCGTCGTGGAGTCCGGCCGGTTCCACTGGGCGAACGAGCACTTCCCGCTCTTCGACCAGCCCGTGCCGTCGTACGGCGGGCTCAACTGGCACGGCAACTTCGGCGAGTACGCGTTCCTCACGCGGCTGCGCGCCGAGCAGTTGCGCGACATCGGCCCCGCCCTCTCGCCCCACTCCGCCTGGCTGCTCGCCCAGGGCGTGGAGACCCTGCCGTTTCGCCTGCAGGCCCACGTGGACAATACGCGCATCGTGGCCGAGTGGCTCGAGTCCGACCCGCGCATCGAGTTCGTCAACTGGGCCGGGCTGCCGAACCACCCGCACTTCGAGCGCGCGAAGAAATACCTGCCCAAAGGGCCGGGTGCGGTGTTCAGCTTCGGAGTGCGCGGCGGCCGTGAGGTGGGCCAGAAATTCATCGAGTCGCTGAACCTGGCCAGCCACCTCGCCAATATCGGTGACGCGAAGACGCTCGTGATCCATCCGGCGTCCACCACGCACGCGCAACTCAACGAGCAGCAGCTCGCGGACGCCGGTGTTCTTCCCGGACTCGTGCGCATCAGTGTGGGAATAGAAGACCCGGATGACATTGTTTATGACCTCGACCAGGCTTTGACCAAGGCGACGGAGGACAACTGATGAGCGCAGCACCCGCAACGGACGTGACGGTTCTGCCGAACGGCCTCAGTTGCGCACTTCCGGCCGATTCGCCCCTCGCCAAGCTGCTCAAGTCGCAGCGCACCTGGGTCGGCCCGAGCGCCAAGGAACGCCTCGCGATCCTGCGCAAGGCCAAGTCGATCGCGATCGTGGGCGCCTCGCCCAACGCGGCCCGCTCGAGCTACTTCGTCGGCACCTACCTGCTGCAGTCGAGCGACTACCGGGTCTACTTCGTCAACCCGAACGCCGACACGATCCTCGGCCAGAAAGCCTACCCCGACCTCGCATCCCTGCCCGAGGTGCCGGACATCGTCGACGTGTTCCGCAAGGGCAGCGACATCCCCTCGGTCATCGACGATGTCGTGGCGATCGGTTCGCCGGTGATCTGGGTGCAGCTCGGAATCTGGAACCAGGATGCCGCGATCTACGGAGAGAGCAAGGGCCTCACCGTGGTGATGGACCGGTGCATCAAAATCGAGCACGCGCGCTTCAATGGTGGGCTGCACCTGCTCGGATTCGACACCGGAGTGATCACGGCGCGCAAGACAGTGCGCTGAGCCTTCCGGGCTCATCCCCTGCACAAAGCGCGGGCAGCGATCCCGCTCAGGATCGCAACGCTCGATCGAGCTCGTCCGGGTCGGTGAGCGGTAGCCGGCAGACGAACGCCTCGCAGAGGTAGGCGGCCTCGCGGTCGCGACCCTCGAACAGCTCGAACCCGGCCGTCGCGAACGCGGCGGCCTGCGCGCGCGTGACGACCGTGCTGACCGACCCGCTGCGAAACCAGCCTCGGGCGACGGATGCGGTGGCCGAGCCCGCGTCCTCGCTCACGACCACGAGCTGCCCAACGGGCGCCGCAAGCGCGGACATCACGGCGAGCGCAGCACCGAACGACACGGGCCGCGGCACCGCGAGCGGCGCGAGCAGCTCCATGGCGCGCTCGCTCGCCTGCCGGTATGGCCCATGACCCGTGAGCAGGTAGAGCCGAAGCGAGGCGGAAGCCATCGCGCTCAGGCCGGACGGGTACGCGCCCTCCGACGGGTCGACCTCGAGGGCGAGACCGCGAGCGGCGAGCGCGGGGTCGGCCCCGCCGGGTACTCCGAACGGCGTCGGGCCGGCCGCGGCGAGTGACCGGTCGACGAGACCGCGCGCGGCACTCGCGTAACCAACCTCCCCGCTCGCTGCGGCGAGCGCGACCAGCCCGGCGGCGAGCATCCCGTAGTCCTCGAGGGTCGCCCGCGCGCTAGACACACGCTCCCCGATCGACGCGCGGAGGAGGGTGCCGTCCGCCGCGAGATGCCGGGACAGGATCGCGTCGGCCGCCGAGCGGGCAGCAGCCACCCAGTCCGGGCGGGAGAGCGCGAATCCCGCCGTCGCGAGGGCCTCGATCGCGAGACCGTTCCAGCCGGTGAGCACCTTTGCGTCGACGGCCGGGGGCCGTTGCGCGGCCCGCCCGACGGCATCGAGGGCGTAGTAGCCGCCCTCCACGCGCACACCATCGACCGTGCTCTCGCTGTCCTGCGCCGAGGCGAAACCGCCGCCGGGCTGGGAGAGCACGCCGAGCAGGAACGAGACGATTCCCTCCGCGGTGGCGCGGCCGCTTCCTGGCTCAAGCTGCTCGAGGCGCGTGTAGGCCTGCAGCAGCAGCGCGTTGTCGTAGAGCATGCGCTCGTAGTGCGGTTCGGTCCAGTCGCGCGCCGTCGCGTAGCGGAAGAACCCGCCCTCGATGGGATCGCGCAGCCCGGAGCCGGCCATTGTCCGGAGGGTGCGCGCGGCCAAGGCGCGCGCACCCTCGTCCCCGTCGGCCGCTCGTTCGAGCAGAAAGAGCAGCACGGGGGCGACCGGAAACTTGGGTGCTCGGCCGAACCCGCCGAATTCGGTGTCCTCCCCGTCGAGCACGTTCATCACCGCGAGCCCGAGGTCCGCCGTGCCGGGCAGGGCGCCAGCCGCCGGCACGCCCTGGTCGGCGATCGCGGCGGCGACGACCGCGGCGTTCTGCTCCACCTCGGAGCGGCGTTCCCGCCACGCGTCGAGCACCGACTCGAGCACCTGTCGGAACGACGGATGCCCACCCGCCGCCACCGGCGGCCAGTACGTGCCAGCGTAGAAGGTTCGACCCTGCGGGGTCACGAACACGTTGAGGGGCCAACCCAGGTTCTCGGTGAACGCGCCGGCCGCGGCGAGATAGCTCGCGTCGACGTCGGGGTGTTCCTCCCGGTCCACCTTCACGGCGACGAAGTTGTCGTTGAGCAGCCGGGCGATTTCGGCATCGCCGAAGCTCTCCCTCGCCATCACGTGGCACCAGTGACAGCTGGAGTATCCGATCGAGACGAGCAGGGGGACGTCCCGCCGCTCGGCCTCGGCGAAGGCGTCGTCGCCCCAGGGAAACCAGTCCACCGGGTTGTCGGCGTGCGATCTCAGGTACGGGCTCACAGCATCGGTCAGGTGGTTCGACATCTCTCCAGCGTAGGCTCAGAGGGTGTCTACGACAGCCATCACTTACATCGGTGGGCCAACGGTCCTGCTCGAGTATGCGAACCTCCGCATCATCACGGATCCCACCTTCGACGCACCGCAAACCTACGCCGAACCGGGGTCGACCACCCTCGTGAAGACGCACGGTCCGGCCATCCAGAGAAGCGAGCTCGGCCGGGTCGACCTCGTGCTCCTCTCGCATCACGGCCACAAAGACAACCTCGACTACGAGGGCCTCGAGCTCATCGCGCAAGGCGTACCGACCCTCAGCACCCTCATGGCGGCAAACGATTTGTTCGGCGGGAGCGTCGTCGGCCTCGACAGCTGGGAGACCTACGAGATCGGCGCCGTGACGATCACTGCCGTGCCGGCCCTGCACGGTCCGCCGGGGTCGGAGCGACGCTCGGGGCCGGTCATCGGGTTCGTGCTTCAGGCCCCGGACGAGCCGACCCTATATGTGAGCGGCGACAACGCCTCCCTTCCGCTGGTCGGCCAGATCGCCGAACGTTTCGCCCCGATCGACATCGCGGTGCTGTGTGCCGGGGCGGCGCGCGTTCCGGCCGTCGACGCCGCGCTCACCCTGACGTCGACGGATGCCGTCGACGCCGCACGCACGCTCGGCGCCAAACGCGTCGTCGGCGTGCACACCGAGGACTGGGCGCACTTCTCCGAGACCCGCGAGCAACTGGAGGCGGCCTTCGCCGGCACCGGTCTTCTCGTCGCGACCCCGCGGGGCGAACGGGTCGAAATTACCTAGACGTGCAACTTCAAACACCAAGGGTCGAAAGTCCTAGGCATGCACTTGTCGCGCGCCTACTATGAGCAGATGTCCGATCCTAGAGTGCAGAGAACCCGCCTTCACGTGCTCAACACCGCCCGCGAAATGCTCGGCGAGCGATCCGGGGAGCCGTTGACGCTAACCAGCCTCGCCACGAGGGCGCAAGTCTCGCGGCGCACGCTGTACACCCACTGGGGAACGATCGAGCGCGTGATCAGCGACGCCGTGACCCTGTACGAGACCAGCGACGGTCTCAGCCCCGAAGGACTCTCGCCGCGCGAGCGGCTCGAGATCTTCCTGGCCACCCTCCGTGAACGACTGCACGACCCGGTGACGAACGCCGCCCTCGCGACCCTGATCCATGAGGCCGCGCAAGACGACAGCGCCTCCGAGCCGCTCGCGGCCCTCGGCGCGTGGCCCATCCAACGCTTCGAGGCGTCCGTCGCGCCGGTCACGGAAGACCAGTACCTGCAGATCGTCGGGCCGCTCTTCCTCGCCGAGTTCGTCATGCGCGAACCGGCGTCGGATGCCCTCCTCACCGCGCTCGTGGAGAGGGGCGTCGAGCTGCTCCAACTCGATCAGCTGGCCTCCATCCCCGCCGTGGAGCTCGTCGTCTAGGAAATGAACCGCTCGTCCGGGCCGTTGTAGAGGCTCAGCGGGCGGATGAGCACGTTCGCGTCGAGTTGCTCCATGATGTGGGCCGTCCAGCCCGTAATGCGGCTCGCGACGAACAGCGGGGTGAAGGTCTCGGTGTCGAACCCGATGAGGTGGTACGCCGGGCCGGACGGGTAGTCGAGATTCGGCTTGATGTTCTTGCGTTCGGCCATCGCCTTCTCGAGCGCGTCGTAGAGGTCGCCGAGGTCCTGCGCGTCGTATTCGGCGATGAGGGTGTCGAGGGCGGCCTTCATCGTGGGAACGCGCGAGTCGCCGTTCTTGTACACGCGGTGGCCGAAGCCCATGATTTTGCGCTTCTCGGCGAGGGCGGCGTCGAGCCAGGCCTCCGCCTTGTCTGCGGTGCCGATCTCGTCGAAAACGTGCATGACGGCTTCGTTCGCGCCGCCGTGAAGGGGGCCCTTGAGCGCGCCGATCGCGCCGACGACGGCGCTGTAGAGGTCGGCGAGCGTCGAGGTGATCACGCGCGCGGTGAACGTCGACGCGTTGAACGAGTGCTCGGCGTACAGGATCATCGACACGTCAAACGCGTTGACCACGACGAGGTCCGGCACGTCGCCGAAAGTCATGTGCAGGAAGTTCGCGCTGTAGCCGAGGTCGTCTCGGGGTTCGACGAGGTGTTCGCCGCGACGGCGGCGCTGGTCGTACGCGACGATCGCGGGGAGCTTGGCAAGGAGCGAGATCGATTTGGCGAGGTTGGATTCTCGGGTCGCGTTTGCGGCATCCGGATCGTTGGCGCCGATGACGCTCACGGCCGTGCGCACGACATCCATCGGGTGCGAGGTAAGCGGGAGATCGTCGATTACGCGCTTGACGTTGTCGTCGAGCGCCCGCAGCGACCGCTCGAGCGTCTCGAATTCGGCGAGCTGGCGTTCGTCGGGCAGCTCGCCGTGCCAGAGCAGGTACGCGACTTCCTCGAACGAGCACTTCGCGGCGAGCTCCTGCACCGGGTAGCCACGGTAGAGAAGCGAGTTGGTGTCTGGGTTCACCTTCGAGACCGCTGTCTCGTCGACGATGACGCCGGCGAGACCCTTGTGGATGGCTGGATCGGTCATTGTGCTCCTTGTGGTTTTCCTGTGGACCGCGCGGTGTCGTCAGAGGGTGAAGTTGAAGACGGAACTATCGAACGCGTTGTACGACTCGTAGTCCAGCAGTTCGTAGAGTCTCGCCCGGGTTTGCATGTCGGGAACGCGCGAGGCGAGCGAACCCTCCGCATTGATCGTATCGAGGCCGCGCTCCGCCGCCCCCATCGCGAGCCGCAGAAGACTCACCGGGTAGATCACCATGTTGATTCCCACGCCAGCGAGCTGCTCGGTCGTGAACAGGTCGCTCTTGCCGAACTCGGTCATGTTCGCGAGGATCGGCACGTCGACCGCGCGCCGCACCGCCTCGAACTCGGCGAGGTTCGCCATCGCCTCGGGGAAGATCGCGTCGGCTCCCGCATCCACGAGCTGTTTCGCGCGGTCGATCGCGGCGCCGATCCCGTCGATGGCGCGAATGTCGGTGCGGGCCATGACGAGCAG
>DMKW01000276.1:42306-42500 GCA_003454135.1 Microbacteriaceae bacterium
ACGGCCTTGCCGTCGAGGTGCCCGCACCGCTTCGGGTTGACCTGGTCCTCGATGTGCAGGCCGGCGACCCCGGCGTCCTCGAGCGTCTGCACCGTTCGCGCCACGTTCATGGGCTCGCCGAACCCGGTGTCAGCATCGACGAGCGACGGCAGGTCGGTCATTCGGCTGATCTGCTGCGCGCGAGCCGCGACCTC
>DMKW01000276.1:42613-44346 GCA_003454135.1 Microbacteriaceae bacterium
CGTCGAAGCCCTTGTCCTGGATGAGCCTGGCGCTCAACGGATTGAACGCGCCGGGAAGGCGCAGCAGCGCACCGGTCGCAAGAGCCGCGCGCAGGTTGGCTCGTTTCTCGGCCGGCGTGGTGGGGGCGTACAACATCAGAAGAGTCCTTTCGGGCCGGGGAAGTCGGCCAGGAGTCCCGGCCGGGCGGTGACGGTGAGGCCGGAGAGGTGCTCCGAGCCGAGCGACGGGAGTCGCTGCACAAGCTCGAGGAAACGGTCGATCTCGACCGGCTCGAGCACTCCGTCCGCGAGGGCGCGGAACTTGGCGGTGTACTGCTCGCGAGCGAACGGCCTCGCGCCGAGCGGGTGCGCGTCGGCGACGGCAATCTCGTCGACGATCGTCGTGCCGTCCGTGAGGGTGACCTCGACGCGACCGCCGAACGCCTTCTCGGCCGGGTCGATCGAGTGGTAGCGGCGCGTCCACTCGGCGTCCTCCTCGGTCACGACCTTGCGCCAGAGCGCGACGGTGTCCCACCGGCTGGCGCGCTCGCGGCTGTACGAACGCTCGTGATGCCACTCGCCGTCCTGCAGGGCGACGGTGAAGATATACGGGATCGAGTGGTCGAGGGTCTCGCGGCTCGCGTTCGGGTCGTACTTCTGCGGGTCGTTCGCGCCCGATCCGATCACGAAGTGCGTGTGGTGCGAGGTGTGGATGACGACGCTCGCGACTCTCTCCGGGTCGCGCAACTCCGGGTGGGCCACGCCGAGCCGGCGGGCGAGGTCGATCCAGGCCTGCGCCTGGTACTCGGCCGAGTGCTCCTTCGTGTAGGTGTCGAGGATGCCGCGCTTGGCTTCGCCGGCCTCGGGCAGGGGAACCTCGTAGCGGGCATCCGGTCCGTCAAGCAGCCACGCGATCACGCCGTCCTCGCCCTCGTAAATGGGCGTCGGGCTGGTCTGGCCGCGCATGGCACGGTCAACGGCCTCGACCGCCATCTTGCCGGCGAATGCCGGGGCGTAGGCCTTCCAGGTGGAGATCTCGCCCTTGCGCGACTGCCGCGTGGCCGTGGTCGTGTGCAGGGCCTGCCCGATGGCCTGGAAGATCGTCGCGGTGTCGAGGCCGAGCAGGGTGCCGATCCCGGCGGCGGCCGACGGCCCGAGGTGGGCCACGTGGTCGATCTTGTGCGCGTGCAGGCTGATCGCCTTCACGAGGTCGACCTGGATCTCGTAGC
This sequence comes from Microbacteriaceae bacterium, assembly GCA_003454135.1. Taxonomy (GTDB): domain Bacteria; phylum Actinomycetota; class Actinomycetes; order Actinomycetales; family Microbacteriaceae; genus Lacisediminihabitans. Next base: position 43,822 of record DMKW01000276.1, read on the forward strand.
CCGTGGCGATTCCTCGGATGAGGTCGCTGCCGGACTTGCCGGCGTGCTGGGCAACGGCGAGGATCGGCGGGATGTTGTCGCCGGGGTGCGAGTACTCGGCGGCGAGGAAGGTGTCGTGGTAGTCGAGCTCGCGCACGGCGACCCCGTTCGCCCATGCCGCCCACTCCGGGCCGTACCGGCCGCCGATGCCGAACACCGTGGATCCGGGGGCGTATGGGTGATCCTGGGCCTGGGCCCGCGCGGCGACGACGGGAGCCCGGGTGAGCGACGCGGTCGCGACGGCGGCGTTGTCGATCACGCGGTTGATGATCATCTCGGTCACTTCATCCGTCACGGCCACGGGGTCCGTCGCGACCTCGGCGATCTTCCAGGCGAGCTGGTGCTCGCGGGGCAGGTTCTCGGAGCTCTGGTGCGGGCGCACGGGGTGGAGTTTCACGGCGATTCCTTCGTGGTCGGGGCGTGTTGCGCGGTCTCGAGGGCGCTCTGCAGCGCGTTGTGCAGGTGCACGTGGGTCGCGTGGGCCGC
>DMKW01000276.1:44505-46771 GCA_003454135.1 Microbacteriaceae bacterium
GCGGCGGCCGAGAGCCGAACCGGGTTGTCTTTCGCGAGCCGGCGCACGCGCACAAGATGGGTGCGCAGCCCGTTGAGCGCCGCGACGAGGTAGGGGTTGCGCGCCGCGTCATCCACCGCCTGATCGAACCGCTCCACGAGGCCGTAGTACGCGTGCCGCGCCGGATCGTCGTGTTCGAGCAGTTGAGGCACGGCCTGGAATTCGCGACTGAGTTCGTGGAACACGTCGCCCTCGTGGCGAATCGCCGCGAGACGCGCGGCCTGCGCCTCGAGGGACTGGCGCACCTCGAACAGTTCGCGAATGTTCTCAATCGAAATGTCGGTCACAACCAGGCCGCGGCCGGCCTGGGCGCGCACGAGGCCGTCGGCGGTGAGACGAGCGAGGGCTTCCCGCAACGGTGTGCGGGAGAGGCCCAGCCTGGCCGACTGTTCCACCTCGCCGAGCACACTCCCGGGAGGAAGCCCCCAATCGATGATCTCCTCGCGAAGAACAAGATAGGCACGGTCACTCGCGCGCAGTGCGACGGCCATGGTTCCCTCTCCCTCGTTGGCAGGCGTGTATACATCTGTGACAGTCGGAGGCCGATTCAGGCCCGATATGTCATCCTAGAGCATCTTTGTGTATACATCGAAGCAAACCCGGCGTGCTACCGCCGCCGCCAAGGGTCGTCGGGGTCGCAGCCCCGGCCGCGGAAGCCTCGCGCGCTCGGCACCACTCCCGCCAGTGGATCGGTCGAGACGTTCCAGCCGACCCGGCGGTTCCACAGCCGCCTGAGACGCTTGGCGCCGCGCTCGAGCCTGGGGATCAGACGATCGTGGAGGCGATAACTGTGGAATGGCCATTCCTCACGCACGAGCACGAAACCGTGTTCCCGCAGGAGCTTCAGATGGTGCTGCACGGCGGCCCGGCCCACCCCGAACTCGACCATGATCGCGGCCTCGATGTCACCCGCGTAGTGTTCGCCGCTCGCCAGGATCTCAACGATCCTGCGCCGAATCGGCTGGGCCATCACCTCATAGACATGCACGTTTTCACCCTGTCAATTCGACATGGTGTCATGTCGAATTGACACATTAAAAGGGGACCTTCCCCGGGGACAGGCCGGCGGTGAGGGAGAGGAAAGCGCGCGGCCGTACGATTGAATGCCCATGCCAGAAACCGAGCCGTCCCCCATCGCGACGAACACGCCGCCGAGCGCGCCCGTCATCACGTACCCGGAAGATCTCCCCGTCAGCCAGCGGCGCGACGACATCGCCGCGGCCATCCGCGAGCACCAGGTCGTGATCGTCGCGGGCGAGACCGGCTCGGGAAAGACGACGCAGCTGCCGAAGATCCTGCTCGAGCTCGGCAAGTCGAGCATCGGTCACACCCAGCCGCGACGCATCGCGGCTCGCACCATCGCCGAACGTATCTCCGACGAACTGGGCACCCAGCTCGGCGCGCTCGTCGGCTACCAGGTTCGCTTCACCGACCGGGTCGGCAAGGACACCCGCATCAAGCTCATGACCGACGGCATCCTGCTCAACGAGATCCACCGGGACCGCCTGCTCACCAAGTACGACGCGATCATCATCGACGAGGCGCACGAGCGCAGCCTCACGATCGACTTCCTGCTCGGCTATCTGAGGCAACTCCTGCCCAAGCGGCCAGAACTCAAGGTCGTCATCACCTCGGCGACGATCGACCCGCAAAGCTTCTCGCGGCACTTCGGCGGCGCCCCGATCGTGGAGGTGAGCGGTCGCACGTTCCCGGTGGAGGTCCGCTACCGCCCGCTCGTGGCCGAGACTCCGGTCAACGAAGACGAGGACGCCGCCGAAACCGCCGCCGACCTCGACCCCATGGAGGGCATCAACGCCGCGCTCGACGAGCTCGCCCGCGAGGGCGACGGCGACGTGCTCGTGTTCCTGAGCGGCGAGAATGAGATCCGGGATGCCGAGGAGTCGATCCGCGGACGCAACCTCCCGTTCACCGAGGTGCTCCCCCTCTACGGGCGGCTGAGCTCGGCAGACCAGCACCGCGTCTTCGACACCGCCCGCGCCGCCGGAATCCGGCGGCGGATCGTGCTCGCCACGAACGTCGCCGAGACGAGCCTCACGGTGCCGGGCATCAAGTACGTGGTCGACGCCGGCACGGCCCGCATCTCGCGCTACAGCGTGCGGTCGAAGGTGCAGCGCTTGCCGATCGAACCCATCTCGCAGGCGTCGGCGAACCAGCGATCGGGCCGGAGCGGACGCACGAGCGACGGCATCGCGATCCGCCTGTACTC
>DMKW01000269.1 GCA_003454135.1 Microbacteriaceae bacterium
GGCGTGACGCGCGAGCGCATTCGCCAGATTGAGTCCAAGACGATGGCGAAGCTTCGCCACCCGTCCCGGTCGCAGTCGCTGCGCGACTATCTTGAGTAAACCGAGCGGCGTGGGTAGGCCCAACGGCCTGAAGTACTTCGTTCCCGTCGTTCTCGGCAAGGCCGTGCGCGCCCTCGCGAAACTCCGCGGGGGCGGTTCGGCGTTTCCCGGATACGTCACCACGAAGCTCGCCCCGCGGTTTCTCGAGGACGTCACGGGCCAGTTCGAATACGGGATCGTGTACGTGCTCGGATCCAATGGCAAGTCGACCACGACGCACATGCTCACCGAGGTGTTGCGGGGCCACGGCCTGACCGTGTTCACCAACCCCTCCGGCGCCAACCTGCCGCAGGGGATCGCGTCGTCGATCCTCGCCGAGTCGAGCGTGCTCGGGCGCCTCGACGCCGACATCGGCGTGCTCGAGGTCGATGAGGCCTTCGCGCTCGAGTTTGCGGCCACCGTGCCGCCGTCCACCGTGCTCGTGCTCAACACCCAGGTCGACCAGCTCTACCGTTTCTACGAGACGGAGCGCGTCGCCGACATGATGCTCGACACCGCGCAACAGGCGAAGCTGCACATCGTGACGAACCGCGAAGATCCGTATCTCTCGAAGATCGCGCGGCGCTATCCGGACGGCGACGCGACGACGGGGCCGGACATCACCTACTTCGGGGCGTCGGAAGAACTGATCGCCCAGGCGCCGCACGGTCTGTTCAACGCCAAGGACTACCGGGATGCCGCGGTAGAGCCCGAGCAGCACCGCGCCCTCGCGGAGCTTCTCGCCACCGACCGCACCGGGGCGACGATCGATGTCGCCGGCCAGGCGATCGACGTCACCCTGCCGGCGAAGGGTCTGCACTACGGGATCGACGCCGCGGCAGCCCTCGCGACCGCCGCGGTCATTCTCGGCGGCCGATTCGACGCAGCATCCTCGGCGGCGGCTTTCGCGGCAATGAAGCCGGCGTACGGCCGCGGAGAACTGCTCGACTTCGGAAACGAGCAGGTCGAGTTCGTGATGTTCAAGAACGCGGCGAGCCTCCAGCTCAACCTCGATGCGCTCCCCGAACCGCCGGAACAGGTGCTGCTCGCGATCGACGAGGGAACACCGGACATCTCGTGGATCTACGACATCGACTTCTCGGCGCTGGATCACGTCGACGTCATTACCGGGGCGAAGGCCTGGCAGATCGCGGTGCGGCTCGAGCACGAGGGATTCACGATCGGCGCAGTGGAGCCCGACCTCAAGAAGGCGATCGAGATCATGCGCAGCCTGCCGAAGCCGTCCACCGGGCTCAAGACCTGGATCGTCAACTACGAGATCATGATGCTCGCGCGAAAGCAGATCGGCTTCCTCGAGCTGGAGAACCAGCGATGAACGCCACCGTCACCATCGTGCAGCTCTATCCAGACGAACTCGGGGTCGCTGGCGACCGCGGAAACGCGATGGCGCTGCGCACGCGCCTCGAGCACGCCGGCCTGGCCGTCGCCGTGTTGGAGCACCACGTCGGCGACGAGCTGCCGACCGACGCGGACCTCGTGCTCGTGGGCAACGGGCCGCTCTCGGCGATGCGCAACGTCTATGACGATCTCGCATCCATCGCAGACCGGCTTCGCGCGTATCGGGCGATCGACGTTCCCATCTTCGCGTACGGCTCCGGCGCGGAACTGCTCGGCCGCTCGATCACATTGCTCGACGGCAGCACGCTCGACGGGCTCGGCATCCTCCCGTTCCGGGCCACTCGCGTCACCGAGCGTTCGGTCGGCTACATCGTCGTCGACACCCCATTCGGTCAGGTCGTCGGTTTCGAAGACAACGCCTCCCGATGGACGCTCGATGCGCAGGCCAAGCCGCTCGGGATCCTCGAGGCCGGAAGCGGCAATAGTGAGGGCGCGGTCGAGGGAGTGCTCGACGGCGCGAGCATCGCCACGCAGGTGGGGGGGCCGGTGCTTCCGCTCAACCCGCTTCTGACGGACGCGATCATCGCGTCGATCGCCGTGCGCCGAGGGTTCGACTACGCGCCGAGCGACGCGAACGCCGACCTCGATCGTTTCGCCGCGCGGGCGCGTGAAGTGATCGTTGCGAACGCCAAGCACGTATTCTCGAGGATCTAGGCTCCCGAAGCCTTTCGACAGCCACGAGGTGATGACGGTGAGCGACGCCCGGATGCCCGGTTCGGCCGTGTGCGTCGCGCGCGTGGATCTGTCCGCCATCCGTGACAACACCGCGGTCTTGACCAGGCGGATCGCCCCCCGTCGACTCGCGGCCGATCTCGCGGCCGACGGCTACGGCCACGGAGCCCTCGCGACCGCCCTGGCCGCCAGCGAGGGCGGTGCGGGCTTGCTCGTGGTGAGCGAGCTCGAGGATTCCCGCGAGTTGCGGGATTCCGGCATCGTCATCGACGTCGTCGCCCGGCGTGGCCTCTCGAGTTCTGGCACGGAACGGGGCTCCGGCGAGGACGAGGTCTATTCGGCTGGCGCGGTGCTCTACGGCCTCGTCGACGACCCGGAACTCCGTTCGGCGATGCGGGTGAGCGCCCTCGTTGTCGGCACGAAAACGATTGAGGCAGGGGAGGGCGTCTCCTACGGCTACACCTACCGGGCGGCAGCACGCACCAATCTCGCGCTCGTCGGCATCGGCTATGCGGACGGTCTCGACCGCATCGCGAGCAACGTCGGAACGCTTCTCCTCGGCGGGAAGCCTCGGAAGATCGCCGGTCGCGTCGCCATGAATGCCCTCGTGCTCGACCTTGGTGACGACAGCGCGAGCGTTGGCGACGAAGCCGTGGTGTTCGGCGACGTGCGACGGGGCGAGCCGAGTGCGCTGTCCTGGGCTGCGGCGCTCGGCAAGTCCGCCGCCGAAGTCGTCTCGGTCTTCGGGCAGCACCTTCCGAGGATCTCCTCGTGACCGGGGCCGAAGCGACGATCGACCTCGCCGCCTATCGCCGCAACCTCGACCGCATCCGCACGCGGGTGGCCCCCGCCGGCCTGATGGCCATCGTCAAGGCGGACGCCTACGGCCACGGATTGCTCCCGATCGCGCGCGTCGCGGTCGACGCGGGAGTCGGCTGGATCGGCAGCCTCGACATTGTCACCGGGCTTCGCCTTCGGAAGGCGGGCATCCACGACGATGTTGCGATCTTCGCCTGGCTGCTCGGGCCAGCCGAGGACTACGCCCGCGCGATCGAGGCGGGAATCGACCTCGGCGTCTCGACCATCGACCAACTCGACCAGATCGCGGGCGTCGGAGCTGCGGGTCGCGCGCGCGTCCATCTCAAGATCGACACCGGTCTTCACCGCAACGGGGCGGATGCCGCAGATTGGCCCGCGCTCGTGCGGCGGGCTCTCGAGCTCGACGACCGGATGGAGCTCGTGGGGGTCTGGACCCATATCGCCGAAGCGTCAGACGCCGAGGACACCGACGCCATCGAGCAGTTTCATGAGGCTGTGGCGGTCGCCCAGGGGCTCGGGGCCGCGTTCACGGTGCGCCACCTCGCCGCGAGCGCGGCATCCTTCGACCGTGCCGACGCCCGACTCGACCTCGTGCGGGTGGGCGCATTCTCCTACGGCATCTCGCCGGGCGGGGGAGTCACTCCGGCCTCACTCGGGTTGGAGCCGGTGATGACCTTCACCGCACCGGTCCGTGCGGTGAACAACGGAATGGCCCTGATCGCCGCCGGTTTCGGCGACGGTGTACCGGGGTCGGCGGCGGGTGCGATGGAGCTCGCGATCGGGGGCACGCGCTATCCCATCGTTTCCGTCCACCTTGACAGCCTCGAGGTCGCCGTGGGCACAGCCTCCGTGCGACGTGCGGACACGGCCGTGCTGTTCGGCCCGGGTTCGAGCGGCGAGGCAACCCTGCAGGAGTGGGGCGACACCCTCGGCACGATCGGCGAGGAGATCGTCACCCGGTTGAGCCCGCGCATCCCGCGACGCTTCGTCTAGTCTTCACGCGACAACGCCCCCGGTAAGACCCGTTACGGGCCGCGCCGGAGGCGTTGAGGTGAATCGTCGTGGTGGTTAGGAGCGGTGGTCCTGCAGCAGGCGGGCCGACTCGTCGTGCCAGTCACTCGCCACAGCGGCGAGCTTCTCCTGGTACTTCTTGCCGTGGTGGGCGCAGAAGAACAGTTCGCTCGAACCGATGGCCACGCGGATATAGGCCTGGGCTCCACAGCTGTCGCAGCGGTCGGAGGCGGTGAGCTGGTGGCTGGAGTCGAGCTCGTCTAACGCAGTTGTTTCGGGTGCAACCTGTGACATGAGATGCTCCTCCAGTTCCCTAATCGAAAAATTTCTTATACCTAATACAAACACGCTCGTGTTACAAAGGGGCGACAAAACCCCTGTATTTCGCTGAACGCGTAGACCCAGTTGTAGGGGTGTCGTGCGACCTCGGTGTCATCCGCTGTCATTAAGCTAGAACGCGGCACGGCTCCCATCCATTCCTTGATGCCCTGGAGACGGGTCGGGCGTTGGAGGAGAATTTCGTGGCGAGTTCCGACTACTCGGCGAGACACCTGTCGGTGCTCGAGGGCCTGGAGGCGGTGCGCAAGCGTCCGGGCATGTACATCGGCTCGACCGACTCGCGCGGGCTCATGCACTGCCTCTGGGAGATCATCGACAACTCCGTCGACGAGGCCCTCGGCGGTCACGGCGGCGAGATCGCGGTGATCCTGCACAAGGACAACAGCGTGGAGGTGCGTGACCGCGCCCGCGGAATCCCCGTGGACATCGAGCCCAAGACGGGGCTCTCCGGGGTGGAGGTGGTCTTCACCAAGCTGCATGCCGGCGGAAAGTTCGGCAGCGGGTCGTACGCCGCATCGGGAGGGCTCCACGGCGTCGGCGCGTCTGTCGTCAACGCCCTCTCCGAGCGGCTCGACGTCGCGGTCGACCGCGACGGCAAGACGTGGGCGATGTCGTTCCACCGCGGCGAACCGGGAATCTTCACCGACCTCGGCGAGCCGACGCCGAACGCCGAATTCACACCGTTCGAGAGCCGGAGCGAGCTTCGGGTGGTGGGCAAGGTCGCCAAGGGCGTCACCGGCACCCGCGTTCGGTACTGGGCCGACCCACAGATTTTCAGCAAGGGCACGACGTTCCAACCCGACGAGCTCATCGCGCGCGCCCGCCAGACGGCCTTCCTCGTGCGCGGCCTGGCGATCGACATCAGCGACGAACGCGGCGAGGAGCCGACGCGGGAGACCTTCCGCTTCGACGGCGGCATCGCCGAATACGTGGACTTTCTCGCCCCGGACACCGCGCTCACCGACACGTGGCGCATGACCGGCGCCGGCACGTTCACCGAGACCGTTCCGGTGCTGGACGACAAGGGACACATGGTCGCGACGGAGCTTACGCGCGAGTGCGAGGTGGAGATCGCCCTTAGGTGGGGCACCGGCTACGACACGGTCTTCCGCAGTTACGTCAACATCATCGCCACCCCGAAGGGCGGCACGCACCAGACCGGTTTCGAGGCTGGAATGCTCAAGTTCCTGCGGTCGCAGGTGGAGCAGAACGCTCGCCGGCTCAAGGTCGGCACCGGAGCCAACAGCACGGAGAAGATCGAGAAGGACGACGTTCTGGCGGGCCTCACCGCCGTGCTCACCGTTCGGCTGCCCGAGCCGCAATTCGAGGGGCAGACCAAGGAGATCCTCGGAACGCCGGCGGTGCGCAACATCGTCGCGAACGTGGTCGCAAAGACCATGGCCGAGCGCTTCGGATCGAGCAAGCGCGACGACAAGACGCAGTCGGCCCTCGTGCTCGACAAGATCGTCGCCGAGATGAAGTCGCGCATTTCCGCGCGTGCCCACAAAGAGACGCAGCGCCGCAAGAACGCGCTCGAGAACTCGTCGCTGCCGGCAAAGCTCGTCGATTGCCGGTCGAACGACGTCGCCAACAGCGAGTTGTTCATCGTCGAGGGCGACTCCGCGCTCGGCACGGCGAAGCTCGCCCGCGACAGCGAGTACCAGGCCCTGCTGCCGATCCGAGGCAAGATCCTCAACGTGCAGAAGGCATCCGTCTCCGACATGCTGTCGAATTCGGAGTGCGCGTCGATCATCCAGGTGATCGGTGCGGGCTCCGGCCGCAGCTTCGACCTCGCGGCGGCCCGCTATGGCAAGGTCATCATCATGAGCGACGCGGATGTCGACGGCGCCCACATCCGCACGCTCCTGCTCACCCTGTTTTTCCGCTACATGCCGGATATGATCCGCGACGGCCGGGTCTACGCCGCCGTGCCGCCCCTGCACCGAGTGATCGTGCGAAATGCGGGCACGAAGCCCAACGAGACCATCTACACCTACTCCGAAGCCGAGCTCAACGGGGTGCTCGCCGGCCTCAAGCGCAGCAACAAGCACTACCAGGACCCGATCCAGCGGTACAAGGGCCTCGGCGAGATGGATGCCGACCAGCTCGCGACCACGACGATGGACCGCCACCACCGCACGCTGCGGAGGGTGCAGATCACGGATGCCGTGAACGCGGAGCGCGTCTTCGAGCTGCTGATGGGCAACGATGTAGCCCCGCGCAAGGACTTCATCATCGCCGGTTCGGACGCGCTCTCCCGCGAGCGCATCGACGTCTAGGGC
>DMKW01000281.1:0-821 GCA_003454135.1 Microbacteriaceae bacterium
CGGGCAGATCGTTGACGCGGCGCTGCCCCTTGGCCGTTACGATCGGCGACTTCTCTCGCAGTTGCGGGACGCGGGCTATCGCCGGGTGTTCACAAGCGATCGGTTTCGGGCCCGCCCCAATGCCTGGCTGCAGGCACGTTACAGCGTCACCTCGTTGGACTCAGTGGACTCGATTCGCGACTTATTCACGCGCCACACCTCAGTTTCCGAGGTACGCATGGTCACATCGAGCCTGGTGAAGAGGATTCGTTAGCGTGCGTCTGCACGGCGTCGCGCAAGACTCTGGCGTGAGCGTGCAGCATGTCGGCCACACCTCCCGCTGAGCGAGGCGAAAGTGGAAGAGTTGACTCTCTTACTCGTGAAGCGACGGTGATCACAGCGGCTTCGAGGGCCTGTGCCCCTGGCTGGTTGCGAATTCGTCTGCGTGCCGAGCGCACGAGCTTATCGCTGATCCCTGCAGCCTCACCGGCCGGGTTGGGGGTCATGATCGAGAACTCAGAATCGCGAGACACGAGTTCCGTCGCGCCGCCGGCTTCGCTCAAGATCAGAGGGAGCCCCGCCGCCGATGCCTCCGTTGCGGCGACCGGCCAACCCTCGAAGAACGAGTTGAGCAAGAACGCATCACCGGCGGTGAGCAGAGTCACTGCGTCAGAGTTGCCGAGGAAGTGGATGCGGCGCGGTCCATGAGTCTGGTCGCGCAGTGCCTGCGCGCGACGCAGCTCTGCCCAGTCGGATGGATCGCCCGCGAAGATCAAATGAATGTCATCGCACTGCCGCGACGCACGACCAAATGCGACGGTCGTGCCGGCGATGTTCTTCTG
>DMKW01000281.1:946-1468 GCA_003454135.1 Microbacteriaceae bacterium
ACTGCGGAACGCGCCTCCTGTCGACCCTCCACCGTCGGGGACGAGAGCGCTGGCGCTCCGTTCGGAACGACCGTAATCCGCCGCGCGAGTTCGGCCGACAAGTGGCGCATGTGATACTCGCGCACCGTTTCACTCACCGCGACGCCGACGGCCGAATGCTCCAGCAATGTCGTGAACGACATCCATTTTCGCGCGGTGTAGTGGATCTCCGTGTTGTGCATGACCGTCACTATCGGAAGGCCCGTCGCGATCCCGGCCCGCTCGAGGTAGTCGGGCGCACTGTGCAATTGAAGAACTCCCGCGCCTGAACTGGACAGCGCGGCATGTGCCGAAGCGCTGTCGGTGACGGACCGGACATCGATACCGAGTCGACGAAGCCTCTGTGCCCGCTCGCCGTCGCCCTGGCAGACGACGACAGGGCGCACACCCTCGGTCTCGAAGTTGGTTGCCAGCATTTCGACCACCGCGCCGATACCGCCCACGTCCAAGTGGTCGGCAAGAATTGCGCACGTGACATCGGGA
>DMKW01000281.1:1627-5411 GCA_003454135.1 Microbacteriaceae bacterium
ACGACAGGAAGCGACCCCGAGAACAGTGATCGCGTTATCCGATGAGCGTAGCCATAGCGCAACCGCGGAGGGAGGAGGTCGGTTAGTGTGACGACGGTGCCGAAGAACAGAGCGCCGAAGGATGACGCCCGAAAATGAGGCCTTCCTTCTGCGCATCTCACCTCAATCGGTCCACGCGCTGATCCAGCGCTCCGGCATCACGCCCGCAAACGGCCGACTCCGGGCCGTTGCCCAGAGGGGTGCGAGCGCCTTCGATTCGATTCCAACCAAGACCCACAATCCTGTATCGCGCCAGAGCCCGATCGTGTGCGGAGTATCTCGAGAAATGCGCAGCTGCGGGAGGTCGTGACGCTGCAATCCCGAGACGAGGACAGCCTCGTCCGCGGAACGCTCCTCGACGAACTTCTGCGCGCCGGAAATCGTGGCGGCGTTCACCTCGTAACCCCGGTCAAATCGCACAAGCCGATCCACCGAGGTTTCCGGTGCGGATGCGACGTCAACCACTCGCAGGCCCCGCTTCTGGCCGCGCCGCACCGCCTCGTCGACCACAAGCCGGATGTCCGCAAGCACTATCGGCATTCGTGTTTGGCGACCGAGCGCGAGCGCCTCCCAGGACTCCCCCCACCAGATTGCGGCACCACGGGCACGACGTAAAGTGCGGTTCAGTCCGCCCGGGCCGTCGCCTTTGTACACCGTGCCGCACGTGGTGCGAAGGGGGAGCAGTTCGGGGTAGTACTCGCCGACCTTCCGATGGGCGAGATCCAGACGATCGAGATTGGTGGTCAAGCTGTTGTGGGTGAGCCCCAGATCCATCGCTGTCGCTCGCATCCCTGCCCGGCGGACACGAGCGGAGTACTCAACTCCGTAAGCGTGCCACGCTAGAAAGGGGTCCTCGCTGAGCGGGCTGCTGAGCACGAGTTCCCGCCGAATCATGAACAGCACCTCGTCCACACTGTCGACGTCGCGTGGAACCGACGCGGACTCACCGATTTGAACCACGCGGTCGCGGATGCGCCCGACGATGTGGCGTCGATGATCGATTCCGACGGCGCCGATGATGCCGATCTCAGATTGACCCACGAGGATGCCTGCTGCGCGCTCCATCTCGGCTATCGAGTGCAAAACGACGTCCTGGTGGACGAAGATGATGACCGCGTTACGCGCCAGGCGCGCCCCATGATTGAGCGCGGCTCCCGCGGTCGAGAACTCGCCATCTCGGTTGTCCACGGGCAGGAATTCGGTCTGTGGGGCGTCGACGATGCCTGCCATTACCGAGCGGGCGAGACAGCTCTCGAGAACATCCGGATCGTTGAAGACACACACGATCGAGACTGGAATTCTCGAATCGGTTGATGCATTCATTGCCCCGGACCTCTCCGCGACTCTCTCGATGAGAGGAACGCACGAACCGTCGACCGCACCTGCGAATGGCGGACCGCGGTGCAGCCACCGAGCAAGATTCTAGCGGGCCGTGACGTCTTGGCTGAAGTCGACCACGGGGATTCCGAGGTGGCGAAGGGTCGATATTCGCGCCGGAACCGACGGTGATCTCTCAGGGACAGGAGGTCGCGCGTGTAGTATGGTCGGTCAGAACCGGACGCTCCCCCTCGTCTCCCCCTCATCGGTCAGAACCAGACGCTCCCCCTGCTCGGTCAGAACCGGACGCTCCCCCTCAAAGAAATCATATGCGAAATTCCTTCAGATTGTTTTATACGCGCCAACAGAGTGCCATTGCTATCGTCGTTGCGCTGATGCTTGTGCTGGTCGGCGCGGTCGTCTTCATAACTGCGAGCGCATCAGCCGCTTCCCCCACGACGATCTGGGGAAAATCGAAACCGGTCGCCGTCTCGCTAGACCACGACAAAAGCGGCGCGGAACTGGGAACCACCTTCACCCCCGCGACCGATGGCCGCGTGACGGCGATTCGGTTCTACAAATTGGTCGGTCAGACCGGCACACACACGGGGTCTCTCTGGGCGCCGAATGGCACCCGACTGGCAACGGTTACTTTCAAGCACGAGAACTCGGCTGGATGGCAGACGGCATCCCTGAAAAAGCCGGTGGCATTGAAGTCGGGAACCAGCTACACCGTTTCGTACTGGGTTCCTGCCGGAGGTCGTTATGCGACAACAGTCAACTTCACGGGAAAATCGGAGTCGTCGTCGCTGAAAGTGTCCCAGCGCAACTCAGGCGTCTACTCGTACAGTGCGCTGGGCACGTACCCCCGCTCTAAATGGCAGTCGAGTCAGTACTGGGCAGACGTGAACTTCGTTCCGGGTGGATCGAGCGGGTCTTCACAACCTGCGCCGCCGAAGAGTACGACGCCATTGCCATCTTCGACGAGCACTCCGACTCCGACTCCGACTCCGGTTCCCGTTCCCGTTCCGGCTCCGACTCCGGTTCCCGTTCCGACTCCGGTTCCCGTTCCGGCTCCGACTCCGGCGCCCGTAACTGGGTGGCCTGATGCCTCTAATACTGGGTATCTCGGAAGTACAGCGGACCTAATAGCGAAGAGTATCCCTAGCATTACCTCGGCGGGTACGGTAATCGACCATGTGGACCTTAGCGGCGACACTTTCGTAAATGCGCCTGATGTCGTTATCAAAAACAGTGTTGTTCACGGCGGCAACTGGGGAATCGAAGTCGGTCCCAATGCGACCAACCTGATCGTGCAGGATACGACTTTCCTCGGTGGAGACAACTCTGCGATCATGGATGACGGTTATGCCAATAACGTCAGCTACGTTCGTGTGAACATCTCAGGCTCTACAGATGGTATGAAGCTCAGCGGTGCAAGTCGACTGATTCAGGATTCGTTCATCCACGGACTCTCGCAAACCTCTACCTCCCATAACGATGGGATTCAGGCATACGACGGCAGTAACTGGAAGTTCATCCATAACTACATCACGACCCCGGACACTGGATGTATCAGCATGTTCGAGGGGCAGGGTAACTGGGATGCGGTGCTGATCCAGAACAACAGATTCGTCGGCGGTGGCTACCCGTTGTATCTAGGCGGATCGACTGCGAAGAATGTTCAGGCGACAGATAACGTCATCTCTGATTGGGTGTATGGACCCTACACCGATCAGGGCACTGCGGCATGGAGTGGCAACACAGACGCAGCAGGCAAGCCGATCAACTGACGGCGAAAAGTTGGACCCTCTGGAGAGATCCGGGGGGTCTATCTTTCGTGGAAAAAAATCTCTCTTGCGCTATTGTGTACGCTTGCACATTCGTTCTAAACTCTGTCGCTCCGTAACACAATGGCGACGGCATACGGCACGAACTGCACTTACGGGGCGCTCTCAACGACGGCGCCGGGCTCCTCAGCCGGTACAGAGGTTTCGGGCGGATCTCCTGCCTACGCGCGGATCGCGACGGCATGGGGCGCGGCTTCGGCCTCTGCGATCACGTCGACGGCGCTCACGTTCAATGTTCCGGCATCGACGAGTGTCGTCGGCTATGAGCACTACACGGCGGAGACGGCTGGAACGTATCTCGACGGGGTTTCGATCACGTCTCAGACGTTCTCCAGTCAGGGCACATACGCGATCACGCCGACCTATACGCAGAGTTAGCGATGAGCACTCCAATTCCGGTCGTCTCTCCCTGGACGTGGTCGGCAGGCGATTATCAGGGCAACATGATCAGTGTTTCGGTGGTGTTCAACAACACGACGAAGGCGCTAACGTCGGCAACGATCACGCGCGATGCGGCGTGTCTGTATGGCAACCTTTACATCGGGACAGGCGCGGACGGGACTCCAAACACGACGACT
>DMKW01000281.1:5508-6521 GCA_003454135.1 Microbacteriaceae bacterium
ACGACTCACGTTCTGAGCATCGCGGCGGGCGCGTCGAAGACATACACGGCTAATCAGATGTCGCACGTCGGACTGAACGTCATCGACGACATTCTGGCGCTTCAAATCACGGCAGGGCCGTAAGCGGAGGGGGCATCATGGCGATCGCGATCGATGCCTCTACTCCCGCGGCCGTCTCGGGGACTGGTGCTTGGACCTCAGCGAAAACTACCGCGGCGTTCTCGCCTCCGGCGAATGCGCTACTCGTGGCGCTGCTCGCATGAGACGGGAGCGGCCTGGCGGCGACAACTGGCGCGATCACGGATTCCCTGACGGGAACCTGGACGCTGCTAAAGCGAGCGAATGCCGATTCCGGTACGCTCGGCGGCGCGGCTGAGGTGTGGATCAAATACCAGTCCGCAGCTCAAACGAACATGACGGTGAGCGCGACGGGAACGGGCGGAACTCCTGCCGGCTACCTGTTGCAAGTGCTCGTGCTGACGGGCGCGAATTCGACGCAAGCCGGCGTGACAGCCGGCGCGACCAATAGTTCGGGGTCGTCAACTGCCTTGCAGCTGGCGATGACTCCCGGCGCGGCCGGGAACATGGTCTTCGGCGCTGCGATGAACTGGGCGAATTCGACGGCGCCGACGCTGCTCGCGTCGACATCGAATCAGTCGACGTTCTCCGACACGGTTAACGGCGACTGGTATTCGTCGGTCAAAAGTTCGGCTGTCACGACGACGAGTTCGACGACTTTCGGCTACTCGACGACGCTAACGGGCTGGCAGATCACGCTTGCGGAGATTCAAGTCTCGGCGGGTTCGGCGTTAACGCGACGCTCTCCGGTTCTGGCACGCTGACGGTTACGATCGTGCCGGCGATCGGCACGGCCGCGGCTCTGTCGGGTTCCGGTTCGCTCGGGGTCGTGGCGACGCCGGCTGAGTCGGCAACGGCGGCATTCTCCGGCTCCGGTTCGCTCGGCGCGATCGGCACGGTTACGGCGCCGGCTGCTCTGTCTGGCTCGGGATCTC
>DMKW01000157.1:0-586 GCA_003454135.1 Microbacteriaceae bacterium
TTCAAGCAGGCCGAGTTCGACATTCTCTACGGCACGGGAATCTCCCGCGAGGGCAGCCTTATCGACTTCGGGGTCGAGCACGAGATCGTGCGCAAGTCCGGTGCCTGGTACACCTACGACGGCGACCAGCTCGGCCAGGGCAAAGAGAACTCGCGCAAGTACCTCATCGCGAACGCCGCGGTCGCGGACGAGATCGAGCAGAAGATCAAGGCCAAGCTCGGTATCATCGTGGACGCCAAGGCCGCCGCGGCCGCCGCTGCGCTCGAGGTCAAGGCCGCAGCGGGCGCGGAAGCCGCAAACGCCAGGGCGGCGACGGCGAAGAGCCTCGCGGTCAATGCGGGTGATCGGGATGTCGCGCCCATCGCGTCGGCATCCGCCGCCGCCAAGCGCACCGCGGTCGGAGCGTAGATCATGGGTTCCGGTGACGGGCTGGCCAGGGTGACCTATTTGCCCGGTGTGGTGCCTCCTCCGTCGCCGGAGCTCGCCGTTCCGGCAACCCCGGTGCCTGCAACACCCGCGGATCTTCCCGATTTCGCAAGCTTCTTCGGCGAGAATCCCGAAGCCGCACCGACCGTCGTGCTCGAGG
>DMKW01000157.1:715-2829 GCA_003454135.1 Microbacteriaceae bacterium
CGCGAGCATGCACGCGCTCACCCGCCGGGGAATGTCCCGGTGGGAGCTGGAGAAGACGCTCCTCTCGCGGGAGCTCGACGAAGAGACCGTCGCCGCCGAACTCGACCGGCTCGAAGGCGTCGGCCTCCTCGACGATGCGGCCCTCGCCGAAACACTCGTGCGCACCCAGCACGAGCGTAAGGGACTCGGCCGCGGCGCGCTCACCGCTGAGCTGCGCCGCCGCCACATCGACCAGGAACACATCGACGCGGCGCTCGAGCAGGTCGACGACGACGACGAGCAGTCCCGCGCAACGGAGCTCGCGATCAAGCGCGCGTCCCAACTGAGCTCCTACGATCTCGAAACGGCGAAGCGCCGCCTCACCGCCTTCCTCATGCGCAAGGGCTACTCGTCCTCGGTGGTCCGGGCCGCAACGGATGAAGCGCTCTCCGGTCGGTCGAGCGGCGTCCGGTTCCGCTGAGCGCGGTTTCGCGCCGCTGAATCGGGTCCCGCTCAATGGTCTGCGCCGGCGTTAGGCTGGGGGAATCATGACCATGACCGCTCCCGCGCGCCCCGAACTCGAGGCGAAGGCACGCACCTACGAGGTGCGCACCTTCGGCTGCCAGATGAACGTCCACGACTCCGAGCGCCTCAGCGGCTCGCTCGAGGCCGCCGGCTACGTCAAAGCAAACGGCGAACAGGCGGATGTCGTCGTGATCAACACCTGCGCGGTGCGGGAAAACGCCGACAACAAGCTCTACGGCAACCTCGGCTACCTCGCCTCGGTCAAGCAGAAGCACAAGGGCATGCAGATCGCCGTCGGCGGCTGCCTCGCCCAGAAAGACAAGAACGTCGTCCTCGAGAAGGCGCCGTGGGTGGATGTGGTCTTCGGCACCCACAACATGGGATCCCTCCCCACGCTCCTTGAGCGGGCGCGCCATAACGGCGAGGCGCAGCTCGAGATTCTCGAGTCTCTCGACGTGTTTCCGTCGACCTTGCCCACAAAGCGCGAATCGACCTACAGCGGATGGGTGTCCATCTCCGTCGGGTGCAACAACACCTGCACGTTTTGCATCGTGCCGGCCCTCCGCGGCAAGGAGAAGGATCGCCGCCCGGGCGACATCCTCGGTGAGATCCAGGCGATCGTCGACGACGGCGCGATCGAGGTGACCCTGCTCGGCCAGAACGTCAATTCCTACGGTGTCGAATTCGGCGACCGGCAGGCGTTCGGCAAGCTCCTGCGGGCCGCGGGGGAAATCCGGGGCCTCGAACGGATCCGATTCACGAGCCCCCACCCGGCCGCGTTCACCGACGACGTCATCGACGCGATGGCTGAGACGCCATCGGTCATGCCCCAACTGCACATGCCCCTGCAGTCAGGCTCCGATCGCATCCTCAAGGCCATGCGACGCAGCTACCGTTCCGAGAAGTTCCTCGGGATTCTCGACCGGGTGCGCACCCGCATCCCGAATGCCGCGATCAGCACAGACATCATCGTCGGGTTCCCCGGCGAAACGGAAGAGGACTTCCAGGAGACGCTGCGAGTGGTGGAACAGGCGCGATTCGCCACCGCATTCACCTTCCAGTACTCCATCCGCGAGGGCACCCCGGCCGCGACCATGGAGGAGCAGGTGCCGAAGGCGGTCGTGCAGGAGCGCTACGAGCGCCTCGTCGCGCTGCAGGACCGCATCTCCTGGGAGGAGAACCAGAAGCTCGTCGGCACCGAGGTCAAGGTGCTCGTGGGAGCCGAGGGCTCGAAGGACGCGGACACCCACCGGCTGTCCGGCCGCGCGGAAGACAGCCGCCTCGTGCACTTCGAGGTCACTCCGCAGAGCGAGAGCCCCCGCCCCGGCGACGTCGTCACGGTGCGGATTTCGGACGCGAAACCGTTCTACCTGCTCGCCGACTCCGCCGACGGTGCCCCGCTGAGCATCCGCAGAACGACCGCGGGCGACGCGTGGGACCGCGCAGACGCCGAATCCTGTGGAGTGCCGGCGTCGGCCGGGGCGTCAAGTTCGCCCGCCCGCGTCTCGCTCGGGCTGCCGAGCCTTCGCGTGTCGACGATCCCGATTTACGACGTCACCGATGGGCAGCGCTAGCGGAGTGCTCGTCGCCGTGGTCGGGGCTACGGGCAC
>DMKW01000157.1:2871-5966 GCA_003454135.1 Microbacteriaceae bacterium
GTCAACGCCGACGCCATGCAGCTCTACCGGGGCATGGACATCGGCACCGCCAAGCTCCCGGCCGGGGAGCGCCGCGGCTTTCCCCACCACATGCTCGACGTGCTCGAGCCGAGCGACGAGGCGAGCGTCGCCGGCTATCAGATCGAGGCGCGCGCGGCGATCGACGGCGTGCGCGCCCGCGGCGCGATACCCATCCTGGTCGGTGGCTCCGGTCTCTATGTCTCGTCCGTCGTCTACGACTTCCGGTTTCCGGGAACCGACCCCGCCATCCGGCACCGGCTCGAAACCGAGTTGCTCGAGTCGGGGCCGGGGATCCTGCACGCGCGGCTGCGAGAGCTCGATGCGGAGGCGGCGGTCGCGATCGGCCCGCACAACGGGCGGCGAATCGTGCGCGCGCTCGAGGTGATCGAGCTGACGGGCGAGCCGTTCGGATCGGGCCTCGCGGCCGAATCGCGCTACTGGACGCCGACCGTCACGATCGGGGTGACCGCGCCCCGCGCCGAGCTCGTGCGGAGGCTCGACGAGCGCGTGCACGGCATGTGGGCCGACGGCCTCGTGGATGAGGCGGCGGCGATCCTGGAGCGGGGGATCGGCGTGACGGCCGCGCGCGCGATCGGCTACGCGCAGGCGATCGCCCAGATCCGGGGTGAACTGGCCGAGGGGGAGGCGATCGAGACGACCGCGGCGCTCACGCGCAAGTACGCGCGCCGGCAGGTCAGCTGGTTCAACCGCTTCCCGCACACGAATTGGTTCGCCTATGATGACCGCGAGCGGGTGGCGAGCGCGCTGCAACTAGTCTTGGACCATGCCTGAGCTGCACTTCACCAAGGGTCACGGAACCGGAAACGACTTCGTCTTGTTCGCCGACCCCGACGGCCTCATCGACCTCTCACCGCAGCAGCTCGCGGCCATCGCCGACCGTCACTTCGGTGTCGGCGGGGACGGCGTCATTCGCGCCGTGCGGTCCCGCAGCCTTCCGGATGGGGCGGCGGCGCTCGCCGAAGACGACTCGGCGGAGTGGTTCATGGACTATCACAACGCCGACGGATCCCCGTCTGAGATGTGCGGCAACGGTATCCGCGTCTACGCCCGATTTCTCGTTGAGAACGGGCTCGTCGAGCTCGGCAACGGCGAGACGCTCGCAATCGGCACGCGCGGAGGGGTACGCGACGTGCAGGGCAACACCTCCGGATTCCAGGTGGACCTCGGGCGCTGGTCTCTCGACGGCGGGGAGCCGCTCGTGCGGGCCAAGAACCTGCAGGTGGCGCGGCCGGGGCTCGGCATCAATGTCGGCAACCCTCACGTCGTCGTGGCCCTGTCGAGCGAGGCCGAGCTCGACGCGGCCGACCTGAGCTTCATCCCGGTGCTCGAGCCGGAGGCCCCGCACGGGGCCAACGTGGAATTCGTGGTGCCGCTCGAACCGCTCGTGAAAGACGGTGTGGGGCGCATCCGCATGCGCGTGCACGAACGGGGCAGCGGCGAGACCCTCTCCTGCGGCACCGGCGCGGCAGCGGCTGCCCTCGCCACCCGGCACTGGGCGGGTCCCGGCGCTCCGAACCAGTGGAAGGTCGAGGTGCCCGGCGGCACGCTCGGGGTGCGCATGTGGCCGGCGGAGGACGGCGAACACGTCTCGCTGAGCGGGCCGGCTGAGCTCGTCTTCGACGGCACGCTGCAGATCTGAGATCTTGACGGCAGGACGCGGGCACTCCGGGAGGCCCGAGCCGTTCAGCGGCGACGCACCCTGAGCACGCGGTAGCCCTTGTTGGTCGCTGCGCGCACGACCGAGAACTCGGCGGGCAGCACGCCTTCGAGCCACCGGTGCAGGGAGTCGGATCCGAGGTTCCGCTGCACGACGAGCCACGCGTCGGAGTCCGGTTCGAGGCGCGGGAGCCACGTCTCGAGCATGTTGTGCAGCTCGTCCTTGCCCACGCGGATGGGCGGGTTCGAGCGGATCGTCATGAACCGGATGTCGGCGGGAACATCCGCGGGCTTGCAGGCGTTGATGTTGGTGATGCCGAGTTTTTGCGCGTTGAGACGAACGAGTTGGAGCGCGCGTTCGTTGACATCCACCGCCCAGACGGTGGAACGAGGGGATTCGAGGGCGAGAGTCAACGCGATCGGTCCCCAGCCGCAGCCGAGGTCCAGGAGGTCGCCGCCGGGGGGAGCCGGAGGGGTGTTGGCGAGCAGAACGCTCGTGCCGACGTCGATCCGTTCGGGGCTGAAGATGCCGTTCGAGGTCGTGAGGTCGTAGACCTGGCCGGCGAGGGGAACGCGGATTTGGCGATAGGTGAGTTCACTCTCCGGGGTTTCCGAGAAGTAATGCTCATTGGCCATGCAGAGAAACCTATCGAAATACAAGGAGCTAGGGTTAACCAGATGATTGAGAGTGAAGGCGTGCAGCAGCACGAGGGCGATACGGAAGAGAGCGAAACGCTCGATCCGATCGACCGTGTCCTCGCCAGGGCGGCCGCGCGGTCGGCCGGATTCACCCTGTTTTCGAGCGGGGGAGCACAGGCGCTCCAGACCGAGTCCGTCGGCCACGATTCGTCGACAGACGGCGACCAATTCGATCGCGAAGACCGGCAGGCGCTGCGACGCGTGGCCGGGCTCTCGACCGAACTCGACGACGTCACCGAGGTCGAATATCGGCAGTTGCGCATCGAGCGGGTCGTGCTGATCGGAATCTACGGCCAGGGCAATGCCGCGGAGGCGGAGAATTCCATGCGCGAGCTCTTCGCGCTGGCCGAGACCGCCGGAGCCATCGTGCTCGACGGTCTCCTGCAGAGGCGCGCCACGCCCGATCCGAGCACCTACTTCGGTAAGGGCAAAGCGCTCGAGCTCCGGGATGTCGTGGCGAGCGTCGGAGCGGACACCGTGATCGTCGACAGCGAGTTGGCCCCGAGCCAGCGGCGCGCGCTCGAGGACGTCGTTCGCGTCAAGGTCATCGACCGCACAGCCGTCATCCTCGACATCTTCAGCCAGCACGCGAAGAGCCGCGAGGGCAAGGCCCAGGTCGAACTCGCGCAACTCGAATACCTGCTTCCCCGCCTCCGCGGGTGGGGCGAATCGATGTCCCGCCAGGCCGGTGGCCAGGT
>DMKW01000157.1:6020-10111 GCA_003454135.1 Microbacteriaceae bacterium
GCCAGGCCGGTGGCCAGGTCGGGGCGGGTAACGGCATGGGAAGCCGCGGACCGGGTGAGACGAAGATCGAGCTCGACCGCCGCCGCATCCACACCAGGATGTCCCGGCTCAAGAAGCAGATTCTCGGCTTCAAGCCAGCGCGCGAGGCGAAGCGGGCCAACCGCAACCGCAACTCCGTGCCGTCGGTCGCCATCGCCGGCTACACGAACGCCGGCAAGTCCTCGCTGCTCAACCGCATCACCCGCGCGGGCGCGCTCGTCGAGAACGCCCTGTTCGCGACCCTCGACACCGCGGTGCGCAAGAACGTGACCGAAGACGGCCGCGGGTACACGCTCACCGACACCGTCGGCTTCGTTCGCAACCTGCCCCACCAGCTCGTCGAGGCGTTCCGATCGACGTTCGAGGAAATCGCGGACTCCGACGTGATCCTGCACGTGGTCGACGCCTCGCATCCGGACCCGGCGAGCCAGCTCGCCACGGTGCGCGACGTCATCGGCGAGGTCGAGGCCAGGCACATCCCCGAGATCGTCGTGTTCAACAAGAGCGACCTCGTCGACGAGGACCAGAGGCTCGTGTTGCGCGGTCTCGAGCCCAACGCGATCTTCGCGTCGGCTCGAACGGGCGAAGGCATCGACGAACTCCTCGCCGCGATCGACGCCGCGCTCCCGGCGCCGTCGATCGAACTCGAGCTGCTCATCCCCTACGACAGGGGCGAACTCGTCTCGGGTCTTCACGACAACGGCAGGATCGTCGCGACGGCGTACGAAGAGGGCGGCACCCGCGTTACCGCGCTCGTCACCGAGGAACACGCGGCGAGCCTCCGCCCGTTCGCGGTCGCGCCGGTGCCCGTTGGCGTCGGCGTGCCCGTTCGATAGCGCTCGTCCGTGTAACACTCGGCAACACGAGCCGTCGTGTTGCTAGGCTGATTTCCAATCGTGCGGGCGTGCCCGTCGATGGTGCGACAGCCGAGCCCGGCACCCGCCCACAGGAGGCCAGTGGCCGCCGCATTCCCGTACAGGGGTGCCCTGTGGTTCCGGATGCGGATCCCCAGGACATCCAGACCTCGATGGATTGGACCTGACTCGTGACGAACACGGAGGCTCGATGTCCCGAGCGAGTTCCGTTCTCGTTCGAGCTGTTTCCCCCGCGCTCCGACACCGCCGAGCACAACCTCTGGGACACCATCCAGCACCTTGCGGCGGTCGGGCCGGACTTCATCTCGGTCACCTACGGCGCCAATGGCTCGTCGCGGCAGAGTTCCCTGCACGTTCTGCGCTACATTCTCGAGAACACTTCGGTGAGTCCGCTCGCGCACCTCACCTGCGTCGGGTCGTCGCACTTCGAGGCCAATCGTCTGGTTCGCGAGTTTCTCGACGCCGGCGTCACGAGTTTCCTCGCCCTTCGTGGCGACCCGCCCCGCGGCGCGGTCGAGGGCGACCACTTTCTCGGCGACCTCGGTAGCGCATCGGAGCTCGTGCAGCTCATCCACCGAGTGCAGACCGAGCGCGCCCAGTACGCGACGCTGCGGTCACGCAGCGCGAACGGCATCGGCCACATCCCGTCGACGCGGGCAAAGGTGCGCGTGGCCGTCGCTGCCTTCCCCAACGGGCATCCGCGGTCCAAGCGGTCCAACCAGGACATCGACACCCTGCTCGCGAAGCAGGTTTCCGGGGCGACGATGGCGATCACGCAGCTGTTCTTCCACTCCGAGGACTACCAGAGGTTCGTGGGCGAGGCCGTCGCCGCCGGCGTGACCATTCCGATCCTTCCCGGAATCATGCCGGCGACCAATCCGTCCCGGCTCGCCCGCATCCTCGAGCTCACCGGCGAACGTCGGCCAGACGACCTCGCGCGCCGCCTCGAAGCCACCGAATCCGTTGACGAGCAGCGGGCGATCGGCGTCGAACACGCGATCGACCTCGCGAACGACGTGCTCGCCGGCGGGGCTCCCGGGCTTCACCTCTATCCGTTCAACCAGCATCAGGCGGTGCTGTCCGTGCTCGAAGGAGTGGGACTCACCGCTGCGACTCCATCCACCGCTCGATCGAACATCAAGGAAACAGCATGACCGCGCCCTCATTCCCCACCGGCAGCATCCTCGGATACCCGAGGATCGGCCGTCGCCGCGAGCTCAAGAAAGCCGTCGAGGCGTTCTGGGCAGGCAGCATCACATCAGACGAGCTCGAGGCGAAGGCCGCAGAGCTACGGCGCGTAACCCGAGAACGCCTCGCCGCGCTCGGCCTCGGCACGACGGATTCATCGATCCCCGAGGCGTTCTCGTTCTACGACCAGGTGCTTGACGCCGCGGTCACCGTTGGCGCCATTCCCACCCGGTTCGAGTCCCTCGTGCGCGCCGACGGCACGATCGACCTCGCCGGCTACTTCACGATCGCGCGCGGGGAGGGCGGCAACACCCCGGCGGAGATGACCAAGTGGTTCGACTCCAACTACCACTACCTCGTGCCGGAGATCGGCCCCGAGACGAACTTCCACCTCGCGTCCGACCGTCTGGTCCGCGAGGTCGCCGAGGCGACGACGTCCGGCTTCCGCACCAGGCCCGTCATCGTCGGACCGGTGACGTTCCTGCTGCTCAGCAAGCCGAGTGAGGGCGCTCCGGAGGGCTACCAGCCGCTCGAACGACTCGACGACCTGCTTCCGGTGTACGCGGAGCTGCTTGCCGCGCTCACCGCGGTCGGGGCCGAATGGGTGCAGCTCGACGAACCGGCCCTCGTGAGCGAGAGCATCGAGGTGCCGCGCGACCAGGTGCTCGCCGCGACGAAGCGCGCGTATGACGCGCTCAGCGCCGTGCCGGCGCGCCCGCAGATCTTCGTGGCCGCCCCGTACGGAAGTCTCGACGACGCACTGCCCGTTCTCGATTCGACGCCGATCGAAGCGATCGGCCTCGACCTCGTGCGCGGTTCGCTGCCGACCGGGTTCCGCACCGAGAAGACCCTCGTGGGCGGCGTCATCGACGGCCACAACATCTGGCGCGGCGACCTCGCCGCCGCCTTCGACACGCTCGAGGCGCTCAGTGCCCTCTCGTCGAGCGTCGCCGTCTCGTCGTCGACGAGCCTGTTCCACACTCCGCACGATGTCGCCGACGAGCCGCTGCTCGAGGACCGCCTCAAAAGCTGGCTCGCGTTCGCCGACCAGAAGGTCGCCCAGATCGCGACCCTCGCGACGGGCCTGGCGCGAGGCAAGGGCGCCATCCAGGGCGAACTGGATGCGGCATCCGCGGCCCTCGCCGACCGGCGGGTTGCGCCCGGCGTGCGCGACGGTGACGTTCGGGCGCGTGCCGCGGCTCTCACCGACGCCGACTTCGGCCGGGGCGACTACGCCGAGCGCCTCGCCGCCCAGGACGCGGCGCTCCACCTGCCGTTCCTCCCGACGACCACTATCGGGTCGTTCCCCCAGACGGGCGGCATCCGCAAGGCTCGGGCCGCCAACGCGCGGGGCGAGATCAGCGAGAACGAGTACATCGAGTTTCTGAAGGCCGAGATCAAGAGCGTCGTGGAGCTGCAGGAGCAGATCGGCATCGACGTGATCGTGCACGGTGAGCCAGAGCGCAACGACATGGTGCAGTACTTCGCCGAGCACCTCGACGGCTTCGCGGTGACGCAGAACGGCTGGGTGCAGTCGTACGGCAGCCGTTGCACACGCCCGTCGATCCTGTGGGGGGATGTCTCCCGCGACGCCCCGATCACGGTCGAGTGGTCGACCTACACGCAAAGCCTCACCGATAAGCCGGTCAAGGGGATGCTCACCGGGCCCGTGACGATCCTCGCCTGGAGCTTCGTGCGCGACGACCAGCCGCTCGGCGAGACCGCGAACCAGGTGGCCCTGGCCCTGCGTGACGAGATCGAAGACCTCGAGGCGGCCGGCATCGGCATTATCCAGGTGGACGAGCCGGCGCTGCGCGAGCTGCTTCCGCTCAAGAAGGCGGACCAGCCCGCGTACCTCGACTGGTCGGTGCGCTCGTTCCGGCTCGCGACCTCGGGGGTTGCGCCGAAGACGCAGATCCACACGCACCTCTGCTATTCGGAGTTCGGCGTGGTGATCGACGCGATCAACAAGCTCGATGCCGACGTCAC
>DMKW01000227.1:0-120 GCA_003454135.1 Microbacteriaceae bacterium
GTTCCCGTGCGCGATCTTCGCAATCACACCGCCGAGGTTATCGAGCGTGCTCGCAGCGGTGAGCGTGTGATCATCACGGTCAATGGAACGCCAGCGGCGACGCTCACCGCCGTCGAACCG
>DMKW01000227.1:335-753 GCA_003454135.1 Microbacteriaceae bacterium
GATCTCACACTTGCCGCCGACATCGCGGCGCTCACCAACGAGACGACAGACGACCTTGGGCCCATACAGTGACGGAAACGGGAGGGTTGCTCGACACGAGCGTCATCATCGCCCTCGAAACCCTCCGCCCCATCGACGAGGACAGTTTGCCCGCGAGACAATTCATCAGTGTGATTACACTCGCCGAGTTGCGTGCCGGCGTTCTCTCGGCCGGAGACACCGAAACCCTCTCGAGGCGAATCCGCTCCCTTGATGCGTACTCGTCGATCCCGGCGCTTCCCGCGGACGAAGCTGCGGCGGAACACTGGGCAAGACTTCGCTATCGTCTTGTCGAATCAGGGCGACGAATCAACGTCAACGACCTCTGGATAGCCTCCATAGCACTCGCAAACGACCTCCCCGTGGTCACCCAAGACCA
>DMKW01000227.1:941-1609 GCA_003454135.1 Microbacteriaceae bacterium
GCGCTCGCCGGTCGTGAGGTCACCGCGCTCACGCGCTCCGACCTCGACGTGACGAACCTCGATGCGGTGCGCGCCGCCGTCGCGGGCCACGACGTGGTCATCAACGCGTCCGCCTACACGAAGGTCGACGATGCGGAGACGCACGAAGCCGAGGCCCACGCCGTGAACGCGACGGGCGCCCAGAACCTCGCGATCGCAGCATCCGAAGCCGGGGCACGCCTTGTGCAAATCTCGACCGACTATGTCTTCGACGGCTCGGCCGACTCCCCCTACGACGAAAAGACGCCGCTGCACCCGATCTCGGCGTACGGCCGCACAAAGGCCGATGGCGAGCGCCTCGCCGTGGAAGCCAACCCCGACGGCACCTACATCGTGCGCACAGCATGGCTCTACGGCGCGAACGGGGGCAACTTCGCCCGCACGATGCTGCGGCTCGCCGAGACCCACGACACCGTGAGCGTCGTGACCGACCAGCTCGGGCAGCCGACGTGGACGGCCGATCTCGCCGCCCAGGTCGTCGCGCTGCTCGACGCCGAAGCGGCGCCCGGGGTCTACCACGGCACCAACTCCGGCGAGGCGACGTGGTTCGACTTTGCCCGCGAGGTCTTCCGCCTCGCCGGCCTCGACCCGGAGCGGGTGCTGCCTACGACGAGCGACAAGTTCGTGCG
>DMKW01000227.1:1725-4741 GCA_003454135.1 Microbacteriaceae bacterium
GAGGCGCTCGCCGCCGCGCGCGCTGCCGGGGTACTCGCACCGTAGCCCGCCTGCTGCCCCGGGCGGACCCTGATTGTTCCCGTTTGTCGCGATTGTGCCGGCTCGACAGGCCACAATCACGACAAACGGGAACAATCGCGCTCTGGTGGGCCCGGCAATTCCAGGACCAGCCTCTGGCCCCCATTCGTGGGGCAGACCCCGTGGCTGGTAAAGTCGAGGTGGGGTAGAGGCAAACCCCGGAATTTCTTTGGAGCGACATGACCACCTTGCGCGTGATCGTCGACCAAATGGTCGCTCGTACTCCCGGAGGAATCGGCCGGTATACCGAAGAGCTGACCCGAGAATTAATTCGCACTGCGCCCCTCGGCTGCGATGTCGCCGGGATCATCTCAGCATCGCCGGAGTCGGACTATGACAGCCTGCTCATGCGCCTGCCCGGCCTGAGCGACCTGTTCAAGAGCTCGCTCGCGCGACGAGAGCTCGCCCTGGCCTGGCGGTACGGTTTCACCCGGCTGCCCGGCAAGGGGATGGTGCACGCCCCCAGCCTTCTCGCCCCGCTTTCCAAACACGATCGGCTCAACGACGAGAGCTCGCAGGTCGTTGTCACAATCCACGATGTCGTGCCATGGACGCATCCAGAAACCCTCACGAAGCACGGGGTCGCCTGGCACAAGGCGATGGCAGCCCGTGCCCACAAGTATGCGGATGCCGTCGTCGTCGATACCCACGCCGTGGCGGCGCACCTGGGCGAGATATTCGATTTCGGCGATCGCATCCGCGTGATCAGCGCCGCGGTGAGTCCCAAACTCGAGCTACCGGTGGACGCCGATGTCCGGGCGAAGCGGCTCGAGCTTCCGGAACGATACATCCTGAGCGTTGGCACTCTCGAACCGCGCAAGGGCATCACAGCCTTGATCAACTCACTCGCTAGCGGGGAAGACAGCGGTCTGCCGCTACTGATCGTCGGTCCAGCCGGCTGGGGTGGCGTTGACGTCGCCGCAATCGCCGCCGAAGCCGGGATCGCGGAAGATCGGGTGCGAACCCTTGGGTACCTCGATGACGCCGATCTCGCTGTGGCACTCGACCGTGCAGCGGTCTTTGTGTTCCCCAGTCTGGCCGAAGGTTTCGGGTTGCCGGTGATCGAAGCCTTCCACTTTGGAACCCCCGTCGTCCACTCAGATGATCCTGCTCTCGTCGAGGTGGCGGCCGGGGCCGGCATGACGGTGCCGACGAGCGACGCCGACGGGTACCCAGAACGACTCGCCGCGGCCATTTCGGCCGTCATCACCGACCACGAGCTCTCCGAGCGGCTGAGATTCAAGGGCCTGGACCGGGAAAAGGCCTTTAGCTGGGCCGACTCGGCGCAGAAGGTGTGGCAGCTGCACGCCGACCTGTAGCTGCTAAGGCGTTGGGCTGGGGATCGTAAACGACTGCGCGACGGCCTCGTGTATCTGCGTGTAGTTCGGATGGGCCGAGCTGAAGGTCGGCGGAACGAGCTCGAGGGTTGTGATCGGATTCTTCCGTGATTTGGCCGCAAGGTCCACGAAATGCCCGAGCATGCCGGACGGGATGTCCGTCTTCACGACCTGCTTGCCAGCGTCGGCCACCGCCTGGAACTTTGTGAGCACGTTTGCCGGATCGAACTGCTTGAGAATCGCTTGCTGCACCTGCCGCTGCCGCGCCATCCGATCAAAATCGCTCGTGCCGTGACGCGCCCTGGAGTACCACAGAGCGGTGAATCCGTTCATCCTCTGCACCCCCGGTTCGATCCAGGCGGAGACGTTGATGGGTCGACCATGCGAGTCTTCCTGCCCGCCGATGGGATAGCGCCCTGGCGAGTCGATCGTCACGCCGCCAAGCGCGTCGATGAGGTCGGAGAACCCCTGCATGTCGATGAGCACGTAGTACTGGAGCGTTATGCCAAGCACCCCTTGCACGGCATCTCGCATCGCTTCGATTCCCGGTTCGCTGCTGTGCTTCGCAGCGTTCGGGTAGAGCGCAGGATGCTCCTCGCCATAGGTGTAGAGGTAGCTCACCAGACACTGGTCGCCACACACGTAGCCGCCGGGGAACGGTCCGTAGAGCGGGGACCCCTTGATGAAAGGGGACCGTTCGAGATTGCGTGGCACGCCGATCATGACGGTCTTTCCGGTGACCGCGTCCACGCTGGCGACCGAAATGCTGTCCGGCCGAAGTCCCGTTCGATCGGCGCCCGCATCGCCGCCGAGGAGCAGGATGTTGAATCGGCCGTCGACGGGGGCCGCGACGTCGCCACCCGAGAACACCGACGAAATCGTGCCCCGAGCGACTCCGGCGACGAACGCGCCGTAACTTGCAGTGCCTGCGGTGATCACGAGCACGACGATCGTGAGAGCAGCGACGAGCAGTCGAGCGGAGGGAAACGTGCGCACAAGTCGCACGAGCCGCAGAGTGTCGAGGGTCAGAATGATCCACAGGATCGCGTAGCACGCGAACGCGACTTGGACGATCGTGAGACCGACGCCGGTGGTGAGCACTGTATATACGACCGCGGGGGAGATCAGGTACACCACGACAGTCACGAGAACGAGCACCCACAGGATGAACGTCCACGTCACGCCGAAGCGTCCGAGTCTGCGGTTGCCGGCGAGCATCTGCGCCGAGCCGGGAATGAGGATGTTGAGCCCGACGAGCCACCACGCCCGTTTGGTCATGATTTGCGGTGACCGGAGATCCGGGTACCGCACCGGGCTGGTTGCGGTCACAGGGTCGACTTCAGCGCGGTGTTCTTCTGCGCAACGAGCTCTTCGAGACCCTTCGCGTAGTCCAGCAGCTTCGCCGAGAGGGCCGGATCCGAGACGGCGAGAATGCGGATGGCGAGCAGGGCGGCGTTGCGCGCGCCGCCGATCGACACGGTGGCGACCGGAACGCCGGCCGGCATCTGCACGATCGAGAGCAGCGAGTCGAGCCCGTCAAGCTTGGAGAGGGCCACCGGCACGCCGACCACGGGAAGGGTCGTGACGGACGCGAGCATGCC
>DMKW01000227.1:4938-6752 GCA_003454135.1 Microbacteriaceae bacterium
ACCTCGACCTCGTGCTCCACCCCGAACTCGGTGAGGGTCGCCGACGCGTCGCTCATCACGGTCCAGTCGGAATCTGAACCCATGACAACGGCGACACGGGGCTCTGGCATAGGCATCAGCCTAGATTGCCGTCCTGAAAATACGACGCAGCGGCACGCGCCTGATATGCGACCTCATCGAGATCGTCGCCGCCGGCCGTGACATGGCCCACTTTGCGGCCGGGCCGCGGCTCCTTGCCGTAGTTGTGCACCTTGACTGTCGGTTGGTCGGCGAGCGCGACCGGATAGCGGTCGGCGAGGGAACCGGATGCCGGACCCCCGAGAATATTCACCATCACCGACCAGCGGTCCCGGGTTCCCGTGGCTCCGAGCGGCAGGTCGAGCACGGCCCTGAGGTGCTGTTCGAACTGGCTCGTCGTCGACCCGTCGATGCTCCAGTGGCCCGTGTTGTGCGGACGCATCGCGAGTTCGTTGATCAGGAGCCGCTCATCGGTCGTCTCGAACAGCTCGACCGCGAGCACCCCGGTCACGCCGAGCGCCTCGGCGATGGTCGTGGCGATCTCGCACGCGACATCCGCGACTTTGCCCGCAGAACGCGGCGCCGGGGCGATGACCTCGGCGCACACGCCATCGCGCTGAATGCTCTCCACGACCGGCCAGGTCACCACATCGCCGGACGGGCGACGGGCGACGAGCTGGGCGAGTTCGCGGCCGAAGTCCACGAGTTCTTCGGCGAGCAGCGGTTGGCCGAGGGCGAGCCAGTCGGCGATCTCGGCCGACGAGGCGACGACGCGCACGCCCTTTCCGTCGTAGCCGCCCCGCGCCGTCTTCACGACGACGCGACCGCCATTTGCCTCGAGGAAGGCGTCGAGCTGCTCGGCGGTCTCGATCCGCGCCCAGTCGGGCACGGGCAGTCCGAGCTCGGACAGCCTCTCGCGCATGAGGAGCTTGTCCTGCGCGTAGACGAGCGCATCCGGGCTCGGACGCACGCTCACGCCGCGTTCGACCAGTTCGCGCAAGATCTCGGTCGGCACGTGCTCATGATCGAACGTGATGACGTCCACGCCCTCCGCAAAACGCAGGACATCGTCGCGATCGCGGTAGTCACCGATGGATGTGACGACCAATCCGGCCGAATCTCCTGCGTTTTCCGCGAGCACTCGAAGCTCGATTCCGAGATTCACCGCGGCCGGGATCATCATTCTGGCGAGCTGTCCGCCCCCGATTACGCCTACTCGCACGGGATTTCTCCATCCTGCATTGTTCGGGTCTGCCCGTTCTCTCACTGGGCGGGGCTACTATGCTCAATGTCTCATTCTCTCCCATCCGCCAGTAAGGGTTTTCGTGGCTTCTCGACTGAGAGACGTGTTCGACTACGTCAATGAGCGCCTCATCCGCTACGCGCTGAAATTTGGCGTCGTGGGGCTGATCGGTTACTTCATCGACGTTGGCATCTTCAACGCGCTCCGGCTCGGCGCGTTCGGCGCCGACCACTTCTTCCAACAGCCGGTCGGCGCGAAGATTGTCTCGGTCACCATAGCCACGATTGTCACGTGGTTCGGCAACCGCTACTGGACCTTCCGCGAACACCGGCGGGAAAACTTCGTTCTCGAACTCCTCGAGTTCGGGGGGATCGCCATCGTGGGCATGGGCATCAGCCTGCTGTGCCTCTACATCTCCCACTACGTGCTCGGCTTCGACAGCCTTCTCGCCGACAACATCTCGTCCAACGTCATCGGCCTCGTCATCGCGACGGCCTTCCGCTTCCTGATGTACCGATACTGGGTCTACGGGCCTCACAGGAGCGACGGCCTC
>DMKW01000227.1:6847-7106 GCA_003454135.1 Microbacteriaceae bacterium
CCCTGGACGCCTCGGCCTGCCGGCGTGCGGCGATCGGATTGAGGCTGCGTTCCATGAGATCGTGCAGCGCGCTCTGCACGAGATCCGCGCCTGGCACGTCCCGCAGCACAACCGGGTGGTCGAGCCCGGTGTTGATAAACACGTCACCGCTGCCGAACATGCTCTGCATCGAATTCTTGCGAACCGTCACGTCGTAGCCGCGGCTGTGCAGTAGTTCCTGCCGCACGCGCACGAAAAAGCCGGTGCGGATGATGATGCG
>DMKW01000227.1:7290-8479 GCA_003454135.1 Microbacteriaceae bacterium
CCACCGGCGAGCACCGCGAGGTTCTGCCACTGCTCGGAGAAGCTCCCGTTGAAATACGCCATGGCGCCGACAGTGGCGATGAACACGAGGCTCGGCCAGAACAGCGCCCGGCCGTGCGGCCTCAGGCGCGCGACCACCCGCTCGCTGTCCTGTCCGTCGCTTGCCATGTCCTATTCATACCGCAGATGTGTAACGTCACCGGCGGCGACAGCCAGCACGCGGCCATCCGTCGACCTCGTCACGACGAGCCTGCCCGTGCGATCGATATCGGTCGCCGTGCCGACGAGCACGTCGCCGCCCGGCAGCTGAACCTTCACTTGCTGGCCGACGGTGCTGCACACGTCGGCAACCGCCTCGGCGATTCCGCTCGCCTCCGGGTCGGCTCCGAGCCTGAGGAACTCGGTGTAGAGCGGCCTGAGCTCTGCGAGAAACCCGGCGAGCGCAACATCCGCGAGCTCCGGCCCGGCGATCGCGAGCCCGTTGAGGGTGAGGGACGTGGATGTCGGCGTCGGCAGCTCCCCCTGCTCGAAGCTGAGGTTGAGCCCGGCGCCCATGACGACGGCATCCTGGCTCGGCAGCAGTTCGGCGAGCAGCCCGGACACCTTGCGACCGTCGACCTGCACGTCGTTGGGCCACTTGAGCGTG
Source organism: Microbacteriaceae bacterium (assembly GCA_003454135.1). GTDB lineage: Bacteria > Actinomycetota > Actinomycetes > Actinomycetales > Microbacteriaceae > Lacisediminihabitans. The sequence continues at coordinate 7,936 of DMKW01000227.1, forward strand.
ACGGAGTGGTCGGGCAGCAGCGTCGAGACCGCGTTGGTCATCGCGACACCGGCGATGAGCGGAATCCATCCGTAGTTCTCGAGGCCGAGCGGCTCTCCGGCGGGCAGGCGCGGCCTCAGCAGCACCGAGATCGCGATCGCGCGCCCGGGGGGCGCGATCCAGACGCGCCCGAGCCTGCCGCGGCCCTGGGTCTGGTTGAGGGTGGCGAGCACGGAGAAGTCCGGCCACTCGTCGCCGTAGCTCGACGAGGCCCGGCCCACGAGCTCGGTGTTGGTTGAACCGCACTCGTCGAGAATCTCGAGTCGTGCGGCAAGGCTCGCGCTGCGGGGGAACTCCATGCCCCAAGGGTACGACCGACCACGCCGGGGATGGTGTTTTGTAGATGATCGCCAACGGGTTCAGCCAAAACCGAACGGTAAAGTGAACCCGTGACTGCAGACAACGACATGTATACGACAGCCGGCAAGCTCGCCGACCTCAAGGTGCGTTACCACGAGGCTGTGACGGCGAGCGGTGAGGCTGCCGTCGAGAAGCAGCACTCCAA
>DMKW01000124.1:0-4286 GCA_003454135.1 Microbacteriaceae bacterium
GGGGTCGTCAATGACCACATCCTCGGGTGCTTCCGCGGCGACCAACTCGACGCCGGCTCGGCGGGGTCGGCGGACTGACGCGTCGTCACCGGAACCAACGCTTCGATCTGGCCCTGGACTTTGTCGCGCGGGAGTGACGATCCGATGCTGGCTGGGTAACGTTTAAGCATGTGCAGGAACATCCATACTCTCCATAATTTCGAGCCGGCGGCGACGGACGATGAAGTGCACGCGGCGGCACTGCAGTTCGTGCGGAAGATCAGCGGATCGACCAAGCCATCGAAGGCGAACGCCGAGGCATTCGAGCGAGCGGTCGAGGAGATTGCGCACATCTCCCGGCATCTGCTCGAAGATCTCGTGAGTACGGCCCCTCCGAAGAACCGTGANNGTGGGGTACAAATCTGTCCCCCCTACTGGGGACTGGGTTGGCGACGCCGGATAGACCATCTTTATGGAAGGGGACAGCGCTCGGACCCGCGAGGGCACGCCCGGTAGAGCCTTTGTGCTCCACGTCTGAGAGAAGGAACCCGATGAGATCCGAAGCGCAGGTTCACTACCTTTCCCGCAAGACTTTCGATCCCGATGACTCGACCGTGCTTGCCCACGCGATCATCGAGGCGGAGATGAGCCACCGGATGGATCTGGTGCATCAGCTTGCCGTGAGGCTGAGCGCCCTCGAGGCCACCATCGCCGCGGTTGACGCGGCCCGTCACGCCGCCGTTGCCGCCGGCTGGACCGAGGAGCAGCTGCTCGAGCTCGGGCTGGGCGCCGTGGACAACTCCAAGCCTTCCGCCGGACGACGCGTCGCCCGCACCGAGGACGAACCGCAGGTCACCGTCGCGCTCGCCGAGGAACTCGCGGGCTGACCGCCACCGGCGCGGCACGGGCTCCGCGGGGTATTCGTCGTCGCGCGGCCGGACTCAGTGCTCGCGCTTCGGCATCCCGAATTCGTTGATCGGCTCGTTGTGCGACACTTCGGGCTGGTGGGGCGCGGGGCAGTTGAGAAGCGTGTTCGGGCTCGAGTGATCGATCACGTGTTCGGCCATCGGCTTGCCGCAGACCGGGCACACCGCGTCACCGACCTTCTTCAGAACCTCGTCGTACGGGCCCAGCGGTGGCGGTCCGATCACCCCGACCAGCTTGTGGTTCAACCAGTCGATGAAATGGATGAATCCGCGCCCTTCACGGTGCTCGTCGACGCCCTTTTCCTCTTTCATGGCGCCAGCGTACGCTTCATTTCGCGGTACGTGCAGAGGTATTGACCGCCATATTCGAGGTGTCCATTATGAGTGCCGCTTGCGCCATTCGGCCGAACGCGGGTGCGACGGGCCTGGCCAGAATCGAAAGTGCGCGGAGCGCGAACACGGGAACGTGATCGATGCGTGTCGGCGACTCGATCGCCTCGGTCAGCCTGGCTGCTATTTGGTTGAAGGTGAGGTCGTCGGCACCGACGACGTCGACTGCGCGGTCGTGCCATCCTTCGTCGTACACCGCCCGCTCGATGGCGTTGGCGACCTCGGTGACGCTGACAAAATTGATCGGATTGTCTCCCCGGCCGAACACGCGGGCTGTGGCTCGACTGGGGAGCTGCGCCCCGATCAGCTGCGTCCAGGTTTCGAGGAAGGCGGTCGGGCGGATGATCGTCCAGTGCAGTCCGCTTCCGCGCAGGGCCTGCTCCGCCGCGAACTTCATCCGATGCAGGCTCATTGGATGCGAGGCGGACGCACCGTAGGCCGAAACCAGAATCATGTGGTCCACACCGGCGTCGACGGCGGCGCGCACGAGGGCGATATTCGCGTCGCGATCGATGGCGGCGGGACTCGTTCCTCGCCCCGATGCGAACCCGTGGATGGCGCTGATCACGGTGTCGCATCCGGCCACGGCCGCGGTGACGGTCTCCGCGTTGCGAACATCACCCACGACGGCCTCGGCACCGGCCGCGTTCAGCGCAGCGGTGTGGTTCGAGTCGCGGGTGAGCACCCGCAGGGTTGCCCCGCGCGCCACCAATTTGCTGACGAGGGGCCCGCCGAGAGTACCTGTGCCGCCGGCGATGAGAATCATGGTCGGGGGAGCGGTCGAGTGTCCGGAGTGGCCACTCGAGCAGCCGCCCAGTCGGCGTCGACGCCAGACTGTTCCACGGGTTCGAGGTAGAACCGCGCGGAAGTGGCCCGGCCTTCGGCGACGGTGAAGATATTGACGCCGCGCAATAGTTGCGGCGCACCGTCACGGCGGGTTCCCGACAGCTCCCATTCGCTCCATACGAGGTTTCTGTCGACGGCGATGCTGAGCACGTGCGCGCGCAGGTCGGGAATGCCGGCGAACAACTGAGTCCAGTTTCGCCGCACCTGTTCGGCGCCGGTGAAACCCTGCGACGGGTGAATCGGCGTCTCATTGACGTAGCCATCGGCAAAGCAGCCGACGAGTGCATCCAGGTCGTGCGCATTGGTCGCGGCGGCGAGCTTCGTCACGAAAGACGCCGGATCGTTTGATTCATCCATCGCAAACTCCAAATTAAATACAGTGAGCTAGATTGAATACGGTAACATAGAATAAAACGCGTGGATAGACAGAAGAGCACCCGAATCTACGACTCGCGGAGCCGACAGGTGCAGGCCCGCAACAATCGCGAGGCAATTCTGGATGCGGCCCGCGAGCGCTTTCTTGCCGACGGCTATGCAGCGACCACGATCGCGTCGATCGCCGCCGCCGCTGGAATGTCGGTGGACACCGTGCACAAGGCCTTCGGCGGCAAGCCGGGTTTGGTGCGGGCTATCTACGATCGGAGTCTGGCAGGCGAGGGGCCGGTCGCGGCGCCAGAGCGGTCCGACGACATGCAGAGCGCCGAACGGGATCCTCACGCCCTCGTTCAGGGCTGGGGAGTTCTCACCTCCGAGGTGGCGCCCCTGGTTGCGCCGATTCACCTGCTGGTTCGCGACGCGGCCATTGCCGACCCCGAGATGGCGACCCTCTTGCGGCAGAGCGACGCGCAACGCCGGCAACGCATGCTTCACAACGCGCAAACACTCGCTGGCCGTGATTTTCTGAGGGAGGAGATCACGCTCGGACACGCCACCGATGTGCTGTGGACCTACAGTTCGCCCGAACTCTACGAGCTCCTCGTTGTACGCTGCGAGTGGGATCTGATCCGCTACGGGCAATTCATCGGGGATTCCATTGCCGCGGCCCTGTTGAACTGACTGCCTCTCAGACTGGCAGTGCGGGCACGTTTCCGTGCCGCGCGCGTCGGAACGGCGGGCCGCGAGAACGGCCGCAACCAGCACGAACCCGGCGATGGCGATCCAGAATGTTGGGCGGTATCTGATTCCGTCCGCGAGGGCATCCGGCGTCGCGGAGTGGCACGGGTGCGATGGCATAACGATTCGGCACGCATGTGAACCGATCGGGTCGCGATCTCGTCGTCAGGGTAGCGGCGCGATGCCGCCGGTGCGGTTGAGTGCTCACCCGACGCACCCCAGACCAAAGGAACACATCGTGAAGACAAGAACTTCTTCCACCATCCTTGGGGCGGTGATTGTTGCGCTCGCGCTTGCCGGTTGCGCGACGTCGGGCGGCACCTCATCGGGCTCGTCTGGATCGGGATCCACGTCGAGCTCGCCGTCGGCCGCGGCCAAGGACGCCGGGGTGGCATCAACCAAGTTCGGCTCGGTCATCGTGGATGGCAAGGGGATGACCGCCTACTTCTTCAACAAGGACACGGCGAATTCCGGCACGAGTGCCTGCACCGGCCAGTGCGCCACACTCTGGCAGGCCATCACGTCGACATCCGCCACTCCGAGTGTCAGCGGCATCACCGCCACCGTCGCCACTATCACCGGTGTCGCGGGCGGCAAGCAGATCACCATCAACGGGCGACCGATCTACACCTACTCCAAAGACACGGCTCCCGGTGACACCAATGGTGAAGGCGTTGGCGGCCTCTGGTACGTCGTGTCCCCGTCGGGACAGGAGATCACGAGCGCGAAATCCGGCTACTGAGCTGAACCCGGTCGATCAGGCAAGCGGCCCCCGGTGCGGTAGCGGAGGTGAACCACACCATTGCTGAAGCGTCGTTCGCCCAGGAGTTCGAGCTCCAGGCGCACGCCCTCGGGGAGGAACCGGTGGCCGCCTCCCACCACGATGGGCGAGAGCAGCAGGCGGTACTCGTCCACGAGCCCGGCCCTGATCGCGTGAGCGGCGAGGTCGGGACCGCCCACCGAAATATTGCGCGCCATCGTCGCTTTCATTTGCCTCACCGCATCGGCGTCGAAGTCTCGTTCGATGCGCGT
>DMKW01000124.1:4410-7885 GCA_003454135.1 Microbacteriaceae bacterium
CGCATGAACGGCGGCTGGTCTGCGACGTCGAGAGTCTCCCAGGCGACCATTACCTCGTACATCCTGCGCCCGTAAAGGTAGGTGCCGACCGGTCGCTCGAGCTCGTTGACGAAACTGTGCACTTCCTCGGTGGGCACGCTCCAGTCGAAGTTGCCGTGCTCGTCAGCCACGTAGCCGTCGAGGGACGTGATGCCCGTGTAGAACAGTGAGGCCATGGTGGGCTCCCTTACTCATGCCGATTTCGCCCGGCGATCAGTCCGACGAAAGAAGCAAACGCCGATTGCTGGGACTACGCGTATTCCTGGGCCGTGACGATAATCTTGCCCCGAGCGTGGCCCTCTTCCATGTGCCGGAAGGCCTGTACGGCGTCGCCGAGCGCGAACGTGCTGTCGATGACAGGTGTGACCTTGCCGGCCTCGATGAGTTCGGTCAGCGACTGCAAATCCTCGGACCCGGCCACGGTAAACATGCCGCGCAGTGTCTGCGGCACGAAGACCGAGACGAGGGCCGCCCGAAGCAGGCGATCGACCCCTCCGAGCAGCCGACCGCCTCCTTCTCCGCCGACAATCACGAGGGTCCCCTCTGGGGTGAGGGCGCGCCGGAGTTGTGCCAGCGAGCGGTTGCCCGCGGTGTCGAGGATGAGGTCGAACCGTTTCCCCTCATCCGCCAGCCCGGAGCCGTCGCGCGTGTAGTCGATCACGTCGTCTACGCCGAGCGACCGCACCAGGTCAACCTTCGTGGTGCTGCATACGCCGGTGACGTGCCCTCCGAAGGCCTTGGCGAGCTGCACCGCGAACGATCCGACGCCCCCGGCCGCGCCGATGATCAAGACCCTCTGTCCTGGCTTCATTTTCCCCGCCTCGCGGAGACCCTTGAGGGCAGTGATGCCGGAGGTGGGCACGGATGCCGCCTGCTCGAAGCTGAGGTTCGCCGGCTTCTTCGCAATCTTGTCCTGCCGGGCACACACGTACTCCGCGAGGGATCCCTTGCCGAGGCCGAACACATCGTCGCCCGGCTGGAACCGCGTCACGGCGGAGCCGACCGCCTCAACGCGACCCGCGACATCCGTGCCCCGCACGTGTGCCTTGGGAGTGCGGAATCCGAAGCCCATGACGCGCATGAGGTACGGGCGACCCGTCATGATGTGCCAGTCGCCGATGTTGACGGCGGCCGCGTGCACGCGGATGAGCACGTCGTCGGCGCCGACCACCGGCTTGTCGACGTTCGTGAGCTCGAGCACGTCGGCTGAACCGTAGGTGTGCTGCACAAGGGCCTTCATGGTGTTTCTCCTTCGCCGTGCGGAAACTGGAACACATCGTCGAGCGGCACGTTGAACACTCGGGCGATGTGAAAGGCCATCTCGAGCGACGGCGAGTAGCGTCCCTGCTCGATGGCGATGATGGTTTGGCGAGTGACGCCCACGCGATCGGCCAGCTCTGCCTGCGTCATCTCTCCGTGCGCGAATCGCAGGCTGCGGATCGCGTTTGTGACCCTGGTGGGCTTCACCATGACTGGAATCCTCGGCGGTACGCGATGATCTTCGTCGCGGATCCGAGAATCGATGACAGTACAAACGCGAGGTAGATCGCGTTGGCGATCCAGAAATAGTCGAGCTTGAGCATCGCCATGCCGAGCGCGGCCGTCGCGCCGATGATCACGAAGATCTGGCCGATGTATTCGCCGAGCCGATTGATCTCCCTGTCGCGCTGGTCCTTCTTGCCGGCGTTCCTGGGGGAGGCGATCGAGACCGCGATGTTGAGCACGATCGACGCCACGATTGCGCCGACGATGGTGGAAATCATCGTCGCCGCATACGACACGTCGCTGAGGGGCGTGGACTGGGCGCGCCCCAGAATGATGGTGAGGTAGATCGCATACGCGGCCATCGTGACCACGAGCATGATCCACGCCCGCCTTTCTTCAGATGACATCCCGACTCCAATGTATAGAAAATTTGACATCTTGAATGTAAGACGATGCAGACACGGTGTCAAGTATTATTTACATGAGTTGTGGTGACACTGGGATCGGCGCGAGGTGCTCGGGGCGCGCCAGCGAGCCGAAGCCACGCGAGGGTATGCCGCAGCGGGCGATGCTGTCTGACCCCCGCTTGGGATTTGCTTATCGAAATGATGTTAGAGATCGCACAAACGGACGATGAGCTGGCTTCATCGGAACGACAACGCTAGAGCACGCCGTTTACGAAATGGGACAGCCTGAGCCGGAGATCTGTGGAGGGGATGACGGGAATCGAACCCGCGCCATCAGTTTGGAAAACTGAGGCTCTACCATTGAGCTACATCCCCCTGGCGGTCGGCCGACAGGCCAATCGCGCGGTAGCCAGCCTAATACATCGCGCGGGCGGCTCGCGCAAACCCTCGCACGGCTCGCGCGGTGAACAGTGCGCTAGGCTTGCCGAGGCTTATTTTCGGAAAACGTCTCGCGTCATCCGCCGATCTGTCCTCGGGGTGCACTTACCTCACAGCGTTGAAGTCCGGGGCGTAGCTCAGCTTGGTAGAGCGCTCGGTTTGGGACCGAGAGGCCGCAGGTTCGAATCCTGTCGCCCCGACAATACCCACGAACACACGAAGCAACACGTATAGAAAATTCAGGAGAATCCCATCGTGAAGACCACGGTTGACAAGCTGAGCCCCACGCGCGTGAAGCTGAGCATCTCGGTTACCCCCGACGAGCTGAAGCCCAGCATCGATCACGCGTACAGCCACATTGCAGAGTCGGTCAACATTCCCGGCTTCCGCAAGGGCAAGGTTCCGCCGCCCATCATCGACCAGCGCGTCGGACGCGACGAGGTGCTCAACCACGCCGTGAGCGACGGGCTGGACAAGTTCTACCGCCAGGCGATCGAAGAGCAGAAGATCCGCCCGCTCGGCCGCCCCGAGGCGGACATCACCGAGCTCCCGAACGTCAAGGACTTCACCGGTGAGCTCAAGGTCGTCGTCGAGGTTGACGTTCGCCCCGACTTCGAGCTGCCGAACCTCGATGGCCTCGTTCTCACCGTCGACCCGATCGAGGTGACGGATGAGGAGGTCGAGACCGAGCTGCAGAGCCTTCTCGCTCGCTTCGGCACGCTCATCACCGTGGACCGCCCGGCCGCGACCGGTGACTTCGCCCAGATCGACCTCGTCGCCACGATCGGCGGCAACGAGGTGGACACCGCGAACGCCATCTCGTACGAGGTCGGCTCCGGCGACCTCATCGACGGCATCGACGAGGCCCTCGACGGGCTCAGCGCCGGCGAGACCACGGTCTTCGAGTCGAAGCTTCTCGGCGGAGACAACGAGGGCGAGTCGGCCGAGATCACGGTCAAACTCCTCGCCGTGAAGGAGCGCGAGCTTCCGACCGCCGACGACGACTTCGCGCAGATCGCGAGCCAGTTCGACACGCTCGACGAGCTCAAGGCGGACATCCGCGAGCAGGTGAAGAAGTCGAAGGTCTTCGGCCAGGGCACCCAGGC
>DMKW01000124.1:8024-10972 GCA_003454135.1 Microbacteriaceae bacterium
GACGACGCGCACCGCGCCGAGGTCACGGAGTCGAGCGAGAAGACGTTCCGCACCCAGATTCTGCTCGACTCGATCGCCGAGGCCGAAGAGGTGAAGGTGAGCCAGGACGAGCTCACCCAATACCTCGTGCAGGGTGCCGCCCAGTACAACATGGAGCCCGGCGAGTTCATCAAGGTGCTCGACTCCAACGGCCAGATCCCCGGAATGATCGGTGAGGTCGCGCGCGGCAAGGCTCTCGCGATCGTGCTCTCGAAGGCGAAGGTCGTCGACTCGAACGGCGCCGAGGTCGACATGTCCGGTTTCACGGCATCCGTGCTCGACTCCTCCGACGACGAGAACTTCGTCGAGGCGAGCGCCGGCGACGGTGGCGCACACGAGGGCCACGACCACGGCGGAGCGAAGGACAGCCACGGCCGTTCCGCGAACAACGAGCACTACGGTCACGACCACAAATAGTCACCGCTCACCATCCAGGCGTTCGACGGCGATCGCACTTCGCCGTCGAACTCCCGGAGGTTGTCCATGCTTGATCTCGGTCTGCTCTTCGACGTGGACGGGCCTCTCGCGAGCCCGGTGAGCCGCAGCATCCGCATTCCGAGTATCCTCGACGACCTTGTCGCGCTCACCGCGGCTGGAGTGCCGATCGCCTTCATCACGGGCCGGTCGGACAGCTTCATCCGTGAGCAGGTGATCGCGCCCTTGCTCGATGTCGGTCTCGCCGCGGCTCTGGCCACGCCGGGCGCGCGCATGTTCGGCGTGTTCGAGAAGGGCGCCTCCTGGGCGCCAATCTCGAGCGAGGGCATGGGCGAGGTGACGGTGGACGAGAGCGTCGCGCTGCCGGCCTCGATCGTCGACGGCGTGCGCTCCCTCGTGGCCGACGGTTTCGCCGACACGATGTTCTTCGACGAGACCAAGCGCGCGATGATCTCGGTCGAGCAGCGCACCGACGTCGAGGCCGACGCCTACCTGCACGCGCAGTCGCGGTTCGACGATGCCGCGTTCGCCCTTGTGGCTGCCGCGGGCCTCGGGGTGAAGCTCGGCGCCCGATCGGCTCCGGACGCCGCGGGCAAGGTTCCGTTCCGGCTCGACCCCACGATAATCTCGACCGACATCGAGTCTGTGCTGCTCGACAAGGATCGGGGCGCCGCGCGTGCTCTCGACTACTTCGCCGGTCTGGGGAGCCTGCCGACTCTCTGGCGGTCGATCGGCGATTCCCGCAGCGACTACCTCATGGCCGACCACCTGCACGGAGCGGGCTTCGATGTCGCGCACGTGGACGTGCGGCCCGCCGACGGCATTCTCGAGCGCCCATACCGCGTGATCGTGGAGGGCGACTCGACCCACGACGAAGCCGGCGCCGCCTTTCTGGGCTACTGGGTGCGCGAACTCGCGCGTCACTGACCTTCTTCCTGCCACCCGGACACGCCGGGGCGTCGCGGGTCACCGCCGGCGCAGCGGCGACCGGGGTGCGAGCGTGCCCGTGGCCGCGTTGTAGCGCAGGCGCGGGGGAGCGGAAACCAGCGCCTCGAGGAGGTCCGGCGACGGATCGGCGAGCGGGAACGCGGTGATGGCCCGCATGGCCGTGCCGTCGTGCACGCCGTAGAGGAGAGCCGCCCCGGCCGGGCTCGCGACGACCGTCGTGCGAAAGAACACCGCCGAGCCGTCCGTCGCGGCAGAGTCGAAGGTGAGCAGCGCGTCGTCGTGCGGCGCCTCGAGCCGGGGGAGCACGGCATCCGTCACGCGTTCGAGCACGGTGTCGCCAGCGGCAGACGCGGTCTCGAGCAGAAACGCCTCGGGCCCGAGCCCGAGCGCGCGGGCGAGCGAGCCGTCGAGCCAGCGGTCGCGCTTGAGCCCGTAGGGCGTCGCCACCGTCGACAGGAGGTAGCCGTAGACGTGGAGGAGACCGGCGTTGCCGATGGGCCAGGCCGAGCCCATGCCGGCCGCCTCGTGCAGCCGCTCGAAGGTCGCGCGATCGATCACGGGCGCGTCGATGTTCTCGTCGATCACCGTCGAGAGGCCCCAGCGGCCGAACCTGCCCGCGAGCGCGTCGGCGGCGATCTGGTCGAACATCATGGGCCTATCGTACGGAGCTCGTACGAACGCTCGACCGGCCCGAATGACACCGCGCGCGGCTCGACGCTCTGCCCACGGCGAACAGAGCGATTCTGGCGCGTTGGCTCCTATAGATTCTTCAACAAGCGATAACTGAAACGGAGCGCAAACAATGGCCCAACCGGCATTGGTCTCGAGCATTTTCGACCAACTCCTCAAGGACCGCATCATCTGGCTTGGCTCAGAGGTGCGTGACGACAACGCCAACGAGATCTGCGCGAAGATCCTGCTGCTTGCGGCTGAGGACCCGAAGCGTGACATCTTCCTGTACATCAACTCCCCGGGTGGTTCGATCACCGCCGGCATGGCCATCTACGACACGATGAAGTTCGTTCCGAACGACATCGTCACCGTGGGAATCGGCATGGCGGCCTCGATGGGGCAGTTCCTCCTCTCGTCCGGCACGAAGGGCAAGCGCTACATCACGCCGAACGCGCGAGTGCTGTTGCACCAGCCGTCCGGTGGATTCGGCGGCACGTCGGCCGACATCCAGACCCAGGCCAACCTCATCCTCGACATGAAGAAGCGGATGGCGGAGCTCACCGCAGAGCAGACCGGCAAGACGGTCGAGCAGGTAATCATTGACGGCGACCGTGACAACTGGTTCACGGCGAAGCAGGCACTCGAGTACGGCTTCGTGGATCACCTTCGGGAGTTCGCTTCCGAGGTCATCGGCGGCGGCGGCACCGACGACTCCGTGACGACGAAGTAGGGATGGGCAGAACAGACATGGAATTCACCAACTTTGGCCAGCAGGCCGGCGGCACTGCTCCGACGGCGGAGGCGCGTTACATCCTCCCGACCTTCGAGGAGCGCACGGCCTACGGCTACAAGCG
>DMKW01000124.1:11149-13224 GCA_003454135.1 Microbacteriaceae bacterium
GCGGATGACGTCATGGCCCAGCTTCTCGTTCTCGAGAGTCAGGACCCGGACCGCGACATCGTCATGTACATCAACTCGCCCGGTGGTTCGTTCACCGCGATGACGGCGATCTACGACACGATGCAGTACGTGCGTCCGCAGATCCAGACGGTCGTCCTCGGCCAGGCGGCGTCCGCCGCCGCGGTGATCCTCGCCGCTGGCACGCCGGGCAAGCGACTCGCGCTCCCGAACGCCCGCATCCTGATCCACCAGCCGTCGACGGGCGACTCCGGCCGCGGCCAGGCGTCGGACATCGAGATCCAGGCCCGTGAGATCCTGCGCATGCGCACGTGGCTCGAGGAGACGCTCTCGCGTCACTCGAACCGCACGATGGAGCAGGTGAACAAGGACATCGACCGCGATAACATCCTGAGCGGTGACGAGGCCCTTGCGTACGGCCTCGTCGACCAGGTGCTCACCTCGCGCAAGAACATCCCCGCGATCACCAAGTAGTCTCACCGCGAAGGGCCCCCGGTTTGCGCCGGGGGTCCTTTGCGTTTCGGCATCGAAATCGCGGTGGCGACGCTGCCGATTCGCGCCCTGCTGGCCCTCGCCATGGCAGTCAGGCAAGCGGCTCCCGCTCCTGAAAAAATTGCCCACGCGGCGGAGCGACCCGTGCGCTACAGTTCAGGCATACCGAATTCTGGGGGGAATATCGTGTCACTTCTTTCGTCGCTGCTTGGCAGCAAAGTAGCTATCGGTCTGCTCGCGGCCGGCGTCCTCGGCGCCGGCGGTGTCAGTGTGGCGGCGCTGGCGGATGTTCTGCCAGCGCCTGTCCAACAGGGCGCGCACGACATACTGGGCGCTCCCGCACCCGTCGACGGCGAGGCCGCCGACGTCACTGCGTCGCCCGAACCCGTGGACACGCTTGTGCCGAGCCCCGCTCCCACCGACATCCCCATCGCAACGCCGACGCCGACACCGACGCCTGACGCCTCGCCTGGTCCCGATGCGACGGGCCCGGCAGCATTCGGCCTGTGTAACGCTTACTCGCACGGCGGACTCGCTCCGGTCTCGACGGCCTACGGAGCGCTGGACAGGGCAGCGAGCAGCTCGGGCAGCATCGCCGCCTACTGCGCCATCGTCCACAAGCCTTCCGACGACACCCAGGACCAGCCATCCACCACGATCCCGGCACCGGCACCGGAGCGCGATTCATCACAGCACGAGCACGCAGCCAAGGCTCCCTCCGGGTCGTCAGGTCACGGCAAGTCGGGTGAGCACCACAAGTCGGCAAAGGGAGACTGACCGCGACTCTCGGCTTCGAGCGGTGTAGCTTAGGCCTTCCCGCCCGGCTTCTTGCGGCTCGTGGCGAGGATCGTCACGAGGACGGCGACGCCCACCGCGAGAACCGCCCCGCCGATCCAAAGCACCGTCGCGAGGGTGCCGTTGTCCACGGCAGCGGTTGCCGGAGTTGCGCCGCCGAGCGGCGTTCCCGTTGCGTTGGGCTTGAGGGTGCCGTGGCAATCCGGCACCGTCTTGCTTCCCGAACTCGCCGCGAATCCCGCCGGCGGCTGCCAGGTGAAGTCGAAGGAGTCCGAGACCGTGTGCGCGTCTGTCGAGATCACCTGCCAGGTGACCGTGTACCGGCCGCCGACCCCCAGGGCAGCGCCCGTCAAGATCGTCGGCCCGTCGACGGTCACGCAGCCGTCGCCGTAGTAGAGCCCAGCGGAATCCCTCACCTGCAGCGCGAAGCCCGCCGCGTTGCCGTCGATATTGAGCAGCGTGCCGTTGGTCGTCACCGAGAACAACGGTGGAAGCTCGGTGAGCGTCTCGTTCGCGGACGGCGTGGAGGCGATCAGGTAGTTGTGCGCCTGCGCGGGCGCGGCGAGTGTCAACACGACGACGACCGCCACGAGCACGCCGAAACCGGCGACCAGGGAGCGCGTGAACCGGATCGACATGGTCAGTCCGCCGCCGGTCGACGCGAGAACGCGACAGCGAGCACGATACCGACCGCGCCGACCACGAGACCGGAGATGCCGAGGCCGCGCGCGAGCACGTCGGGTTCGGAGGCGGATGCCGCTGTCGCACCG
>DMKW01000124.1:13418-13625 GCA_003454135.1 Microbacteriaceae bacterium
GGGGCCGGCTTCTCGGCATCCGTACCCGTCTCGTTCCACCGCACGACCGTTCCGTCGCTATAGGTCTGGATTGCCGGCAACAGGATTTTGCCCGTGTTGGGAACCGGCCCGACCGAGAGCGGGAACAGCTGCAGCTGCCCGTCTTCGATCCCGTGGCCCGGCTGGGCCGTCCAGATGACCTTCGTCACGGCCTCCGTCAGCACTCCG
>DMKW01000230.1:0-3136 GCA_003454135.1 Microbacteriaceae bacterium
GCCGCCGACGGATGGTTGCCGTCCCTCGGATACTTGCCGGGCGGCACAGGCGACCTCGAAGAAATGAACAAGCGCATCGACGACGGCGCCGCCGAGGCAGGACGCGACCCGCGCGCTGTGCGTCGACTCCTGAACATCTCGGGCCAGTTCGCCCAGTCGGGTCGCGGACTGCTTGTCGGTCCGCCCAAGCAGTGGGCCGAGGAGATCGCGGAAATCGCGCTCAATCACGGCACCTCCGGTTTCATCATGGCCGCCGATGACCCGACGACCATCGAACTCTTCGCCAGCGAAGTGGCACCGGCCGTGCGAGCTCATGTTGCTGCGGAGCGTCCATAAGACAGCGGCCGGTGCATCGGCCAGGACGTGCCGTAATACCAGTAGTGGATCGGAAGTCGAGAATCAGCGGATCTCGTAGTGTTCCGGGAGCATCGCGTCGACGTTAGGCGTCCCGTCCACTACCCGCTGCAGGTGGAGCACCTTGCTCACCCTGGAGGCTCCGTCATAGATGCCATAGAGACTGAGCACAAAACCTCCAACGTGCACCGTCGATAGCGAGTCTGAGAGTATCTGTCCGATGGTCTGGCCAATTCGTTCGGAGCGGTGTGGCGCCATTGGTTCGGCGATCTGTTGTTCCTGGGCGACTTCTGCCGCGATTGACTGGAAACGGCTCGATATGAGCGATCGGTTTGTCGGCACTGGTGCCTCGGCGAGCAGCCTCCGCGCCGATTCTCGAATTATCGAGTCATGCGGGGGAGAGGCAGACGCTGCCGACGATGTTGATGCGTCGTTGATGGGGCCGAACAGGGCCGATTCGGGGCCGATGGTGAAATTCACGGAGATTGGCGAATCGGTCGAGTTCAACGAGATGGCGGCGGTAAGTTCGTTCTGTCCGTGGCGATCGATCAATACGTCGATACCGTTCGCACGCCAGTCGCCCACCCAATCCTCTGGCTGGGCGTCGGTCATCAGTTTCCGGCTTGTTGGCTGGGTCGGTGCGAAGGATGGCGCGACGTCGCGCAACTCGAACACCCATTCGGGATCCTTGACGATTCCTTCAAAGCCGAACAACGAGAACACGCCCAAGATTGGTCCGGCCGCGAACGCCGCCGCAAGGTCGCCAGGGGATGTGATGTCCTGACCGCCCTCCGTGTGGCGGTAGACGATCGGAACGAGGCTGAAATCGAGCGACTGATCCTCGGAGAACGAACTTGCAGCTGCCGGGGTGGAGTAGTCGCAATCCGGAGCGACGTCGTCAGCATTCGTTTCAAACCTGGGGTGGGTGAATCCGAACCATGGGTTGTCCCAGTAGACGTAGATCATGCCGTGTCGTTTGTCGGGCCCGATCACGTCGTACTTGGCGTAGCCCTCGGTGCCCGTCATGATGTTGCCGATGATCGGAATGTCTCCGCTACTTTCCGATTGCATGCCCGCTGAGGTACCGGGTTCAATAGTCGCCGGCGGTTGCCATCCGCCCGGGGTCCAATCACCGCCACAAAGATGATCCGTGGTCTTGACTAGACGCAAATACGAACTGGTGTTGTTGATCGTCACTCGTGCGGTTCGTTGTGGCATTTTCCCTCCTCTGGTTTGAGCGGGGACCAACAGCCAACATTGGCTCTCGCAATCGCCTCAGTATGGCCCTACGACAACCCGCCCCGACAGGGTTTTGCAAAGAATGATGGGGCGCTGACGGCAGGTCCCGGCGAACATTGCCCCCACTGTGAATGCGGTCGAAAGAGCGAAGATGAGGACTAGTTCCATTTGGGGACGCATTAGTGGCTTGCTCACTCGCCACCTCCGCGGAGCTGGGCAGGTTAGGTGGTTAGTGCTCGTCGAGGGGCTTGGCGGGCGCGTTGGAGGGCGAGTCGGCCGGCAAAGGCAAAGCCGACCGCGGTGAGCAGAAATCCCATTGCGGCGAGAGTGTTCCAAGGATCAGATCGGAGTGCCCCGATGCATAGGACGGCGACCCAAGGTGCGACAGATCCGAGAGCTGCTGCGGCTGGCCCTGGCCGTCTTGCCATTCCAAATCCGATCGCCACAATCATCCCGGCCAAGATCACGAGCGCGACGCTGTAGCTCCAGGCGATCCCGGACCAGAAGAAACGGTCGTCGATGTACTGCGAAGCTCGCTGCCGCGAGGGGTCGTCCGGTCCTCCCCGTCCGCGGCATCCAGCAGCGTTGAGAGTACGACTTCCCCGTGCCGATCGCGCCAGCCGCGCGGATACCAGCGCAAAGCCCTCCGGTAGCGCCGTTCCATCGACTCGCTCACGCCTGGCCCCCCGACATGATGCGTCCAACCGGTCGCACCCGCAATCGTGCCTTCGCTTGCCGCACATTGCTCTCCAGCCGAGCAACCTCTTCGCTCAGCTGGCCGGCCCCATCATCCGTCAGGGCGTAGTACCTGCGCAGGCGCCCATCGACGACTTCGTCACCTGCCGCAGCCACGAGTCCCTGCGCTTGAAGTCGGTCCAGCGCAGCGTACAGGGTCCCCACCTTCAGCCGCACTCGCCCGTTCGACAGCGTGTCCGCCTCACCGATCAACGCGTAACCGTGCTTCCTCCCGTCAGCCAAGGCGGTGAGGATCAGGAACGTCGGTTCGCGCATATCAAGATTCGCCACACGGCAACGATACTCAGTTGGACGATATATAGCGTCTGATAATCAGCGAGTCGGGACTTCTCCTGATCTCCAAGCGCCCGCAATCCGAACTTGTATCGAGCTCGGCTGCCGGCACGACAAAGGCATGAACTGGGTGACGTGTGAAGAAGTCGATGATCCCGAGTTCCATCTAATCTCCCCAGAACCGATCGACATTCCATGAGCCGTTCGGCTAACCTCAATTCATGCGGTGAGGGGGGCCTCCGCCAAGGCATACAGGTTTTTGTGCACCCCGACTCATCTAAGAGTGGCGGGAGCCTCCGGGCTCGCGACGCCATCAGACACGGAGTGAGACCTTGACAACGACCAAATACCGGCCAGACGCGAGAGCAGCCCTCGTCCGAAAGCCTGCTCGCATGCTGAAGGTCTTGTCTGGCGCTCTCGCCGTCGGCATCGTAGGCGGGGTCGTGGCCGCGAGCATGTACTCCCGAACCCCGGAAGCGCATGTCTCTCCCGCGGTGGGCGTCGAAAGCAATGC
>DMKW01000230.1:3311-5720 GCA_003454135.1 Microbacteriaceae bacterium
CTCATCCAGCCAGATGACCGTGACCGCCGCGTCGCTCCCCACCCGGGTATCATCGACAACGGTTGCAGCCGTTACCTTGTCCCCTTCATCCGGGCCCGTCGGCACCTCCGTCGCCGTCAGCGGCAGCGGCTTCCAGAAGAACACGACCGGGACACTCACGGCCGGGTCCTCCGCCATTTCCATCCGGACCAACGGAGCAGGAGTATTTTCCGCCACCTGGGTGGTGCCTGCCACGACCGCGGCAACATTCACCCTCACAGCCACCGTCGCAAAGGTCTCAGCCTCGAAAACATTCACGGTAACCTACCCGGTGACCGTCCCGGCGATCAGCACGGCCCATCTCAGGTTCGGCGTCGCCACCGTCGGCGGTGCGCAAGCGAACACTGAACTCGACCAGGTCGCCACCATATCCGGCGAGAGCCCGTCCATCGTGCTGTCCTACTACGACTTCAACCAGGCAGCCCCGATAGCCGACCTGAACTCGGTCGCCGCCCGCGGCGCGACCAGCCTCCTCACCTGGGAACCGTGGACGTGGGGCGGGGGGCTGAACCAGACCGCGTACCAGTCGGCGACAATCGCATCCGGAACATACGACACCTATATCAAGTCGTGGGGGACCGCCCTGGCCGCGTGGGGGAAGCCGGTGATGCTCCGCTACGGCCACGAGATGAACGGCAACTGGTACCCGTGGGCCGACGGCGTCAACGGCAACGCCAGCGGCAGCTATGTCGCCGCGTACCGGCACGTTCATGACGTGCTGGTCGCCTCAGGTGCAACGAACGTGATCTGGGTGTGGAGCCCGAACGTCCCGTATTACGGTTCGACCCCGATCACCACCGAATACCCGGGCGATGCCTACGTGAATGACGTCGCCCTCGACGGGTACAACTGGGGTCTCGACGGGGTCGGAGGATCCTGGAAATCACCGAGCACAGTCTTCGGCGAGGGCTTGACGGAACTCCGCGGCCTCGCATCCACGAAACCGATCATCGTCGCAGAGACCGCCTCCTCAGAAAACGGCGGGTCAAAAGCACAATGGAACACCGACCTGGTCTCCTACCTCGCCGCTCAACCCGACGTCACCGGCTTCGTCTGGTTCGACTTGAACAAAGAGGTCGACTGGCGCATCGACAGTTCAACCACCTCCGCCAGCGCCTTCAACGCAGCGTTGGCCGCACGAAGGTAGCCGGGCGGGCTGGTCGTCGCGAGCAGTCAATGGGCGTCCCACAAGCGGATCGCTCAGCGGGACGCGCCCGGATGCTGCCAGACTGGAGTCATGGTTGAGACACGCATAGTCTCGACGAGCGCGGGACCCGTGGAGATCGTGCAGGTGCCGGGGGAACGACCGCCAGTGTTGTTCTTTCCCGGCGGCCATTGTTCCGCAAGGTGCGATTGCGGGTGGGGTCTGTACACCGAGTCGGGACATGCGGTCGTCTCGTTCTCGCGCCCAGGATACGGCGGCACCCGTGTCGGCCCGCTCAGCGCCGCGGAATTCGCGCCGCTGGTTCGTGAAGTGTGCGAGCAACTTGATATCTCCGTGATCGCCGCCGCTGTCGGAGTCTCCTTCGGCGGCTTGCAGGCCGTGCACGTTGCCGGGGATCAGGAGCTGGGAGTGCCGCGCCTGGTGCTGCACAGCTGTGCGCCCTCCGGCTTGCCCTATCCCGACACCCGCGCGGAGGCGATCGTCGGCCCAGTCCTGTTCTCCCCGCTCCTGCAGAGCCTTGTCTGGCGTCTCGTGCGCCGCATGGTCCGCTCGGACTCGGGGCTGCGACGCGTGATGGCGCGGCTCTCGAAGCTTCCCGTCGAGGACTGGTGGGAACAGCTGAGCGCTGCCGACAGGGACGAGGCGCGCGCGTTGTTCCGATCCATGCGCTCCGATTCCGGGTTCGTCAACGACCTCCGCCAAGGGCAGGCCCGAGGGGCCGCGGCGCGGCGCGACACCTTGTCGAAGGTCCAGTGCCCGACGCTCGTGACGGGCTCCCGACACGATCGTGGAGTCTCCTTCGCGCACGCGGAGGACTTCGCCAACACCATCCCCGACGCGGTTCTTGTCGAACTCGACCCGCCGAGCCACATCTTCTGGATCGGCCGGGGAAGAGCATACCTGGTCTCGATCGTCAGATCATTCATCGACGGGTGACTGCGCGTCGCCCGTGGCCGCCCGCGAGCCGGACCTATTGCGGGCGCTGCGACATGAAACGGAGGAATGACCGCGATCCGTTCTAAATGAGCATAAAGAGCACCCGAGTGTCCACGAGTCGGTTAGATCCTTGACAGGTGCTTCTCCCACCAACACGATGGATGCCAAACGAGGAACCTGATCTGGACATTTCTCCTCTGAGCGGAGCACCAGGCCGTCGCGAACACCTTTTGGCAGAGCGAAGACCTCGTGTTAACGCCGACTCAAAA
>DMKW01000144.1:0-5690 GCA_003454135.1 Microbacteriaceae bacterium
AGGCGCCTCGTCCGATCGCTCCAGGCGAAGCGGTGATAGAGCGCCGAGACGCCGAACAGCAGCAGCGAGGAGAGCACGAAGACGGAACTCGACACCTTCGCCGCCACGCCGTCGGCGAGCACGATGAGGATGACACCGAGCACTATCGCGAGCGGAAACGTGCCGGCGTGGATCCATCCGCGCCAGGTGGGTTTCGCCTCGGTGGCGGGTTCCCGATCGATCTCGTCGTCGAGCAGAGGAATGTTCGGCAGGTCAGAACCCGGCTCCTGATCGACGCTGACGTCGTCCGCATCCTGAGTCATGGGCCAAGCCTAGCCGCACGGCGAGCGCCGCGACTGGCATCGATCGCAGGCGATTGCACTAGCGTTAGGGTCGTGGCAAAGAGGGAGATTCCGCTCGGTGAAGGGGTGCTCTATGGCCTCTACCAGAACAGGATTCGGCGCTGGCTGGGGCACCAGGAACTGCCGAAGCACGTGGCGATGATCCTCGATGGCAACCGCCGCTGGGCCAAGCAGCGCTTGCTCGAAACGGCCGCCCACGGTCATCGGGCGGGAGCGGCCAAGTTCCGCGAGTTTCTCATCTGGTGCGACGACCTCGGCATCTCGGTCGCCACCCTCTACCTTCTCTCCACCGACAACCTCACCGGTCGACCACCCGAAGAACTCGACGAGCTCTTCCAGATCATCGCCGACCTCGCCGAGGACCTCTCGCATTTTCGGGACTGGCGCGTTCAGCACGTGGGTTCGCACGACGGGCTGCCCGCCGACCTCATCGCCACGCTCGCGGCGGCGGAGAAGCGCACCCAGTCGAACACTGGGCTGCACATCAACCTCGCCGTCGGCTACGGGGGACGCCGGGAGATCGCGGATGCGATGCGCAGCATCGTCAAGAAGCACGGCGACGAGGGGGGAACGCTCGATGCCCTCGCCGAGATCCTCACGCCGGAGCTCATCGGCGACCACCTGTACACGGGCGGGCAGCCCGATCCAGACCTCGTGATCCGCACCTCCGGCGAGCAGCGGCTGAGCGACTTCATGCTGTGGCAGAGCGCCCACAGCGAGTTCTACTTCGTCGAGGCGCTCGGGCCGGACCTGCGCGAGGTCGACTTCCTCCGCGCACTGCGCGACTACGCGCGGCGCCAGCGGCGCTACGGGAGTTGAGCCATGACGACGATCGATGAGTTTGCCGCCGGCTTCGGCGAGGAACCGGGCTACCTCGACTTCGCGAGCGTCGGCCCGCTCGGCCGCTCGGTGATCGAAGAGGAACAGGCGCAACTCGAGCTGCTGCGACGGGCCCGCTTCGGCAGCCTCGGCAGCCTCGACCGGCAGGACGAACGCGTGCGCGCCGCGGTGGCTGCCGTCTCGGGTTTCCGGGCAGACCAGGTGTGCTTCCAGCCCAACACGAGTTCGGGCCTCATGCACGTCATGTTCGGCCTCACCGGAGGGGTGCTCCTTTCTCCGGCCGAGTTTCCGAGCGTCACGTTCGCCGCCGCGCGCGCCTCGGACTCGCTCGGCGTGCTCAATCCGACCTGGCTCGACACCGCCGGCGGTCCGGTCACGCCCGGCGTGATCCGCAACCAGCTCACCCAGAACACCGCGGCGGTCGCGGTGAGCCTCGTCGACTTCCGTACCGGCTATCTCGCGGACCTCGAGGGAATCCGGCAGGTGATCGGCGACCGGTTGCTCATTGTCGACGCCATCCAGGGTTTCGGAGTGGTGGATGCCCCGTTCGAAGTCGCCGACGTCGTTGTCTCTGGCGGCCAAAAGTGGTTGCGCGCGGGCTGGAGCACCGGATTTCTCGCGATGAGCGACCGAGCCGCCGAGCGGCTCACTCCCGTCTTTTCGGGGTTCAGCGCGACCGACGAGGATCTGCCGCTCGACGAGATCTTGCCGCCGACGCGCGGAGTCGCCGCCTTCAGCATCAGCAACCCGGACCCGATCGCCCAGGCCCGGCTCGCCGCCGCCCTTGAGGACATCGCCCGCGTGGGGGTTGCAGCGATCAGCGCGCGACTCGCGGAGAAGGTCTCCCGCATCATCGAGCTCGCCGATGAGTACGCGGTGGCCGTGTCGTCGTCGCGGGCGGAGCACGAGCGCGCGGGAATCGTGGTGCTCGAGCCGGCGGTCGACCAGCTCACCGTGCTCTCCGCCTCTCTTTTCAATCACGGTGTCACGGTCACGACTCGCCAGAACACCGTGCGGCTGAGTCCGCACGTGTCGACGGACGAAGACTCGTTCGACATGCTTCGAGCGTCGTTCACGGGCTACGCCTCGGCCATCACGGTCTGACGGCGCGTCGCTGCCCTTCCGCGACATCGCGAATTAACCGCGATGTAACACGCGGCAGGGCGTGTCGATGCTGCTCTCGCCGATCGATCGCCGTAGCGTCGGAGACATCAGGTATGGCACCTGATCGAGACGGCCACGTAAGTTCGTTTCGGAAGAAGACAGTGCCTAAAGGAACTGACCGGCCGTCACGCGACTGGATCCGAGTGTCGAGCACTCGGGGATGGAGTTCACGTGGCCGCATTGGACAAGACCAGCCCAGCGTCGAAGTCAGACTCGAAGACCAGGCAAACCGAGCGCACGTATGTGCTCGACACGTCTGTGCTCCTGTCAGACCCGAAGGCGATCTTCCGCTTCTCGGAACACGCAGTCGTATTGCCCGTCGTCGTCATCTCCGAGCTCGAGGCGAAGCGCCATGACCCGGAGATCGGCTACTTCGCCCGGCAGGCGCTCCGCAACCTGGACGAACTGAGGATCCAGCACGAGCGACTCGACTTTCCGATCGCGGTAGGCGACGGCGGTTCCCTGCGGGTAGAGCTCAACCACTCCAACATGTCGGTGCTGCCATCCGGTCTCCAGCTCAACGACAACGATTCGCGCATCCTCGCCGTCGCGCTCAACCTCTCCAACGACGGGCTGGATGTCACGGTCGTCTCGAAAGACCTGCCGTTGCGGGTGAAGGCGGCTTCGATCGGCCTCGCCGCCGAGGAGTACCGTGCCGAGCTCGCTGTCGACTCGGGCTGGACGGGCATGGAGGACATCACGCTCGGCTCGGAGCAGATGGCCCAGCTCTACGAGAACGAAAGCCTGCACTCGCGCGTCGTCGGCGACACCCCCGTGAACACGGGCCTCGTGATCCACTCGGATCGCGGCTCGGCGCTCGGGCGCGTCACGGGAGCCGGCCAGTTGCGCCTCGTGCGCGGGGACCGCGACATCTTCGGATTGCACGGCCGCTCGGCGGAGCAGCGCCTCGCGATCGACATGCTGCTCGACCCGGAGATGGGAATCGTCTCCCTCGGCGGTCGGGCGGGAACCGGCAAGTCGGCGCTCGCGCTGTGCGCCGGCCTCGAGGCGGTGCTCGAGAAGCAGCAGCACCGAAAGATCATGGTGTTCCGGCCCCTCTACGCCGTCGGCGGCCAGGAGCTCGGCTTCCTCCCGGGCGACGCGGCCGAAAAGATGAACCCGTGGGCGCAGGCCGTATTCGACACCCTCGGATCGGTCGTCTCCCAGAACGTGCTCGACGAGGTCGTGGAACGCGGGCTGCTCGAGGTTCTTCCTCTCACCCACATCCGCGGCCGGTCGCTGCACGACGCGTTTGTGATCGTGGATGAGGCCCAGTCGCTCGAGCGCAACGTTCTGCTCACCGTGCTCAGCCGTATCGGCCAGAACTCGCGAGTGGTGCTCACGCACGATGTGGCCCAGCGCGACAACCTGCGCGTCGGTCGGCACGATGGCGTGGCCTCCGTGATCGAAACGCTCAAGGGACACTCGCTCTTCGGGCACATCACCCTCACCCGATCGGAGCGCTCGGCGATCGCTGCTCTCGTCACGGAGATGCTCGAATCGAACGAGCTAGCCTGAGAACTCGCCCGGGGTAGACCGATGAGGTGACCCGCGCACAGGGGTCAGAGTTAGGCTCGAAGAGTGAGCCGCCTGATGATTGCCGTGACGATCGCTTTCGCGATCCTCACGGTGTGGGGCCTCATCGCCCCGCGCGGTCAGTGGCGGGTGCTCGCGGGCTGGAGCAGGCGTGATGCCGTCGGGGGCGAGCCCGGTCCGGTCTCGGTCGCAATCCACCGTGGAGTGTCGGGGGTCGCCCTTGCGGTCGTCGTGTTCGGCAGCATTTCGCTCTCGAACCCGGCACCGGAGGAGCTCCCGCGAGCCGTCGACACGCCTGCGAGAATCAGCACGGTGCAGCGACTGTGGGGAACGCCGGCGCCCGTCGTGGTGAATCGCGTGTTCGCGGCGCTCGGCGCCCCACCGGCCGGACTCGTCGCGCAACCGGTGTCGCGCTACCAGGCGATCGATGGGGCGCAGCGCACGCCGAGCTACCTGTTCTCCCTCGCGAACTTCAGGCCGCGCGAGTCGAAGACGGGGGACGGCTACATCGGAACGCCCCCGGCGGTGGGGCTCACGGCGCTCGACACGGCGGACCTCGTCGTGCAGGTTCGAGTCGACCGCCGGTGCATTCCCTACCAGGTCGCGGTGGTCGAGACCGACTCGAGCGTGACCGTCGGGGTCTACGTCGGACAACCCAATCCGCCCGGCTCCGGCAACGCCGCGAACACCGCCCAGTGCGAGACCGACCTCGCTGGAGCGAAGTCGGTCTCGATCCTCATTCCGATCGACCTCTCCTCGTCGGTGCTCAAGCGCACGGTGCTGAACTTCGACGGGTCGCCCATCCCCGCGGCGGGCGTGCCGCCGAAGTGAGCGTGAGCGTCAGGCCTTCGGGGGAACCGTCATCGACAGCACATCGAGAGCCGAATCCAGCTGCTCGAGACTGACTTCGCCGCGCTCGACGAATCCGAGGTCGATCACCGACTCGCGAATGGTGATCGCCTTCGCCACGGCGTTCTTGGCGACCTTCGCGGCCGCTTCGTACCCGATCACTCGATTGAGCGGGGTCACGATGGCCGGCGACGACTCGGCGAGGGCCAGGGCGCGTTCGACGTTCGCCTGCAGGCCGACGACGGTCTTGTCGGCGAGGGCGACGGTGGAGTTGGCGAGCAGTCGGATCGATTCCAGCAGGGCGGTGCCCATGACGGGGATCGCCACATTGAGCTCGAACGAACCGGAGGCGCCGGCCCACGCGATCGTGGAGTCGTTGCCGATCACGCGGGCGGCGACCATGAGCACGGCCTCCGGGATCACCGGGTTCACCTTGCCGGGCATGATCGACGACCCGGGCTGGAGGTCGGGGATGTTCAGTTCGCCGAGACCCGTGTTGGGGCCGGAGCCCATCCAGCGCAGGTCGTTGCAGATCTTGGTGAGGCTCACGGCGATCACACGGAGGGCGCCGGACGCCTCGACGAGCCCGTCCCTGGCGCCCTGCGCCTCGAAGTGGTCGCGCGCCTCGGTGAGCGGGAGGCCGGAATCCGACGCGAGCAGCTCGATCACCCTCTGGGAGAACCCGACCGGCGAGTTGATGCCCGTGCCGACCGCGGTTCCGCCGAGCGGCACTTCGGCGACCCGCGGAATCGTCGACCGCACGCGCTCGATGCCGTAACGCACCTGCGACGCGTACCCGGCGAACTCCTGGCCGAGCGTGACGGGGGTCGCATCCATGAGGTGGGTGCGCCCGGACTTCACCACCGACTTCCAGAGCTCCGCCTTGCTCTCGAGAGAGGCGGCGAGATGGTCGAGCGCGGGCACGAGGCTGCCGAGAAGCGCACCGGTCACGGCAACGTG
>DMKW01000144.1:5864-8628 GCA_003454135.1 Microbacteriaceae bacterium
GTGGCGAGCACCTCGTTGATGTTCATGTTCGACGACGTGCCACTGCCGGTCTGGTAGGTGTCCACCGGAAACTGGTCATGGTGGCGGCCGATGATGAGTTCGTCGGCCGCGAGCACGATCGAGTCGGCGATGTCGGCGTCGACGATGCCGAGTTCGCGGTTGACGATCGCCGCCGCTCGCTTAATGCGCGCGAGGGCAACGATTTGGGCGGGTTCGAGACCCGATCCGCTGATCGGAAAGTTCTCAACCGCGCGCTGGGTCTGCGCCCCGTACAGCGCGGCGGCGGGCACCCGCACCTCGCCCATCGTGTCGTGCTCGATGCGAAACTGGGTGTCGTCGGTGACCTCGTGCAAAGTGTTCACGGCGCTGTGTCTTCCTTCTGTCTGTTTTCTGACTGACTGTTCTTCTGACTGACCGTCTTCAGGGGCGCGGATACCTGGGCGACCAGTTGTTCTGGAGGCCTAGACCGCGCCGACAATGATGTCGGGAACCGCGGCGCCCTGAAGCAAGCGATAGTTGGCCCCGACGATAGCCAGCGTACCCGCGGCAATCGCGTCGCTGATGAGCTCCGAACTCTCGAGCAATTCGGCCACGGTGTCGCGCAAGTGTTCGCGGCCGACCTCGGTTGCATCCGGACGTTCGGTGTCCGAGGTCGTTACGCGTTTCACGGCGGGGATGATCTTCTCGATCAGGCCGTGGATGTGAGGAGGCAACGGCACGGCGCCCGGCGCCTGGGAGTCGATGGCCGCCGTCACCGCCCCGCACTCGTCGTGGCCGAGCACGACGATGAGCGGGACGTGCAGCACGGCAACCGCGTATTCGAGAGAACCGATCACCGAGTCCGAGATGATCTGGCCGGCGTTTCTCACCACGAAGAGGTCGCCGAGCCCCTTGTCGAAGATGATCTCGGCGGCGAGACGTGAATCGCTGCACCCGAAGAGCGCGGCCTGCGGCGACTGCCGCGCCACCAATTGTTCGCGACGCTCGACGTCCTGGCGCGGATGGCTCGGCTCGCCGTTCACGAAGCGCTGGTTGCCGCGCGCCATCTCCTGCCACGCGATCGCCGGTGTGCGAGGGTCTTCGGTCACTGTGCGCCTCCGTGTGTCGTGAGCTGTTCGGCGACGGCCGTCGCGAGGGTGCGGAATTCGCCCGAGCCCGCCGTGCCGTGCAACACGACGCTGCTGCGGCCGATCGTGGCGCTCAGGGCGTAGGCGAAGTCGCCGGCATCGGTCACGATGCGTCTGTCGTAGACCGTCCACTCGACACCGCCGATCGATGCCGTGCCGGTGGACCTGGCCTTCTCGAGTTGGTTGGATACCCACGTCGCGTTGGCGTCGATGCCCTGGGCGAGGGCGATGAACTGGACCTTGGGCGTGATGAAGCCGATGGTCCACGCGACGACGCCATCCGCGCCCTTGTCGAGCCCGTCGTCGTTGGCGCTCCAGCCCGACGGGAGCACGGGAGCGGCGAGTGTTTCACCCACCTGCGACTCGGACTGCGCGGCGTCGCCGCGATAGTCGGCCGGTTGGCGGGCCGGCTGCTCCGGCCGCACCACGACCAGAACGAGGAACAGCACGATTCCGAGGGAGGCGAGGAGTGCGAGAAGGAGATTGATGAGGGTCTGGTTGGAGCGGTGCTTGCGGGCGCTCTCCGCCTTGCGCGCCGCCGTTTCCTCCGCCGTCTCGGGTCGGCCGAGTTCCGCGACGATGCGCGGTGCCTTCTCGGGGGGAGTGGACACTGGCCTCAGCCGGCGACCGCGTTGCGCGCCGCGTCCAGTCGCGCCTTCGCACCGATGAGCCACTCCTCGCATCGCCTCGCGAGGGCTTCGCCGCGTTCCCACAGCGCGAGGGACTGCTCGAGCGTCGTCGAACCCTGCTCGAGCTCGTTGACCACCCGCACGAGTTCGTCGCGCGCCTGCTCATAACTCAGCTCTGCGATGTCGCGATCGGCGCCGTTCGAACCGGAGCCGTTCGAAGGGGAGCTCGTGCCGGGAGGTGAGGTTTGTGCCACGGCTTAACTCTACCGAGCCTTCGCCGGGATAGTCGGCGGGGGAGTCACGGTGGTGGTGACCCTGCCGTCTGCGAGGGTGAGGAGGAGCGGTGTGCCGACCGTCGCATCCTTGGAACTCCGCAGCACGGAGCCGTTCGGCAACTGGGCGATCGAGTAGCCGCGGTCGAGCGTGCGTTGGGGCGAGAGGGCCCGCAGCTGGGAGCGCAACTCGCCCACGCGCATGCCCGAGCGCTCGATCAGGAGTTCGATGAGTTCGGCGCTCCTGCCGATGTAGCGGCCGAGCTCCTCCGCCCGCGAGTCCACGATCCACGCCGCGTTCGCGAGCACAGGCCGCGAGCGCAGCTGCTCGAGGCGGTCGATCTCGGTCACGACGAAGCCCGTCGCACGGCTGCTGATGCGGGCCCTCGCCTGCTGAATGCGGCTGAGCTCCTCCGCAACATCGGGCACGACCCGTTTTGCCGCGTCGGTGGGAGTGGATGCCCGCAAGTCGGCGACCTCGTCGAGCAGCGGACGGTCGGCCTCGTGCCCGATCGCGCTCACGACGGGTGTGACGCACGCCGCCGCCGTGCGGACGAGGGCCTCGTCGCTGAAGACGAGGAGGTTCTGGAAGTCGCCGCCGCCGCGCGCGACGATGATCACGTCGACCTCGGGGTCCGCGTCGAGCAGCTTCAGGGCCGCCGTGACCTCGGCGGAGGCGCGATCGCCCTGAACGGCCGTGTGCACGACGCGGAACTCGACGGCCGGCCAGCGCAAC
>DMKW01000144.1:8647-11099 GCA_003454135.1 Microbacteriaceae bacterium
GCGCGTTGCGCAGCACGTCCTTTTCGGCATCCGAGTCCTTGCCGGTGATGAGACCGACGCAACCGGGCAGGAAGGGAAGCGGCTTCTTTCTTCCGAGGTCGAAGAGCCCCTCCGCCTTGAGCCTCTGGCGCAGGCGTTCGAGGCGCTCGAGCAGGTCCCCGAGGCCGACGTGGCGCATTTCGAAGACCTGCATCGTGAGCGTTCCGCCCTTGACCCAGTAGTTCGGTTTGACGAGGGCGATCACCCGGTCGCCCTGCTTCAGGTCGTCTGGCAGCTTGGCTCGCACCGACGACCACACCGTGAAGCCGACGGTCGCGTCGGCGTCGAGGTCTTTGAGCTTTCCGTAGACGTTGCCGCCAGAGAGGCCCCACTGGGTGATCTCGCCCTCGACCCACACGGTGCCGAGGCGATCGATCCAGCCCTTGATCTTGTTCGAGAGGAGCGAGACCGGCCACGGCGCATCGACGGTGGACGGCCCGGCGTCGATCGTCACGCCCATGACCCGCCGCAGCGCTCCATCACGATTGGCCGCCGACGGGCGGTTCACCCACGAACTCGTGCGCCTCGCCCGCCAGCTCTGGCCAGAGCTGCAGGTTGCTCACGCGCACCCACTCGCGGGTCGGATGCCCGTCCACCACGAACCGTGCCGCGACGCCGCGGTGAACCAGATCGCTCGCGCGCGCGGGCGTCAGCTCGACGACGAGGTCGTCGTCCTGCAAAAACGCGAAGAGCGTGCCGTGTACGAGCAACCCTTCCGGGGTGATCTCCACGCCGTCTTCGCCTCGCAGCCCGATCGCCAGATTGTCGTATGCCTCGATCGCCGCCGAGCTTGCCATCCGTCCGCCTCCCAGCGTCTGCGAGTGCACGCGAACTACAATCGGGTTCGTGAGCACGATAACCAACGGCGCTGCCGCCAGCCTGAACATGCCGCGGATTCCCGCGGTACGTAACAGGCTAAGGGACAACCCCGTCACCCATCCCAAGAGGGTGCTGCTCGCAGCGCCGCGAGGCTACTGTGCGGGAGTGGACCGAGCGGTGATCGCCGTCGAGAAGGCGCTCGAGCACTACGGTTCGCCCGTGTACGTGCGCAAACAGATCGTGCACAACATCCACGTCGTCTCGACGCTCGAGAAGAAGGGCGCGATCTTCGTCGACGAGGTCGACGACGTGCCCGTGGGCTCGCACATCGTCTTCTCCGCGCACGGAGTCTCGCCGGCGGTGGTGCAGGGCGCGGCCGACCGCAACCTCCAGGCGATCGATGCCACCTGTCCGCTCGTGACGAAGGTGCACCGCGAAGCCGTGCGTTTTGCTCGCGACGACTTCGAGATCCTGCTCATCGGCCACGCCGGCCACGAAGAGGTAGAGGGAACGATGGGCCACGCGCCCGAGCGCACGACGCTCGTGAACAGCCCGGCGGATGTCGCGACATTGCAGGTGAAAGACCCGGACAACCTCGTGTGGCTGAGCCAGACCACCCTGAGCGTCGATGAGACGATGGAGACCGTGCGGCTGCTGCGCGAGAGATTTCCCAACCTGCACAACCCCCCGAGCGACGACATCTGCTATGCGACGCAGAACCGCCAGGTAGCCATCAAGAAGGTCGCCGAGGAGGCCGAACTCGTGATCGTGGTCGGCTCGGCCAACAGTTCGAACACCGTGCGGCTCGTGGATGTCGCGCTCGAGAACGGTGCGAAGGCCGCCTACCGCGTGGACTACGCGACCGAGATCAGGCAGGAGTGGCTCGACGGTGTCGGCACGGTCGGCGTGACGTCGGGAGCGTCGGTTCCCGAGGTTCTCGTGCAGGAGGTGCTCGACGACCTTGCGGATGCCGGCTACACCGACGTTCGACAGGTCGTGACGGCCGAGGAGGACCTCATGTTCTCGCTGCCCAAGGAGCTGCGCAAGGATGCGAGCGGCCAGGCCGACACTCGCGGGCTCGGCGGCCGAACACGACAGCTCGACTGGCAGTCGAAATGACCGATCAGCGGCCTCGCCCGCAGTACGGCGAATACGCGAGCTCCGACGACCAGGCGAAGGCGGCCGGCATCCCCGCGCCGTCCTTCGCGCCGCCGCCCGTGCCTCCCGCCGCCCAGCATGCGCCGCCGCCGTTGGGCGTCGCCGGCCCCGCTCGCCGCTGGGACATACTGCTGAGTTACGCGTTGCTCGCCTACGGTGCGGTCAATGTCGTCGCCGGGTTCTTCCAGTTCGCCAACCTCGGCGCCGTGCTCGAACAGGTGTACACGACCATGGGGATCGGCACCTACACGCCGACGGCGCTCGCCGGCGCGCTCGGCGTCGTGATCAACGTGACGAATGTCGTGCTGTTCGTGCTCACGGCGATCGTCACGACGCGCCGGCTCCGCCGGGGACGCCTCGCGTTCTACCTGCCGATCATCGGGGGAGTGCTCGCGTGGATCGTCTCGTTCGTGTGCATCGCGGTGCTCATGCTCGG
>DMKW01000144.1:11215-13275 GCA_003454135.1 Microbacteriaceae bacterium
TCGATGCGAAGCCCCGAGTGTCATGGGGCCTCGCCCCGGCGGCGGGTATGGCGGTATCAGCGGCGCTGCTGTTCGGCGTGCAGGTGCCGCTCGCCGGCTATGCGACGCTCCTCGCGAGCCTGATCTCCGCCTTCGTGCTCGATCGCGACCTGTTTCGCAGCCTCGTGCTCGTCGGCCTCGGTCTCGGCATCGTCAGCACCATTTCGGTTGCCGCCAATATCAGCTATGGCAACATCGCGCTCATGGGCGCGGTGCTCAGCCTCGCGGTTGCCGCACCCTACGTGTCAGAGCGCTGGGGCTTTCCTCGGCTTGGGGTCGGGCGTTTCGACCAGCGCGCCATCCGTTTCCCCATCAACACGGGGCAACGCTGGACCGTGCTCGAACGCGCCTATCTGCCGATCGTCCTGGTGCTCGGCTACGTCATCCTGCCGTTCTATTTCATCGGCTCGGGCGCGTATCGAAACTGGCCGGCCATCCACGCACCGGATGAGCTCGTGCGACTTTTCATCGGCGTCAACTTCGTCGGCATCTGGGACGAGATGTTCTTCATCTGCCTGGTCTTCGCCCTGTTGCGACGGCACTTTCCCGTGTGGCAGGCGAACCTGCTGCAGGCGGTGATCTTCGTGTCGTTCCTGTGGGAGCTCGGCTACCGCGCCTGGGGCCCGCTCATGACCTTCCCCTTCGCGCTGTTGCAGGGCTACATCTTCGCCCGCACCCGCTCGCTCACCTACGTGGTGTGCGTGCACCTGCTCTTCGACCTGGTCGTATTCCTCGTGCTCGTGCACGCCCATAACCCGGGCTGGCTGCCGATCTTCCTGCACTGACCGCGCTTCGCGCCGGAAGGCCAACCCGGGGGTCGGCTAGTTGCCCGAGTGGCCGGCCGATCCGAGCTGCTGGGTCGCCTGCACGACGCGCTTCGCCATCGCGGTCTCGGCGAGCTTGCCCCACGCGCGCGGGTCGTAGACCTTCTTGTTGCCGACTTCGCCGTCGACCTTGAGCACGCCGTCGTAGTTCTTGAACATCGTGTCGGCGATCGAGCGCGTGAACGCATACTGGGTGTCGGTGTCGATGTTCATCTTGACGACGCCGTTTGCGACCGCCGTGGCGATCTCCTCGTCGGTCGAACCCGAGCCGCCGTGGAAGACGAGGTCGAGCGGCTTGTCGCCCGTGCTGTAGCGCTCGGCGATGCCGACCTGGATCTCGTGCAGAAGCTCCGGACGCAGCTTGACGTTGCCCGGCTTGTACACCCCGTGCACGTTGCCGAAGGTGAGTGCGGCCATGTAGCGGCCGTTCTCGCCGAAGCCGAGCGCCTCGACCGTCGCGACAGCGTCGTCGATGGTCGTGTACAGATGCTCGTTGATGTCGTGGCTCACGCCATCCTCTTCGCCGCCGACGACGCCGATCTCCACCTCGAGAATCGCGTTGATCGCCTTCATGCGGGGAAGGAGCGACTTGGCGATCTCCAGGTTCTCGGCGAGCGGCACTGCCGAGCCGTCCCACATGTGGGATTGGAAAATGGGGTTGCGCCCCGCCCGCACCTCGGACTCCGAGGCCTCGATGAGCGGCATGACGAAGCCGTCGAGGGCGTCCTTGGGGCAGTGGTCGGTGTGCAGGGCGACCGTGATGGGATAGTTCTTGGCCACCTCGTGGGCGAACGCCGCGAACGCGAGCGCTCCGGCCGCGCGGTTCTTGACGGTATGACCGGCGAAGTAGTCCGCGCCACCCGTCGTGACCTGGATGATGCCGTCCGACCCGGCCTCAGTGAGTCCCTGGAGCACTGCGTTGATCGTTTGCGATGACGACACGTTGAATGCGGGGTAGGCGAAGCCCCTCGCCTTGGCCTTGTCGAGCATGTCTGCGTACTGCTCGGGGGTTGCGATGGGCATTTGCTTCTCCTTCGGGGCTGCTCGGGCTGGCGTTATCGGGCCAGACCCGATTTCACGGTACGAGTCTATTGACTCTCGGTCCGGGCGAAAGAATGACGATTGTTTCGCCACCGAGGGGAGCCCGCGGCGAGAGGACGTCGTTAGCCTTGAGAGGTGAACATTGACACCGCGAAC
>DMKW01000144.1:13500-18320 GCA_003454135.1 Microbacteriaceae bacterium
GCCCCCATGCTTTACAACGGCGAGCACGTCGGAAACGGCCGGGGCCCGGCGTGCGACATCGCCGTCGACCCGATCGACGGAACCTCCCTCACCGCCGCCGGGCGCCAGAACGCTCTTTCGATGATCGCCGTCGCCGACCGCGGGAGCATGTACGACCCGTCGGCCGTGTTCTACATGGACAAGATCGTCACCGGGCCGGAGGGCCATGGCGTGGTCGACCTGCGCAAACCGATCGGCGAGAACATCACCGCCCTGGCGAAGGCCATGAACAAGGATGTTGGTGACATGGTGATTGCCGTTCTCGACCGGCCGCGGCACGTCCAGCTCATCGATGACATCCGGGCGGCTGGGGCGGGCACCCGGCTGCTCCTCGACGGCGACGTGGCCGGGGGCATCAACGCCGCGCGCTACGACGCGCGCATCGACATGTGCGTCGGTCGGGGCGGCACCCCCGAGGGCATCATCACGGCGTGCGCGCTCAAGGGACTCGGTGGCTTCATCCAGGCGAAGCTCGCCCCGCAGAATGACGACGAACGCCAGAAGGCCATCGATGCCGGACACGACCTCGAACGCATTCTCGAGATCGATGACCTCGTCACGAGCGACAACACCTATTTCGTGGCGACCGGCGTCACCGACGGACAGCTTGTCAGCGGAGTGCACAAGAAGGGCCCGATCATCCGCACCGAGAGCATCGTGTTGCGCGGCCGTTCCGGCACGATCCGGCGCGTGAGCGCCGACCACCTCGCGGAGAAGTGGGTCTAGGCCCGCCAGCAGGAAGCCGGATAGCCGGCTTCTGGCGTCGGTCTAGCCGCGGATCTCGGGCTCCGGGTCGAAAATGGAGAGCTCGCCGGCTTCGGCGAGCTGCTCGATCTCCTGCAGTTCGGGCGCGGTGAGGGTGCGGGGCGACGACTCGATGAGGGCCGCCTCGCCGATGATTTTGCTCTCGTCCATCCGGTTGATCTGTCGCGCCGTCACGAGCACGCGCGACTCGAGCGAACTCGCGAAGTCGTTGTAGCTCTTCACCGTGCGCTCGATCGATCCGCGCAACGAGTCCGCGTGGCCGGCCATGGTCTTGATGCGGTCGAAGAGCAGCTGGCTGAGGTCGAAGAGGCGCTTCGCGTCTTCGGTCAGCACGTCCTGCTGCCAGGTGAGCTGAACCGTCTTGAGCACCGCCCAGAGGTTGACCGGCGACGCGAGGGCCACGCGCTTGCGGAACGAGTAGTCGAGCAGTGTCGAGTCGGCCTCGAGGGCCGAGGCGAGCAGCGACTCGCTGGGGATGAAGGCGACGACGAACTCGGGGCTGGCATCGAGGCCGTCCCAATAGGACTTCGAGGCGAGCGCGTCGATGTGGGAGCGCACGGCTTTGACGTGCCTGTCGAGCAGGCTCTTGCGTCGGCTGAGTTCGTGTTCGGGAGCGGTCAGCGGAATCGCGTTGGCCTCGAGGTAGGAGTCGAACGGCACCTTCGCGTCGACAGCGATCGACTTGCCGCCGGGCAGTCGCACGACCATGTCGGGTCGACCGCGACCCGAATCCGACGAGATGGTCGACTGCAAATCGAAGTCGACGCGGTTGGTGAGGCCGGCGGCCTCGACCACGTTGCGCAACTGCGCCTCGCCCCAGACGCCGCGCGTGCCATTGTTTCGGAGGGCGGAGGCGAGCGACTCGGCTGTCGCCCTGATCTGCTCGCCCGAGAGCCGGGTCTGCGTGAGCTGCTCGCTGATCGCGCCGTATTGCTGGCTGCGCTGGCTCTCGAGGTCGGTCACCTTCTGCTGCATCGTGCGCAGCGCCTCCTGCACGGGGCTGAGGGCCTGCAGCACCTTGCTCTCCTTCTGCTGGCGTTCGGCCTCCTGCGTCTGCTCCTGCCGGTGCCGATCGACGAGGTCGCGGTACTGCTCCTGCAGAGAGAGCACCTGCTTTTCCAGCGCGAGGTTCGTGGCCTCCACCGCGGCGAGTTCGGCGCCCAGCCTCGACTGCCCCGCAAAGCCCTCCGCCCGCACAGCCGCGAGGGCGATCTCGTTCTGCGAGGCGAGGAGCGCCGGGTTGCCTGCCGCCGGCGCGCCGGCGAGCCTGGCCCGAGCGAGCAGGAGCCCCATGACGGCGCCGAGCACGACTCCGACGAGGAGGCCGATGATGAGAGCGACGATGGGATCCATGAACCCAGTGTGACAGCGGGCTACGACAAAGCCCGGAAGCACCGCCAGGAACGCGGAGATCGCGCGGTTCAGGCCGGTTCGACCGTTACCAGGTCCCCGCGCGAGACGACACCGGGCGTCACCACTTCGGCATACGCCCCGAAGTCGATCGACGTGTCGCGCAACCGGTAGCCAGCGAGCGCGCGCAAAAGCCGGCTGCCCGGTGCACCGGTCGCCGGGTCGGCGTCGATCACCGCACAGCGGTCGATCGCCCCCTGGATCCGAATGATTGCCGATCCCATCCGCAGTTCACGCCCCTCCCACGAGTCCTCGACGTGCGGTTCGAGCTCGTCGGTGTCGATTACCAGGGTGGAGCGAAATCTCGCGGCGTCGACCGCGTGTGCCACGGTCTCGGCGAGAAGACGCAACGAGCTCGTCGTGACGACGCTGATGCTCGCGCCGTAGACGACCTCGCCGGGTTGTGCCACCCGCGTGAGCGCGACCGGCCGCCCCAGAAGGTCGGAGAAGGCCCCGGCCCACGGTCCGTCGACGACCTCGACGGCGGCCGATCGCCCCCAGTAGTCGAACTCGAGCGTTTCGCCGGTCGGGCGCGGCGTGCCGGAGAGGGTCCGTCCGCTCACGCCGACCGAGAGCACGCCGCCCGCCCAGGTCGCGGGGCACGCGAGCAGGCGGGGGTTCTCGACGGTTCGCAAGACTCGTCGGTGCGACCGGTCTACGAGGGCGAACTCGCGATCGCCGACCGGTCCGTGCGCCGCGAGGTCGACCGAGGCATGCTCGGCATGGCTGGTGCCCTTGAGCGGGGTGAAGCCGATCCGCTGGATTCGCATGAGACCACCCTGCCATGCTCGCGGCAGCCGCCGCGGCGCGTGCCGGATGGCACATTCGACCCAAACATTTCGAGAACAATACGGTCTGCCGGAACCGGGAATTGCGCACCGATCTCGCGGCTAGCATGGCGGCATGGACATCGTGAACCACTGGATCAACGGCGCGACTTTCGAGGGCGAATCGACACGGACGGGCCCCGTCTACGACCCGGCCATCGGGCGAGTCGCCCGCGAAGTGCGGCTCGCGACGACCGGCGACGTCGACGCCGCGGTCGCCGCGGCGAAGGCCGCCTTCCCCGGCTGGGCCGAGACCTCGCTCGCCAAGCGCCAGTCGATCATTTTCACCTTTCGCGAGCTGCTCAACACCCGCAAGCTCGAACTCGCCGAGATCCTCACGTCGGAGCACGGAAAGGTGCTCTCCGACGCGCTCGGTGAGATCGCGCGCGGCCTCGAAGTGGTCGAGTTCGCGACCGGCATCCCGCACCTCATCAAGGGCGAGTACAGCGAGAACGTGTCGACGGGCGTCGACGTCTACTCGACGCGCGAACCGCTCGGCGTCGTCGGCGTGATCAGCCCGTTCAACTTTCCAGCCATGGTTCCGCTCTGGTTCTTCCCGCTCGCGATCGCGGCAGGCAACGCCGTCGTGCTCAAGCCGTCGGAGAAAGACCCGTCGTCATCCGTCTGGATGGCCGAGCTGTTCGCGGAGGCGGGCCTGCCAGACGGCGTGCTCAACGTCGTGCACGGCGACAAGGTGTCTGTGGATGCCCTGCTCGAGCATCCGGATGTCGCCTCCATCTCGTTCGTCGGCTCCACCCCCATCGCGAAGTACATCTACGAGACGGGGTCGAAGCACGGCAAGCGCGTCCAGGCCCTCGGTGGAGCGAAGAACCACATGCTCGTGCTGCCCGACGCCGACCTCGACCTCGTGGCCGACTCGGCCGTCAACGCGGGCTTCGGCTCGGCCGGAGAACGGTGCATGGCGATCAGCGTGCTCGTGGCCGTCGAACCGGTCGCCGACGAGCTCATCGAGAAAATCGCGTCGCGGATGTCGGGCCTTCGGGTGGGGGACGGGCGCCGCAACTGCGACATGGGCCCGCTCATCACGAAGGAGCACCGCGACAAGGTGGCCGGATACATCGACATCGCGATTCAGGACGGCGCGACGGTCGTCGTAGACGGCCGCGGCATCGACGTCGACGGCGAGAAGGCCGGGTTCTGGCTCGGACCGACCCTCATCGATGCCGTGCCGACGTCATCGAGGGTCTACACCGACGAGATCTTCGGGCCGGTACTCTCCGTGGTGCGGGTCGCCTCGTACGACGAGGGCGTCGCGCTGATCAACGAGTCGCGCTACGGCAACGGAACGGCGATCTTCACGAACGACGGCGGGGCCGCCCGTCGCTTCCAGCGCGAGGTGCACGTGGGCATGATCGGCATCAACGTGCCGATCCCCGTTCCGGTCGCCTACTACTCGTTCGGCGGCTGGAAGGATTCCCTCTTCGGCGACTCGAAGGCCTACGGGCCTGACGGCATCCACTTCTTCACGCGCCAGAAGGCGATCACGCGCCGCTGGCTCGACCCGAGCCACGCCGGCGTGAACCTGGGCTTCCCGCAGAACGAGTAGCCCCTCGCCCGCCGAATGGGGCCAATGCGCGCAATCGGGGCCAACGTGTCGGCCGCGATTGCGCGCATTGGCCCCATTTGCGTGGCCTCACCGTGCCGCACGCGCATTCGGGATTGCGGCGACCGCGAATGACCCCTAGAGTGGACTTGTCAATATGTCCTAACATATTGTCAGCACGACGAGCACAACGGGTCGTCGTCCAACCAGGGAAG
>DMKW01000254.1:0-6302 GCA_003454135.1 Microbacteriaceae bacterium
GACGTATTCATGGCAATACGGCACGGACCTCGCGTGCCTTTGGGCTTGGTCCGCACCGCTGGGTGATCATCGACTTTTGAGTTCGGATGCGTGATCAGGAACGTACTTGTATAACTCGCGTGCGGGACGCACATAGTCGTCGGCCGGCGGACGATCCGGCAGCTCTATCGGTTCCGGCTCGACTTTCTCGTAGGGAACCTGTGAGAGGAGGTGGCTGATTGCATTGATCCGTGCGGACTTCTTATCCTCGCTCTCGATCGTCCACCATGGCGCCTCGGGAATGTCCGTCACTTGGAACATCGCGTCCTTGGCTCGCGAGTAGCTCTCCCATTCGACAATGGACATGAGGTCGGTCTCCGAGAGCTTCCAACGCTTCATCGGGTCATTCAATCGCGATTTGAATCGCTTCTGTTGTTCGTCGTCTGAGACGGAGAACCAGTATTTGACCAGGATGATGCCGTCCTCGACGAGCAGCCGTTCGAGGATGGGCACTTGCCTCAAGAAGCGGTCGTATTCTTCGTTGGAGCAGTACCCGAGGACGTGCTCGACCCCGGCCCGGTTGTACCAGGACCGGTCCATGAGCACGATCTCGCCGGCCGCCGGCAGACGCTCGATATATCTCTGGAAGTACCATTGGCCACGCTCGCGCTCGCTCGGTGCGGGGAGCGCAACGACCCGTGCTGACCGCGGGTTCAGATATTGCGTGACCCGTTTGATCGAGCCGCCCTTGCCCGCTGCGTCGCGACCTTCAAAGATGACGAGAACGCGGGCGCCGGACTGCACAACCCATTGCTGCATCTGAACGAGCTCGATCTGAAGGCGTTGGAGTTCTGTTTCGTATGCTCCCTTGGAGAGCTTGCGAGGGTCAAGTTCATGCTTCTTGGGGGACATCGTTCTCCTGCGTGGTGGTCGGGTGACGCCATTGCCGAACGGTGAGGTAAAGCCGATGCGCCGTGAGGATGATGGCGAGCCATGCCGCACCGAGCACCCATCCTGCGAGAACATCGGTGAACCAATGGTGTCCAAGAAACATACGTGAAAGTCCTATGGTTGCCGCGAAAAGTGCCCCGACGAAAATTGTGACGGTTCTGGCGCCTGCCGAACGCTGCCGGAGGATCAGGAGGTAGGCGACGACGCCCGCGATCACCACCGCATTGAGCGTATGTCCGCTGGGAAACGACGGCGAGTATTCGAATGGCGGCACCGCATCCGCCAGAGGGGGCCGATGACGACCGATGATGTCCTTACCTGCAACTGTCATCAGGAGAGACCCAAGGCCCGCGGCAGCGATAAGGATCGCCGGCGTCCATGATTTTCGCTTGAGCGACAGAATGATGATCGCGGCTACTGCGATGATGGGCATTCCAACGGGTCCTGCTATGTCGGTATAGCCGGTGACGATGAGGTCGAGTATGGGTGATCGTGCACGCATTGCGGCCTCTAGAAGCGGCCGATCGAGCCCCGCCACCCCGTCCGATTCAGTGACGGCGTCGTAGATTCGTGAGGCGATGAAGCTCAGCGCAAAGGCAATCAGGGCGCCGACCATAAGCGTGAGTAGGAGCGCTCCTCGCGCCCCCAGCACAGCACTGATTCGGCTGACAAGGGCGGCAAGGACCTGCCCGAATCGGGAGTACCAATGGGTAAGGACGACACGACCCACAGTGCGATCTTGTCGAAGTTCCTCTTCGTCGCCCTGGTGCTTCGCTTCCCGGATCTGCCTTATGGGTGCTGGCTCTCCTCCTTCGCTCATGGCGAATCCTCCGGGAGAACACTGAGGCTTGAACGGACAGGAAGCTGAAGCGCTGGACTGCTACAGCAGTTAGGTGTGGTCCTTTTGTAATTGCGAGTGAGCCCCATGAATTTCCTCTCCCCGAATGCGTGCGGTCCGCTTGGTGTCGATTGCGATCACAGTTCCGACAATCACCATCGAAATCGACAGCGAACCCAGAGTGTCAGTGAGCCAGTGGTACCCCAGATACGTGCGGCTGAACATCTCGGCGAGCACGCCTGTCCATGCGAGACCCAGCCCCAAGGCCACACCCCACAATCTCGGATTGCGCGAGACGATCAGGAACGCCGTGAGTATCAAAAAGTCGCTGGCGCCCAACACGTGCCCTGACGGAAAGGAGAATGTCGTGTCATTTCCAATGAGCATCAGGCTCGTTGGAGGGCGATGACGGTGGACAATTTGCGCGAGAACCGTGGCCACCGCAACACCCGTTATCATCGCGCCAGCGAGGATAACGGGCCGCCATGCGTGCTTGGCAAATATGAGCCACACCGCAGTGACAATGAGAATGATGATGGGTAAGACGACGGGGCCAAAGGCAATTGTCAAAACGATCATGACGAATGTCGTCCCGGGTGAGCGGAGGGAATTGACCCACTGTTCTAGCGGCCTGTCCCAGTCGGCCACGCCTGAATGCGTGAGTACCGCGAGCAGCACAATGGTGAAGAAAATCAGGCCGAGCACTATCAAGATGGTCGAGCCGAGGTAGAGGCCGCGTCGCGCGCGTGGGTCGATGTAGCGCTCTTCTACAACGAATTTCGCCCGCCAGAAACCCTTCTCCGGTGCACGACGATCAGTCGTCGTTCCTTCGCGGGCGGTGTGCTGAGCCATCGTCGCTGCCCTCTCAGGTCATGGTCATAGCCGCGCGTACCGAGCCCGAAACTCGGAGTAGAGGCCGTAGGCGATGAAACCGGCGCCGATGACGACGAGGATGAACTCGCCGAAGGGCACTCCGGCAAGCGCCCGCAATGCACCGTCGAGACCGGATGCCCTGGTCGGGTCGAGGGTCGCTGCGGCCACCCAGAAGAGAATGCCGACAACCATCAGCGCAACTCCCTCAGCCGAGTACCCGATTACCCCCAATGCCGTCACGAATCTTCCTAGCGATCCAGGAGGAACGGTGATTCTCTTCAAGAACCGTCGGCTGACTCCGCGCAGGATCAAGGCCACCCCGATGCCGAAAACACCAAGCCCGACGACGATGAGCAGGGCCACGCCACCGGGCATGGACAGAATTCGGGCGGAAAGCGACTGTGATGATGCGGCCGCGCTGCTGGAGGACCCAAGGGCGAATGTCAGTGCGGTCACCCCGACCGCGACGTAGACGACAGCTTTCGCGAGGTCGCCGAGCCTATGTGCCCAACGTCGCTTTGAGTCGACGCCGCGTACCAGGAGAGCATGCAACACCTGCCAGAGTGCCAACGCGAACAACGCGATGGCAATGACCCAGAGCAAGAGTCGTCCTCCGGGTGCTGCCGCCAGTTCTCCCAGTGCCCCGGTCTGGTCCGCCTCCCCACCTGGCCCGACTGCAACGCTGATTGCCGTCACGCCGATAAGGGCGTGAACGATTCCATTGACGGCGTACCCCGCCCTTGCTGCTGTCCTCAGCGGCGCGCTTGACGCCACTTTCCGAGCGCCTCGATCGGCGATATCGGCCATCGGGTTGACCTTTCTTGAAACGCGAACTGGTCGAGCGTAGACATCACGTTAGGCCGCCGAATCGGCGCTGTAAAGGGCATCAGATGAGAAAACACAGATGTTAGAGCGATTGGAAATCCACGTGGCGTGAACCTCATCGCCCCTAGGATGTCGCAATGAGCCACAGTAAAGAGAAGGTCGCGGCCGTCATTTACAACCCGACGAAGGTCGACTCGAGCACAATGAGATCTATCCTGATGGCCGAGGCGCAGGAAGCGGGGTGGGCTGCGCCAACCTTTTTCGAAACCTCAATGGAAGACGTTGGACAAGGGATGGCTTCCCAGGCATTGGCCGAGGGCGCCGATCTCATCTTTGCAGCAGGCGGAGACGGAACGGTGCGTGCCGTCGCGGAGGTTGTCCACAGCAGCGGGGTTCCTCTTGCGGTGCTTCCGGCGGGAACCGGCAACTTACTCGCCCGAAACCTTCGCCTCACCCTCGATGACATGCCGGGCTCTGTTCGGTCCGCATTCGCAGGTGTTGATCGAAGCATAGACGTCGGCCTTATCGAGATCGAACGCGCCGACGGGTCCCGCGATGCGCACGCGTTCGTCGTCATGGCTGGCATGGGCATCGACGCGAAGATGATCAAGAACACGGACGACGATTTGAAGGACAAAGTGGGCTGGGCCGCCTATGTCGATGCAATCGTCAAGTCACTACGCGATCCAGACGAACTGCATCTCCAGTTTCGCCTCGACGGGGGCCCGAGGACCCGGCGGACCGTTCATACCCTGATTTTGGGCAATTGTGGATCACTGCCTGCCAATATCTTGCTCATGCCCGACGCAGTCGTCGACGACGGTTTATTCGACCTGATGATGACTCGACCAGGCGGTGCATGGGGATGGTTGCGAGTGTGGGCAAAAGTGGCGTGGACAAATGGGGTGATACGTCGGACGAAAACCGGACGAGCCATGGCTGGCGAGCGCAAAAACACCTCGGATTTGCACTATGAAACAGGGAACTCATTTGAGGCGCA
The DNA here is from genome assembly GCA_003454135.1 of Microbacteriaceae bacterium. GTDB lineage: Bacteria > Actinomycetota > Actinomycetes > Actinomycetales > Microbacteriaceae > Lacisediminihabitans. The sequence goes on from DMKW01000254.1 coordinate 4,467, forward strand.
CCTGACTCGGCCGGAAGAAATCGAGCTCGACGGCGATGATTTCGGCCAAGCCGTCGGGTTCACAGCCCGCATAAACGCCGGCGCCCTGATCATTCGAGTCCCGGCTCGTTCCGAGACTTGATTGTGCTCAAGGTCATCGCCTACGACCACTGAAACCCAAACGGACTCACTCATCTAGGCGGGATAGACGGCGACGAGGAGCCCGATCACCTCGCCGCGCTCCAGTCTGTCTAGGCCGGCGGGGATCTCATCGAACGTGGTTGTCGAGATGAGCGGTCGGAGACTCCCTGATGCCATCAGGTCGTAGACGGCGCTCGTGTCGGTGATAGTGCCGCCCAGGCATCCCTTGAGAGTGATCTTTTTCATCACGAGGCTCTGGGTGGGGCGCTGCGAGAGCGCGGAGTGGATGAGCCGACCGCAAGCCTCGCCGCGGAATCGGGCATGTCGGTGTTTCATATCGCGTTTCAGCGCTGGATCGCGGCGGACAATACGCGGGAGTTCTCGCAGATCATCACCGAGTCGCTGGCGGCACTGAGGGTTGTCACCCGTCAGTGACGTTCGACCATCTGATTCGAACGCGTCTTGCGGTGTCTACTTCCCAGCCGTCTAGTTCGCCCATCCGGGATCGTGCGCCTTCAATTCCAGCGCGTGCAGATGGCTCTGGCGGGGCATCTCAGGCCCCACTCGGCGCCAGCGCCGCGGGCCGTTCACGGCCGAGAGTCACGGCAAGCACAAGGGCGGCGATGCTGAAGACGGCGATGATTCCGGCCCCCACATCCAGCGTGACCCGCAAGCCGGACGAGGTTGCCGTTGCGCCGAGAAACAGCGCGATTGATCCCTGGAACAGGTAGGCGATCAGATAGGCCGCCGACACCATGCCGGCTCGATGGTGGATTGGTGCGTGGACGGCAATGAAGGTGAGCCCGCCGGAGAACAGAAGGCTGTATCCGATGCCAGTCAGCACTGCGGAGACAAGAAATATCGGAAGGGACTGCTGCTCTGACGAGAACAGCATCACCGCCATGCCAGCTGTGGCGAAAACCCCTCCGAAGATCACGATCGATGAAGGACGCAGCCGACGAGCAACGATGGCAGTCACGCCGATCGCGGCAGCGTTGAGGGCGATCACCGACCCGTTCACCAGGGCGTTGTTCGAACCGATCAGGGTCTGCGCGATTTGGGTGCCAAGAGACAGCATGATCGCGCCTACCGCGAACGAGCCTGTCACTGCGACTGCGGAGATTGCGAAGAACTTTCGAACACCCCGAGGGATAGCAAGGGCGCGTGGGCGCCACCGGCCCTGTTGCTCCGCACGTGTGCGCCGCGGAAGAAACCAGGCGAAGACGGCGACAACAGCGATGACGAGCGCGAGCACCCAAAAGTTCAGATGGGTGGGCAACGGAGCGTATTGGATGAGGGCGCCGCCGACGAGGGTTGCCGAAGCGAGTCCCAGCGCTGTTGCCGCTGTCGTAATTGAGCTGGCCCGTTTCGACTGGCCGACCGGGCTGAATTCGACCGCGGCCGCGGTGGCCGGGCTCAGCGACAGCGCAACTCCAACGCCCATCAGCCCGCGTCCGATGAGCACCCAGACAACGTCGGGGGCGACCGCGAAGAGAACCACCCCAGACAGCGAAGCCAGAAGCCCGATCAGGATTGCGGCCCGCCGCCCGATGTAGTCGGAGATGTTCCCGAAAAACACCAACACGACCACAAGGACGACCGGATACACGGCGAATATCGCTGTTGTGGCTGTCGGGGTCAGATGCCACTCGGACGCGTAGAGAGGGTATGTCACCGTCGGAGCCGCACTCGTCCACAGCGCGATGGCGGCGACGG
>DMKW01000254.1:6421-8350 GCA_003454135.1 Microbacteriaceae bacterium
CGCCACCACCCAGAAGCTGGCTTTCTGTCCAAGCGTTCGCATTTCTCGCTGCTTTCGTCTCGAGGAGCTTCGCACTGGCGCTGCCCGTGCGAGTCACGACGTCGGAGCGGGCAGCAACGACGGTGCCCGCCTGTAACTGGCATATTAGATTTGCCAATTACAGTTCTAGCACGAATCAAGTACGTCTGTAATGGGCATAGGCAAATAGACAATGTTGAACTAACATAGACGCATGAGTCAGGATGTGGTGATGCCGCCCGCGGGCACCGCACCGGAGGCGGCGGCTGTGCTCCTCGCTTTTCTGAACACGCGCGGTCATGGCACCCACCGTGACCGGCTTTCAGACGCTGAAGACGCTGGGAGAGCACTTGGCGATCTACTGCAGTCCCGCGCCGAGGTGTCCGAAAGCCAGCTGAAACGGCTTCGCAAACTGCGTTCGACGGTGGTGGACGTGGTCTCGGCCGGCCACGAGACTGCCGATGCCGCTTGGGCATCGCTCAACCGGCAGACTTCTCAGATTTCGCTTGGAGCGACGTTCGGTGCTGCGGGCAGCGCCACCATCCGGCAGACAGGCGGCGACCCGCTCATCGGCACGATCACGATCGCGCTCGAGCGACTGATGGCCGATGGCAAGTGGAACCGGTTGCGCCTGTGCGCGAACGAGCGGTGCGGCGAAGCGTTCTACGATTCGACGCGGAGCAACACGCAGCGCTGGCACTCCTACGGACGGTGTGGCAACAAGAGCAATGTGGCCGCCTATCGCGCGAGGACCACGGCTTCAGCGTGAATCCGGCGCAAGAGACCTAACGGGCGCCGATTGACCTGTCGGGCGCGAGCGCGGTGGCGGCCGCGCCTCCCGCTTCGCGCAACCAACGGGTTGGGTGCGCCATCGCGGCTTCGACCGACCCGGCGAGATCGGTGAGCGCGACCGACCACAAGGGTTCGCCGCGAGATCCGATTGGTTGCGTCGCGACTTGGCCGGCGATGATCCCCACGGCCGCGGCGTGCCCGGCGGCGAGCCGGATCACCTGCCCGACGAGCTTGCCGCTGCTGGAGGTCGCATCGAACCGTCCCTCGCCGGTGAGCAGCACATCCGCCTGGGCCAGGGTGTCGGGCAGCCCGCTGAGCCGGGCGAGGTAGTCGGCGCCAGACTCGATCGTGGCACCCCAGGCGGCGAGAAAACCGTAGCCCGTTCCGCCGGCCGCCCCGGCGCCTGGAACCGTCGGGTCGCCGCCGAGCAGGCTCGCGAACCGGGACAGTGCCGCATCCAGAACACCGACCTGCTCGGGGCTCGCGCCCTTCTGCGGCCCGAACACGGCCGCGGCACCCAGCGGCCCGAGGAGCGGCGCGGACACATCGCTCAGCAGCACGACGCCCCCGGACGGCGGGGCAAGCAGGGCGCCCCGGTCTAGACCGTCGAGTCGAGCGAGCGCGCCGCCACCGAGCGGAAACGTCGCGCCGTCCGTGCCCCGCAGGCCTAGGGCTGAGAGCGCCCCGGCACCGCCATCCGTCGACGCCGATCCGCCGAGCCCGATCACGAGGCGGTCGATCCCCTGCGCGAGCGCGGCGCGGATGACCTCGCCGAGACCGAGAGTCGTCGCGCCGAGCGGGTCCAGCTCGCGCATGAGCGGCAGCCCGCAGCACTGGGCGAGTTCGACGACGCCCACCCGACCGGGCAACTCGAGCCAGACACCCGGCACCGTCCGTCCGTCCGGTCCGGTGACGGCACCGACGTCGTGACGCACCGAGCCGGGCACCGCCGCCTCGATCGCGTCGAGAGTGCCCTCCCCGCCATCGGCCTGGGGCAGAACGCGGATGTCGTCCGCCGGGCGCGCCGCCCGCCAGCCCGCGGCGATCGCCTCGGCGACCTCCCGCGCGGCGAGCGACCCCTTGAATGAATCGGGGGCGATGACCACGCACAGCTCTGCG
>DMKW01000254.1:8482-14047 GCA_003454135.1 Microbacteriaceae bacterium
ACGCTCCGGCTCACGATTTCAGTGAGATAGGAGACATCGTGATTCCTCCGGCCCCAGTCTCTGTTTTTCCCACCCCTTTGCCCCGTCGATGCTGATCGCTGGAAGGTCCGTGAAGAGCTCGTCGGGTGCCCAGCAAATTGTGAGCAACCGGGTGTAATTTCGCGGTGTCTGCGGCGATCGGTCGCACCGAGAGGTTGGCTGTCATGAATCGGGCCTGGAAGAGATGGGTTCCCGCCGGCGTCATCACCGCCCTCGTCGCGTCGGCGGCGATCGCGGTGCCGTTTGTGGCAAGTGCGGCGGTGGACCTGCCGGCCAAGACGCCGCAACAGGTGCTCGCCCTTGTGGCGCAGAGCAAGGTCGGCGCGTTCTCCGGAACCGTGGAGCAGACCTCCAATCTGGGTCTGCCGCAACTCCCGACGACGGGCACCGGCGCCGACTCGGCCGCGTCATCCGTCCTGAGCCTGCTGTCGAGCTCCTACACCGCGCGAATCTACCGTGACGGGCCGACCAGGGTGCGCGCGCAGGTGCTGGACAAGCTCGCCGAGCGAGACGTGATTCGCAACGGCAGGGACGTGTGGCTCTACAGCTCCCGCGACAACACGGCCATCCACTCCACCCTCCCCGCGACGACGGACAAGCGCCCTGCCGAATCGTCGAGTGAGGCGAAGACGCCCGGGGAGCTCGCAACCCGATTGCTCGCCGCCGTCGATTCGACGACCACGGTTACCGTTGGCAAGGACACACGTGTTGCCGGCCGCACCGCCTACGACCTCGTGCTCACGCCTCGTGCGAGCGACACTCTCATCGGGTCGGTGTCGATCGCCGTCGACTCGGAGACCGGGCTTCCGCTGAGCGTCGAGCTCGCCGCACGCGGCCAGAAGAGCCCGGCGTTCAGTGTCGCGTTCTCGGCGCTCACTCTCGCGGCGCCGCCGGCCGACCTGTTCGCTTTCACTCCGCCGGCCGGCGCGACCGTGAAACAAGAGGCCGTTCCCCAGGGCCAGACGAAGCCCGTGAAGCCGGGTAACGGAACCGCGCCGAAGCACAGCGTGACCGGGAGCGGGTGGGATGCGGTGCTGTCGGTGCCGGCGGGCGCCGAGACCACGAAACTCACGAGTTCACCGCTCTTCGGCAAGCTCACGACGACGGTAGCCGGCGGCCACCTCTTGCACACCGCCCTGGTGAACGTGCTCGTGACCAACGACGGGCGCGTGTTCGCCGGCTCGGTTCCGGTGGAACGTCTCCAGGCCGTGGCCGCAGCTCCGTGACGGGCGATGCCGTCACCGGCGAACCGGCGATCGAGACTCACGGATTGACCAAGCGTTTCGGCAGCTACACGGCGGTGAACGGCGTCGACCTGAGCGTGCCGCGCGGCGCGGTATTCGGGTTTCTCGGGCCCAACGGGTCTGGCAAGACCACGACCATCCGAATGCTTCTGGGTCTTGCAGCACCGACGAGCGGGCGGGTGCGCGTGCTCGGCCACGACATGCCGGGGGACCTGCGCGATGTGCTGCCGCGCGTGGGCGCGCTTGTCGAGGGGCCTGGTTTCTACCCGTATCTCTCCGGGGCGGCGAACCTGCACCGACTGGACACAGCGGACCGGTTCGCACCGTCGGCCACCCGTGGCGCGCGAGTGGAGAGCGCGCTCGAACGCGTGGGACTCGGCCACGCGGCACGAAAGAAGGTGCATGCGTACTCTCTCGGCATGAAGCAGCGGCTCGGTATCGCGAATGCCCTGCTCATCCGGCGCGAACTTCTCGTGCTCGACGAGCCGACCAACGGTCTGGACCCGCAAGGAACCCGCGAGGTGCGGCATCTCGTGCGATCGCTCGCCGCCGAGGGCACGACAGTGTTCGTGTCGAGCCATCTGCTCGCCGAGATCGAGCAGATCTGCACACACGCCGCAGTGATGAGCGTGGGCAACCTCGTTGCCCAGGGCACCATCGACGAGCTCCGCCACGCCGGTCACTCCCGCGTGCGGCTGCTCACCCCCGATCCCGAGGCTGCCGTGCGGGTGCTCGACGGGCTCGGGCTCGCCCCGGCCGAGATAGATGAATCGCAAACCGTGGATGACGCTGCGATGGTCATCGCGCCGGCGGGCGACGATCCGCGCGCGCCCGATTCGATCGTGGCGGCCCTCGTGGCCGGCGGAGTTCGCGTGCGTGGCTTTTCGATCGAGAGGCCGAGCCTCGAAGACCGTTTCGTGGCCCTCACTGGCGAGGGGTTCGACATTGCCCAGTAGCGAAGAGCCGGCGGCGCGTTCCCGCCCATCCGTCGGCTTTGCGCTGTTGGCATCCGAGCTGTCGGTGCTGTTTCGCCGACGCCGCACCTGGGCGATGCTGCTCACGCTCGCCGCCGTGCCGATCCTCATCGCGCTTGCGGTGCGGCTCTCGTCCGCCACGCCGCCGCCCGGCCGCGGCCCGGCCTTCCTCGACCAGATCACCCAAAACGGCCTTTTCGTGGCGACCGTGGGTCTCATCGTCTCGATCCCGCTCTTTCTCCCGCTCACCGTCGGTGTCGTGGCGGGGGACACGATCGCCGGGGAGGCAAGCTCCGGCACCCTGCGCTACCTGCTCGTGGCGCCGGCCGGTCGAGTGCGACTGCTCCTCGTGAAGTTCGCGGGGGCCGTGGTGTTCTGTGTCGTCGCCACGCTCGCGGTCGCGATAGCCGGAGCGCTCATCGGCATCGCGCTCTTTCCCGTCGGTCCGGTGACCCTGTTGTCCGGTGACACCATCAGCGTGGGTGAATCGGTGCTTCGGTCCCTCCTCGTCGCCGCCTACATCTCGGTCTCCCTCATCGGACTCTCCGCGATCGGGCTTTTCATCTCCACGCTCACGGATGTGCCGGTTGGCGCCATGGCCGCCACAGTGGTTCTCGCCGTCGTGTCCCAGGTGCTCGACTCGCTGCCGCAGCTCGACTGGCTGCACCCGTGGCTGTTCAGCCACTACTGGCTCAGTTTCGGCGACCTCCTGCGGCAACCGATCTCGTGGGATTCGTTCGGCAGCAATGCGATCCTGCAGATGGCCTACGTTCTCGTTTTCGCGGCCCTCGCCTACGGACGGTTCAGCACCAAAGACATCCTGTCCTGATCGGCGAGGCGCGATGATGGAATCGTCGCGGGGCCACTGCGCGCAAGTGGGGCCAACGCGTCGGGCCCGTTTGCACGCAATGGCCCCGTCGGCAGGAGCCGGCCGCGGCAGGAGCGCTGCGGTGCTCCGTTCATGCGCGGAACGCCGCGGCGAACACCGCGGGCATCCTGGCCCACGACGGGTGGGCCGCGAACTCGAAGAGTCGTCGACCCGTGGCCCTCGCGCTGCGCGCCGAGACGAACCATGGCGGCTTGGGGAAGAGTGCGAACTCGCCGTGCAGCACCGAACGGGGGAACGGGCGGAACGGACCGCGGATGATGGTGCGCTCGGTGTCCGCGAGCAGTAACGCGTTGTGCACGACATCGATGCCGCTCTGCACGTTGTCGAGGGTGTGGCCGGGGAACGCCCCCCACGGGGCGGCGGCGGTGAGGAAGCCGACCCCGGTCCACGCGTTGATCGCGATCGTGCCGTATTCGAGGCGGGCGATGGCGTCGTCGAACCCGCGCCCGAGCGAGGCGATCGTGCTGGGCATGCCGAGAATGTTGGCGCCGAGGGTGCCGACGAAGTCGCGGTTGACGGTGTCGACGGCGGCGTCGACGAACGCCTGCCCGATGCCGGCCAGCTCGATCACCCCGAGCACCGGCGAGAAGTATTCGGTCGTCTGGATGGCGGAGGCATCGGCATCCGAGCGCACGTCCACGAGCAGGCGTGTGCTGTCAGCCGGCCCGAGGCGCTCGGCGGATGGGTAGTCGTTGCTGGCTTGCGCAATGCGGTCGTCGCTGCCCGGGTACCACGCCGGTCGCGCCGGGGCGGTGGACAGTGCACCGCGCAACTGCTCGAGGAACGCGGCCCGCTGCGGCCAGTCCGAGCTCAGCACCACGATCTGGCCGGCGATGCAGTTGTACCCTCCGTTGTGCAGCCGCTGGGTCGCGATGTGTTCAGCCTGGAATCGAAGATCGCGCGCGCTCCACGTGCCGGGCAGCACGATGATCGGCGCGACGCCGCCGAGTTCGCTCGTGATCGGCTTCGCGAGCGCTGGGGTGCCGGCGGCCTTGCGCCGCCTGCCCTCCTCGCCGGGACCCCAGACAATCACGTCGTGAGTCGCCGCGCTTCCCGTGATGTGCACGTGCGAGATGCCGGGGTGGTGGGCGAGATAGCTGCCGACGTCGCCGCCCCCGGTCACGATGCGCAAGAACCCGGCGCGGATGAGCGGCGCGAACGCCGCCGTGTAGACGGGCAGCATCGCATCCATGATCGGATTGAGTTTGAGAAGCACGACCCGGTTGTGGGCGATGAGTTCGTAGAGTACGTCGAGCGGCGGGATCGAGGTGATGTTGCCGGCGCCGAGCACGAGGCCGACCCCAGCGGTCTTCGTGGGGTCGAGAGCGCCGAGCCCCGCCGACGCGCGCACCGCTTCGGCGGAGACACCGGGCTTCATCCACACCTCGCCGCTGAAGCCGTGCAGCAGAAGTGCCTCGTAAGGGGAGGAGGGGAGCACCGGCACGGTAACCCTCCCGCCGGGAGCAGTGCCGAGCTTTCGATCGGCGACGGGACTCTCGCCCTTGGCGATCGCCTCGAGGCTGTGCGTGAGTGTCGAGAGGGAGGTGAGGATGATGTACGGGCCCGAGATCCACTCCTCGCCCATGAGGGACGACGCCGGGTTGAGCCGTTTGATCTGCCCGGCCACGCGCACCCAGTGTTCGGCCTCCTTCGTGACCGCCGTGAACACCTCGTCGAGCCACGTGATGCGCTCGGCCAAGCTGGTCTTCGCCCAGCGGAACTCGCCGACGGCGAGCTCGGCGATCACGGTGTCAAGCGCGAGGTGGGTCGGGCTCTTCCCTTCGGCGGCTCCCGGTGTCGCGGCTGTCGGTTCCGTCATTGCGGTCGATTCTGGCGTGGTCATCAATCTCCCTTGATTGCTGCCGATTGTTCCGGGGCACATCCTCACTGGGACGACGCGGGAACGACCCCTCCAGTATCACCGACAACCGGGGAGACCAGAATAGGCGGAGGCCGTCGATTGTCCCCGTGTCATGTCCCGCCGAGGCGCACCACGGCGCGCCCGGGGAAGGGGCGGGAGACCACCTCGAATCCGGCCCGTTCGAACACGCTCAAGGCACCGTGGTACAGATCGGCCGAGCTCGCCTTCGTCGCCGTCGGGTCGACCGGATACCCCTCGATGACCCGGGCGCCGTGCGATCGGGCGAGGTCGACGGCACCCGCGAGCAGCGCGTTGCTCACGCCCCGGCGGCGAAAGCCCACCCGCACGACAAAGCAGGTGACCGCCCATACACTCGCGTCATCCGGAGCCTCGTCGCTGCCCGCGGCGACCACGCGGGTCGTCGCGAGGCGGGAGTATCGAGGCCGCGGCTCCACGGCGCTCCATCCGACCGGGTCGCCGTCGACGTAGGCGATCACCCCGGTGGGTGTCGCGGCGTCGCGCGTGACCTGGTCGTGCAGCATCGAGCGGCGCTTCTCG
>DMKW01000220.1:0-617 GCA_003454135.1 Microbacteriaceae bacterium
TTCCGGGTGTTCTGGATCGGAGCGCCCCGCTGGCTCTACGTGCCGCTCTACCTCCTGCTCGGTTACGCGGCACTCGCCTTCATCGTCGACTTCTTCCACGCCAACGCCGTCATGATGACGCTCATCCTCGCCGGCGGAATCTTCTACACGATCGGCGCCATCGCCTACGGGTTCAAGCGCCCCAACCCGTTCCCGGGCGTCTTCGGGTTCCACGAGATCTTCCACACGCTCACGCTGCTCGCCTTCCTCTGCCACTGGACGGCGATCTTCATCGTGGCAACAAATCCGCCCGCGCTGGGCGGCTGATCGACTGGCGACTCAGGGTCAGTCGTCGTCCTTGGTCGGCGCGCGGTCGGCGGCGAGACGCTCCGCCTCGAGCTGTTCGCGGATCTCGCCGCGGTAGCGAACGCGCCGGATGCGGCGAACGAGGTCGATGCACAGCAGCACCACCACGGCGGCGACCCCGAAGGTGGCGGCAAAGCCCACCCAGGTGGGCGTGACGGAGTTCTCGTCGAAGTTCGGGGCCGGGGTCGCCGCGATGATGTGGCCGATGGCGAGGTGGGTCGCGGCGAGGCCGATGAGGCTCATGGTGTTCCTAGCGTGTCGTTGGCGATTCC
>DMKW01000220.1:769-1161 GCA_003454135.1 Microbacteriaceae bacterium
AAGTCCTCGTACGGCCACGCCTCACGCTGGAGGTCGTTGGGCCAGAAGAAGAAGAAACTGTCCGGGGCGACCTGGCTCGCGTGCGAGCGCAGCGCTTCGTCCCGCGCCTCGAGGAAGTCGCCGACCGGCACCTGGGTCGTGGCGAGGTTGGGGCGATCCCGCATCCAGCCTCGCACCTCGGTCAGCCGTTCGAGCTGCGGTGAGTCCGGATCGTTGACGAGCAGGAACTGGTACATCGCCTCGATGCGCGGCGCATTGAAGATGCGGTCGTAGTAGACCTTGGATATCTGCCACGGTTCGCCGGCATCCGGGTATCGCGACGCGTCCGCCGCCGCCTTGAACGCATACATCGAGATCTCGTGGGTGCGGATGTGGTCGGGATGCGGGTAGCC
>DMKW01000220.1:1261-4946 GCA_003454135.1 Microbacteriaceae bacterium
GGCTCGGCCGAGATTTCGAGCGGGATGAGTGCGAAACAGTTGGCGGGGAGCGGATCGCCAGCTTCTGTCGAATCGGGATCGGGCAGCCCGGAGTCCATGTACCCCAGCCACCGGTGCTCGAAGCCGATGGCGCGTTGCGCGCGCGCCATTTCGACACGGCGGAGTCCGGCCATGTCGCGGTTGGCGGCCGCGCGCTCGGCGAGTCCCTCATTCTGGATGTCCCCGCGCTCGCCGCCCGTGCAGCTGACGACCGTGACGCCGACGCCGACGCTCCGGTAGTACGCGTAGGTAGCCGCGCCCTTGCTCGACTCGTCGTCGGGGTGGGCGTGAACGGCCAACAGTCGCAGTGTCACCGAACTCCTCAGGGATAGCGGATAGCCTTGAACACCAAGACTAATCGCTGAGGGATGTTGAATGACTGTCATCGGTCGGGCCGCGCGAGCGGATGCCGGCGACCTCGCCGAACGGTACGGCCGCACGCCGTCGATCAAGCGACGCAACCGCCTGCTGTACTCCGCCGTCGCGGTGCTTGTGGGAATCGTCGTCGTGGCGTGGGTGATCTGGGCCGGCCTCGATCAGGCCGGCAGCACGCTCGACGCCGAGGACACCGGCCACCACATCATCGACGACAAGACCGTGAGCATCAGCTACACGGTGTCGATGCCCGTCGGCAGCACGGCGAGCTGCGCCCTGCAGGTGCAGAACGAGGCGCACGGCATCGTCGGCTGGCTCATCGTGAAAATCCCGGCGTCGAAGCTCTACTCCACGGGACACACCGATATCGTGCGCAGCTCCGAGCCTGCGGTCACCGGCTTGATCTACCGTTGCTGGCTGACGTAAACTGAGTATTTCATCGAGAGACCGGCCGCCTGGCCGGTCTCATTTGTTTATCCCGATCGTTCGACCCGTCCCCATGGGCGCGAGTCCGCACGGTCGGTAGTTCACCCTAGGAGCGCACCGTGTCCAATGAGACCACCGAAACCTGGCTAACCCAGGAAGCGTTCGACCGCCGCAGCGCGGAACTCGAGCAGCTCGCGGGAGCCGGCCGCACCGACATCGCCAAGAAGATCGAGGCCGCTCGCGAAGAGGGAGACCTCAAGGAGAACGGCGGCTATCACGCCGCCAAGGAAGAGCAGGGCAAGATCGAGGCGCGCATCCGCGTGCTCACCGAGCTCTTGCGCCATGCCAAGGTCGGCGAGGCGCCGCAGAGCACGGGCGTCGTGCAGTCCGGAACCGTTGTGACGGCGAACATTCTCGGCGAGGAGAGCGTATTCCTGCTCGGCAGCCGCGAGATCGTCGGCGAAGACAGCGACCTCGACGTGTATAGCGAAGGCAGCCCCCTCGGCACGGCCATCCTCGGCCACAAGGTCGGTGACACCACGAGCTACATCGCGCCCAATGGCAAGGAAATCACCGTGCAGGTCGTCAACGTGGAGACGTACTCGGCCTGACGCCGTGACTGTGCCCCTGTGTCGTGGTTGTGCCGGGTCGCCCGGGCACGATCCCTGCACACGGGCACAGCTGCGGAATCGAGGGCGGCGGATGCTCCTGTCAGAAGTCGATGCGGGGCTCGTAGCCCGCTTCGATGAGGTGGCCGAGCACGCGCTGCACGTGCTCCGGGCCGCGCGTCTCGATGCTGAGCTCGAGCTCGACCTCGCTGATGAGCGCGTTGCGGCCGTGCCTCGTGTGCAGCACCTCGACGACGTTGGCGTTCGCCTCGGAGATGAGTTCGGCGACGCGTGCGAGCTGGCCGGGGCGGTCCGGCAACAGGAGCCGGATCTTGAGATAGCGGTCGGACGCGGCGAGCCCGCGCGAAATCACGCGCTCCATCACGAGCGGGTCGATGTTGCCACCGCTGAGGATCGCCACCGTCGTGCCCGAGTTCACGACTTGGCCGGTGAGGATCGCGGCGACCGACACGGCGCCCGCCGGCTCGACGACGAGCTTGGCGCGCTCGATCAGCACGAGCATGGCGCGTGCGATGTCGTCGTCGGTGACGGTGATGATCTCGTCGACCGCGTTCTTGATGATCTCGAAATTGAGGATGCCCGGCTTGCTCACGGCGATGCCGTCGGCGATCGTCGGCGTGATCGTGATCTCGGTCGAGACGCCGTTGCGGATCGACACGGGGTACGGGGCGGCGTTCGCCGCCTGCACCCCGATGATGCGCACGGTGCGCCCCTCGGCGGCGAACTTCTGCTTGAGCGCACTCGCGATGCCGGAGATGAGCCCGCCACCACCGATCGGCACGATCACGGTGTCGAGGTCGGGCACCTGGTCGAGAATCTCGAGGCCTAGCGTGCCCTGGCCGGCCACGACATCCGGGTGGTCGAACGGCGGGATGAGCACGGCGCCCGTCGACGCGGCGAACTCCGCCGCGGCGCGAAGCGGCTCCTCGACCGTGTGGCCGCGCAGGATCACGTCAGCGCCGTAGTTGCGGGTGGCCTGCAGCTTGGGGAGGGCCACACCGACCGGCATGAAGATCGTGGCGGCGATGCCGAGCTCACGAGCGGCGAACGCGACGCCCTGGGCGTGGTTGCCGGCCGACGCGGCGACGACGCCGCGGGCCTTCTCCTCGTCGGTGAGCTTCGCGAGCCGGTTGTATGCGCCGCGAATCTTGTACGAGCCGGTGCGCTGCAGGTTCTCGCACTTGAGGTAGACGGGCGAACCCAGCACCTCGGAGAGGAATCGCGAACTCTCCATCGGGGTGACCTCGGCGACGCGCGCGACGACCTCGCGCGCTGCCTCGAACTCGGCCAGGGTCGGACCGGCAAGCGTGGTCTCAGGCATCACGGAGGACATCCTTCAGGGTCGGCTCTGCACGGGTGCGCCACTCGCCGCGCGCGACGTAGTTGATCATCACGTTGAGGGTTGCCACGACGGGAACAGCGAACAGCGCCCCGGGGATGCCCGCGAGAAAGCCGCCGGCGGCCACCGCGAAGACCACGGCGACCGGGTGCACCTTCACGGCGTTGCCCATGATGAACGGCTGAAGCACGTGACCCTCGAGCTGCTGCACCGCGATGACACCGATGAGCATGATGAGCGCCGCGAGCGGACCGTTGTACACGAGTGCGACGAAGATGGCGATGATCCCCGTGAGCACCGCGCCCACGACGGGGATGAACGATCCGAAGAAGACCGCGATCGCGATGGGGATCACGAGCGGGAGCTGCAGGGCGAAGGCCACGAGTCCGATGCCCACGGCGTCCACCGCGGCGACGAAGATTTGCACTCGCACGAAGTTGGTGAGGGTGATCCACCCGGCCCGCCCGGAACCGTTTACCGCGCGGCGAGCCTTGTGCGGGAAGAGGCGAACGAACCAGGCGAAGATGCCCTTGCCGTCGATGAGGAAGAAGAGCGTCGCGAAGAGCGTGAGCAGGAGGCCAGCGAGGAATCGTCCCGCCGACGACCCGACCGTGAGCGCGCTGGAGAGGAGTTGCTGGCTGTCGCTCTGGATGCTCGACCACGCGTTGCCGAGATAGGTGTTGATTTGCGACTCGGTGAGGTGCAGGGGCGAGGAGAGAAGGTACTTCTTGAAGTCGTCGTAGGCCGTGATGGTCTGCGCCTGCAGGTCGGGGAACCCGCCGCGGACCTGGAACACCACGAGCACGACGAGGCCGACGACGATCGCGATGAGCCCGACCTCGGCGAGGGCGACGGCGAGCCACTTGGGCCACCGGTG
>DMKW01000080.1:0-2563 GCA_003454135.1 Microbacteriaceae bacterium
CAATCACGGCCCGCAGCTGTTCGCGGTCGAGCAGGGCCGTGAGGCCGGCGGAGAGCACGGTGACCGACCGCGTGGTGCCGGGCAGGCAATAGGCGACGGGAGCCTCGGAGTCGATCAGCCGTGCGTTGGGCTGCTCCGGCATGGGCGCGCTCAGGAGCGACACGAGCTGCAGGTGGCGGCGCCTGGAGCGCTCGGCCCTGACGAACGTTGTCGCGAGGTTGAGGAGCAGATGCACTCCGAGCAGGATGGCGCCGCTGATGGCGAACATCTGGCCGAAGTTCGCGCGGCTCGGCAGGGCGGCACCGCCGAGCAGGCCGGGAAAGGCCAGGAGTCCGTCGACGAGGTTGCCCGTGAACGGCTCGAGCCCGTAGGTGAGCAGTGCGCCGATCATCGACAGCCCGCCCGTCAGGGCGATCGCCTGCCAGACGAAGAGCGCGGTGCCCGGGGCGCGCGACGGCCACGTCGCGCGGGCGAGCAGGATGGGCACCGGCCACGCGAGCACGAGTGCGAGCGCCGCGAGGGCGAGCCAGGTCGGCGGCACTCGCTCAGTCGCCGCCGAGAATTCGACGCAGGGCCGCTGCCTCGCTCGGACTCACCTGTCCCACGAACCGGGCAAGCACCGCCTCGCGGTCCGGCGCCGCGCCGAGTACCTCGTGCATGAGCTCCGCCATATGGCTCGCGCGGCTCATCGCCGTACGGTAGAGATGCGGTCTCGACTCCCGATCGCGAGTGACGAACCCCTTGGCCTCGAGCCGGGAGAGCACGGTGAGCACCGTGGTGACGGCGAGGTCCTTCGCGACGCCCGTCGCACCGCTAGCGGCGAGTCCGTCGCGCAGCTCGCCGGACGTCATCGAGGCCGGGGCGTCCCAGAGGAGGTCCATGACCGATCGTTCGAGTTCGCCAAGTGTCGCCATTCCTCCAGTTTAGCTCCCAGAACGGTTGATTTCTACATCGCGTAGAAGTGGTCTATTCTACAAAGCGTAGAAAGAATTCGCGCCGTCAATCGGAGGATCACGTGGAGGCGATCGACCCGCTGCTCATAGCGCGTTGGCAATTCGGAATCACCACCGTCTACCACTTCTGGATGGTGCCGCTCACGATCGGACTCGGCCCTCTCGTGGCGATCATGCAGGCCGCCTGGCACCGCACGGGCAACCCGCGCTACTACCGGATGACCAAGTTCTGGGGAAAGCTCTATCTCATCAACTTCATCCTCGGCGTCGCCACCGGCCTCGTTCAGGAGTTCCAATTCGGCCTCGCCTGGAGCGAATACAGCCGCTTCGTCGGCGACGTGTTCGGCGCGCCCCTCGCCATGGAAGCTCTGCTCGCGTTCTTCGTCGAATCGACGTTCCTCGGTCTCTGGATCTTCGGCTGGGGCAAACTCCCCAAGCGCATCCACCTCGCCTGCCTGTGGATCGCCGTTGTCGGATCCGTCGTCTCCGCGTACTTCATCATCGTCGCCAACTCGTGGATGCAGCATCCGGTAGGCGTCGTGCTGAAGAACGGTCGACCCGTCATGACGGATGTCTGGGCCGTGCTCACGAATAACACCGCGATCGCGGCGTTCACACATACGATCTTCGGGTCACTCGGCGTCGGTGGCGCGTTCCTGCTCGGCATCGCCTGGTACCAGCTGTGGCAGCGCAGGAAGGACGGGATCGACACCGTGGATGCCGGCGGCCGCGTCGTCGTGGGAGAAGCACCGAGCATCCCTGGTCGAGACAAGGCCGACCATGCCGTGTGGCTCACCTCGCTGCGCATTGGCGCCATCGTCGCGATGGTCGCCTTCGGCGGGGTCGCGCTGTCCGGGGACTTCCAGGCCAAACTCATGTTCCAGCAGCAACCGCTCAAGATGGCCGCGGCCGAGGGGGCATGCCACACCGGCACGAGCTTCTCGGTGCTCTCGGTCGGCAAGCTCGGATCGAAGAACTGCAACGACGTGACACCGGTGATCGAGATCCCGGGGCTACTCTCGTTCCTCGCACACGGTGACTTCACCACCGACATCAAGGGGATCAACGAGCTCATTCCCGAATACCGGGCCAAGTACGGAACGACGCTTCCCGACGACGCGAAGTACGGCGCTCGGGCCGGGCAGACCATCAACTACCTGCCGATCATGGAGGTCACCTATTGGGGCTTCCGGCTCATGATCGGATTCGGTGCCGTTGCCGCGTTTGCCGCGGCCGTGGCCCTGTGGCTCACGCGCAAAGGGACCGTGCCGCGACAGCGATGGCTCATGCAGCTCGCGATCGCCGGCATCCTGGCGCCGTTCGCCGCCAACTCGGCCGGCTGGGTCTTCACCGAGATGGGCAGGCAGCCCTTTGTGGTGGCGCCCAACCCCACCGGCATCGACGGGGTGTACATGTTCACGGCGGCGGCAGTCTCGCCAGGGGTGAGTTTCGGCGAGATCCTCTTCTCGGTGTCGGCCTTCACGGTCGTGTACGCGGTGCTCATGGTGTTCGAACTGCGGCTGCTCGTGCGGTATGTGCGCGGGGGAGTCGCGAGCGCCATTCCCGAGCTTGCCGAACCGGGCCGCCCCGGCTCGGGCGCGGACGGCTCG
>DMKW01000080.1:2730-3043 GCA_003454135.1 Microbacteriaceae bacterium
TCCGCCCACGAGAAACCGACCGAGGCATGATCATGGAAATCCTTCACACCGTCTGGTTCGCAGTAATCGCGCTGCTCTGGACCGGCTACCTGTTCCTCGAGGGATTCGACTTCGGGGTGGGGATGCACCTGCTGTTCTCGGCGCGCACGGAAACCCAGCGTCGCGTGATGCTCAACGCGATTGGACCGGTCTGGGACGGCAACGAGGTGTGGCTCATCACAGCGGTCGGCGCGACATTCGCGGCATTCCCGCTCTGGTACGCCTCGCTCTTCTCTGCCCTCTACCTGCCCCTCATCCTTGTGCTGCTCGGACT
>DMKW01000175.1 GCA_003454135.1 Microbacteriaceae bacterium
CCTCAGTCTTCAGGGATCATGGCTACTGCCTCGATCTCTACCAGAGCGCCCGGTCGTGCTGGTTTGACGGCAAGGACAGTGACGGCCGTGCGGCGATCGCCCCATACCGAACGGGCTGCGGCGTAGGCTGACCCGGGGTCGACTCCGGCGGCGAGATAGATCGTCAGTTTGGCAACATGCTCGGGGTCGGTCCCGGCCTCAGCGAGCACGGCGAGCACGTTGCGCATGGCCTGCTCCGTCTGTGCTTCGAGTCCGTCGAGCAGAGCGCCAGTATTGTCTGTTCCGTTCTGTCCGCCGACGTAGAGCGTCGGCCCGGCGGGAACGATCATGCCTTGCGCGAAGGCGGGGTTGTGATGCAGCTGTGGGGGGTCGACCGGCGTGGGTTGAGCGGTCATGGTGGTGTCCCTTCCTTCAGATCCTCCCTGAGTATCTCGCTGGCCTCTGACACGCCACTACCCCTGCATCGCCTCGTCCGGCGTCAACACGCAGCTGGTCGCGACGGTTGGGTAATCCGGTCGAGCAGCCATGAGTCGATGCCGCTGAGTGCCGTCCTGGCGAGGGCCGTGGGGTGACCCGTGAAGCCGTGGGGTGACTCGGGGTATATGCGGAGCTCGACCTCGTCGCCGGCGACGGAGAGCCGACTTGCCATCGCGAGGTTGTCGTCCAGCAGCACGTCTCGGCTTCCGACGACCAGCAGCACCGGGGGGAGACCGCGGAGGTCGCCGTAGATGGGGGAGATGTCTGGAACAGTGCGGTCTTCGACATGGCCGACATAGGCCTGGATGAAGTATTCGTCCGAGATCTGGCGTCCGGCCGGAGTTTGGGCACTCAGGTCGTAGGTGCCGAACTGCAGTGCGGCACCGGTGAATACGTCGACGGCTCCTCGATCCCTCAGTCGGAGCAGCGTGGCGAGAGCGAGTGTCGCTCCGGCGGAGCTGCCGCCGATCGTAAGTCGAGACGTTCCGAAGCGGGCGTCAGTGTTCTCTATGAGCCAGAGCGCCGCCGCTTCACAGTCGTCAGGTGCCGCCGGCCACGGATGCTCGGGTGCGAGCCTGTAGTCGACACTGACGACCGCGAGGTGGAGAGCGTCTGCGAGCTCACGGTTGCGCACGTCCCCTCGCGCGGCGGAGTCCATGTAGAAGCCCCCTCCGTGTATGTCCAGATGGACACCCCGGGCTCGCCCGTTCCTGGGAGTGAAGATCCTCACCGGCACACGCATCCCCGCAGCCTCGACCATCTCTTCGATAGTCGGTGGATCAGCGGGCAGAGGGAACGACCTCTTCGCTCGCACTTCCTTCAACTCCTCAGGAGTGCTCGGACCGCGCCCGGCCGTCCTCGAGTTGTAGAAGACCCGAGCTTCATCGACCTGCTCCGCAGGCACGTCAGCGAACAGGACCTCCAGCGCGAATCGCACGCGCCCTCCTTACGATTTAGGGGTTTCATCCAACGCTAGAGTGCAGAGCACCGTTCAGCGTGGCGGGTTCGCGGAGAGCCGTTAGCCCGCGGAGCAAAGATCTCGCACTTGCGTTCGGCGCATATAGTTGAATTACTGATGGGGAAACCCGTTACCCGTTTTCAGGTTATTCGTCGCACGCCTCGCGAGCCGACCGCTTCGGCCGCCTGCGCCACCGGGAGGTCCTCGAGCGCTGTCAGCACGAACAGCGCGGCGTCGACCGGCGTCAGCCGGGCGAGCGAATCCGCCAGTCGTTGCCGCGTCTCGATCGGCTCGGAGTCGGGGCCGTCGATCGGGTCAGCGCGCGGCGCCGTCCGCAGGAACCGCTCATACCGGGCCGTCGATCGGCGCCCGTTCCGGGCGAGGTTGACTGTGGTAACGAGCAGCCACGGCAGGACCGAGCCGCGTACGGTCCGCACTGAGCGGCGCTTTCGCCGTAGCTCGAAGAACGCGGCGGCCGTCACGTTCTCGGCGTCGTGCCAGTTAGCCATGAGGCCCAGCGCGCGCGAGAAGACGCGATCACGATGCAGATCGAACAGCTGGCCGAACGCGTCGCCCTCGTTCTGGCGGGCGCGGTCCCACAGTTCGAGCTCACCCTTTTCGAGATTGGTCACATAGAAGAGTGTCCGCGGGGGCCCGTTTTGTTACAAGAACCTGGCCGAGATTGCGACAGACGCAATCCATCGAGTATTTACTACTGGGTGAGACCGTCATCCGTTTTCACACTAAGCCTCAATCCACCGCTCGGCTGGGGTCGGTGGCGGCGAGTTAAACAGAGAATGTCCTGTTGATCAGGGAAAATGGAGCTTACTTAGGACTTCATTCGACCGATCAAGAGGACATCTCGTAGATGCAACTTTTCCATAGATCTCACCGCCTGTCAGCCTCATTCGAGGAGACGAATCTCGTGTCGGTCGCGGGTCTCGTTCCCGCGATGGCTTTGGCGGTGAGAACCGGCCTCTCCGACCTGGCCGACGAATGGTTGACGCTGCCCAGCTACTTCGGCGCGAACGCCGGGCTGAAGGTCACCGCACTGGTGGCGGGAATGCTGGCCGGCGCTGACTCGATCGATGACATGGCGTTGCTGCGACACGGCGGGATGAAGAAACTGTTCGCCGGGACTTACGCCCCATCGACGTTGGGTTCGTTTCTGCGGGCCTTCACGTTCGGCCACGTCCGCCAGCTCGACGCGGTCGCCGCACGATGGTTGGTCGGCGTTGCCGCCGTCACCCCGATCACGGCCGGCATCGACGAGTACGCGCTGGTCGACATCGACGACACGATCAAGGAAGTCCACGGCTACCAGAAGCAGGGATCCGGATACGGATACTCCGGGGTGCGCGGGCTGAACGCGTTGATCGGAGTCGTCTCGACCGCTACCGCGGCGCCGATCATCGTCGGCTCCCGGCTGCGCAAGGGAGCGACCGGCTCCCCGCGCGGCGCGGGCAAGTTCGTCGGCGACGTCCTCGCCACCGTCGGCCGTCTGCGTTCGAAGACTGCGTCCGGGCTGGTGCTGCTGCGCGCCGACAGCGCCTTCTATGGGCACGCGGTCGTCGCAGCGGCCCACCGGGCCGGGGCGAAAGTATCGATCACCGCCCGGATGGACCCGGCCGTCAAACGCACCATCGCCACCATCACCGAGAACGCCTGGACCACGATCCAATACACCGACGCGATCCGTGACGAGACCACCGGGCAATGGATCTCCTCTGCCGAAGTCGCCGAGGTGGCCTTCACCGCATTCAGCTCGCGGAAGAAAGCCGAACGCATCGAAGGGCGCCTGGTCGTGCGGCGGATCCCGGAACTGAACGGATTCGAAGGCGACGGCCAACCCACCCTGTTCGACACCCACCGCTTCCACGCGTTCTTCACCACCAGCGAGCTGGACACGGTCACGGCCGACAAAACCCACCGCCAGCACGCCATCATCGAGCAAATCAACGCGGATCTGAAAGACAGCGCACTGGCGCACCTGCCGTCGGGGGTCTTCACCGCGAACGCGGCATGGCTGGTCCTGGCCACGATCGCGTTCAACCTCTCCCGCGCCATCGGCACACTCGCCGGCACCGAGCTGGGCAAAGCCCGCAGCGGCACCATCCGCCGCAAACTCATCAACATCCCGGCCCGCATCTCGACCTCGGCCAGGAAGATCGTGCTGCACCTGCCCGAGCACTGGCCCTGGGAAACCGGATGGAAGGCGCTGTTCGCGGGCGCCTGCGGACCGCCTCGAACAGTGACCATCTGACCACCCAGCCCACCGGCGCGACAGGATCAGGAACATCACCGGCAGCAAGGCCGGACCCTTCACCATGCCCGCCAGCAGGAAACTCAGATCAAACGCGAGCCACCGCGCTCACCGAGCCGACCGGTGGATCGAGGCTTAGAGCGCGGCCCCTGGT
>DMKW01000129.1:0-6912 GCA_003454135.1 Microbacteriaceae bacterium
GGCACCAGCTACCGGCTCAAAGGCCACCACCCCGCCTCAACTGAGGCACACTAGAACCACACGACAGTGGCCCTGTTTTCAGTTGGCGAAAGTGGCCCTGTTTTCAGTCGGCGTTAACAGCGCCAAAGCCATTGCACTGCGATATGTCAAGTCTGCGCGGTAGAGATCATGCTGGCTGGCAAAAATGAATGCTGCCACCCTGTCCACTTCGAAGAACTCAGGGTTGAGACCACGCGCCCGTTCAATCTGAGATTCAGCCTTGACATAGTCCGCGTTCCTGGCAAATCGCAGTGCCAGCCGAAGGAGGTGGGCTGTGGGCTGATCGTCCCTGGACCTCGCATGAACAGTGTTGGCATCGAGTCGCCGTGCTTGAACTTCGAGCTCCTGCCGTTCCTTGTCGCTCAAGTAGGCGGCTTCTCGATCCGCCACTCCGCGAAGCATCGGCGATACGTAGTCCACGCGAGGAAGGTACGCGCGGGCCGTGGCACTAATCTGAAGCTTTTCACCCTCGCCCTCGGCTGTTGGCGGCTGACGAACCACAAGCGACCCTCGAGAGAGGGCCTGTGAACTTGAGCGCAATTCATCGATGGGGAGCTCGGCGATCACTGCTAGCTCATCGAAAGAAATCGGGCGGTCAAGAGATCGGAGAATCACGAGCAGAAGTTTGGCGCTGGGCTCCAGCCCCTCGTAAACGTTGTCAACACAGAAGCGTAAGAGCTCGCTCTGGTTGCGCAGAGTATCAGTCGGAGTCCGCCCGGATTCAACGCTCAAGACGTACCACCGAATTGCGAGTGGCGAATATCGCAAAGAGGACAGGGTTGCGTCCGCATTCGCTTGCGGGAGCGAGACTAGGTCTGTCACCTTCCGCCTCGATGCGAATTTTCTAAAGAGCAGATTCGCCGATTTGGGATCCAGCCCACCAAGTGGGTAGCGCCGTTCGACCTGCCCCAGGCCAACCCTGCTCGTGAACAAGAACGAAGTCGCTATCGGCAAAGCGTCATACAACGCGAGCACTTCTGTTCCTTGGGCAGTCTCAAGGTTGTCAATCACAACGAGCGCGTTGAGACCCTCTAGATACTCCGCCAGTTCTTCGATTGAGCCAGAAAATGATGTGTCGAAAACTTGGCCCATTTCGAGGGATGCACCGGCCATGTCCTGAATCGCTCCGGAAAGCGCGCGAATTCCATCTGCGGTGAGAATCTCGTTCTTCAACGAAACCCAAAGAACGCAGTCAAACGTGCTTGCGGGATCGTCCACGATTGAATAAGCAATCTGCAGGGCAAGGGCGGTCTTCCCGATCCCACCCTCACCCGTAATGGTGATTATTCGATTCCGACGGCGTTCAATGAGCTTCTTTATCGCATCCGACTCAGTTCCGCGCCCAACGAGGCCAGTCTCGTCGAAGTCAGCCGTCGGGAGATTGTGAAGGACTCGCTCGAACGGGACAGGTTGGGGCGCAAATGCTGGGTCCCAAAGTGGGTCTAAAAGGAGATGCTCCCTGGTCGATTTGGACATTGAGAAATGCCTTGAGCCGAACCGAGATATCAGGCCGCCGGCGGATTCGAGATCGTCCATCTGCAACGGCCGGCCGTGCATGACCCTGTTCCGTACTGCAACAAGGTGATCGAGGCTCCCAACATTCGTTGAAAGCTCATCTCCAAGATCTCGGGGCAATTCATTCTTGAATCTCAAGAGCAGGTCGTAAACCTGCCTGAGGTATAGAAACTCAGATACGTCGACGTCTTCTATTGGATCGTCGCCATTCGCCCTTGATAAGACTTCAGGGAGATCCTTGCCAAGAAGGCTGCTGGAGCCAAATGATCCAGCAAGAAGTCGCGGAAGCATCGGCGAAGGTCGTTCTCGAAAGAGTCCAAGAGCACGAAGGCCTGTGCTTTTGTCTGGAGTTGCAATTCCATAACTCTCCTACCGTCGCTTTGCGTTGACTATATCGCGAGGAAAAGTCTGCCCTGGACAGGTGACATCCAAAGTCAGACGGTCACGCTCAACAGCGGCGAAACGGTGCACGCTCTGCGTGGTTCACACTCCGTTGAGTGCGCACTCGGCGACTTCGACAAATGACCGTTGCAGAAGCCAGTGCAACCATCTGCATGTTTTCATCGCAATTCAACTGTTGCCAAAATGTTGCCACTGGCCGTTTTCGGGGGCTCGGGAGGCCTTAACGCAAAAGGCCCGGATACCAATGAATCATTGGCATCCGGACCGGTTGTGACCCCAACCGGATTCGAACCGGTGTTACCGCCGTGAGAGGGCAGCGTACTAGGCCGCTATACGATGGGGCCGCAAGTGGACAACTCATCGAGTATGCCACACGGCGGCGGGGCACACAATTCAGCCGCATACGCGCGCGAGTCGCGACCGGGATGGGTCACGGAGCAAGCACTCGCAGGGCCCCGGGCACGACCTCGATCTCGAGCGGGAGCGGGCCAATCCGCTCCCCATCCGCGTAGGCGACGAGGCCCTCGGAGTGGATGGCGATCGTGCGCACCCGATACACGGCCACACGCGGATCGGTGAGGTGCGTGCCCGTGAACACTCGCGGAAAGATGCGCAGGAACGCGAGGCGCGAAAGCGGCTGCACGACCAGCACGTCGAGAAGCCCGTCGTCGAGGAGCGCGTTCGGGGTGACGAGCATCCCACCACCGAGCGACGTGTTGTTTCCGACCGAGACGAGCATCGCCTCCGTCTCCATCTCGACGCCGTCGAGCACGAGGCGATAGTGGCGCGGCCTGAGGACTGCGAGTTCGCGCAAGAGGGCCAGGGTGTAGCGACTTCGACCGCGTGGCCAGCGCATGAGGTTGGCGCGCTCGTTGACGACCGCGTCGAAACCGGCCGCGAGCACACCGACGAACCAGCGGTGGGTCCCGCCCGGGGCGTGCGCGCGCACCGCGTCGATCACCCTCGGCGGCCTGTCGATAGCGTCGAGCAGCACCGCGATCGCGGCATCCGTGTCGCCGAGAGGAATGCCGAGGCCGCGTGCCGTGTCGTTGCCGGTGCCCGACGGCACGATCCCGAGCGGGATGGTCGACCCGGCGAGGAGGTTCGCCCCGAGGTTCACCATGCCGTCACCCCCGACGACTACGAGTGCGGTCGTTCCTCGATCGATCGCGCGCCGCGTCGCCGCGACGAGGGCGTCGAAGCTCGGTTCGGTGAGGGCCGTGACCTCCAACCCGGCCGCACGCAGCGCAGACACCACCTTCGCGCCGACCGCGCCGCCCTTGCCGAATGCCGCAGAGGGATTGACGGCGACCACAATCCCCCGTGGCGTCGTCGTCATGCGCTAATTATGGCCTGCCTCCGCCGATTCGCCGTCGCCCGCGGTAGGCGGCTCGGAACCTGTGGGATAGCCTCCCTGCAGGGGTCCTTTGACATCTACGTGGCTGATCCAGTGCGCGGTGGAGATTTAGATCCGTCGGAGATCCCGGCGCAGGCAGGCTCCCACTAAGGACAATGATGTCGATATCTGAAGCTCCTACTCGTGGCCCTGCGCGGCCGATGCCTTATGTGATCGCCGGAATCCTGCTGGCCGTCGCAATCATCGCGCCACTGGTCGTACCCCTCTACGCGCGCATCGATCCGAAGCTGTTCGGGATGCCGTTCTTCTACTGGTACCAAATCCTGTCGGTGTTCATCGAGGCCTTCATCCTCTGGATCACCTACCTGATCGTGATCCGCGAAGACAACCGGCGTCGCGCCGCCGTGCGCACCCTCCCCGATGCACCGACCGTCGATACCACGACGGGGGTGCAGAAGTGAGCGCGGCAATTCTCGCGATCGCGTCCGCGGCCACGCCCGCGACGCGTTCGGTCAACGGCGTCGCTCTCACGGTGCTCGTCATCATCTTCGTCGGAGTCGCCGCGATGGGCTTCCTGGCCTCGCGCTGGCGGATCAAGCCGGCCGAACGCGGGATGAAGTCCCTCGACGAGTGGGGCCTGGGCGGCCGGAGCTTCGGCAACTGGATCACCTGGTTCCTGCTCGGCGGAGACCTATATACCGCGTATACCTTCATCGCCGTTCCCGCCGCGATCTGGAGCACGGGCTCCGTGACCGGCTTCTTCGCGGTGCCGTACACGATCGTGCTGTATCCCATCGTCTTCCTCCTGATGGCGCGCCTCTGGTCGGTCTCCCACCGCCACGGCTTCATCACCCCGGCGGACTTCGTCGGCGGACGTTACGGCAGCAAGGCTCTCTCGACCGCGGTCGCGCTTACCGGCATCCTCGCCACGATGCCGTACATCGCCCTGCAGCTGGTCGGAATCAAGGCGGTTCTCGAGGTGCTCGGCCTCGGAAACGCCAGCAATCCGTTCCTGGCGGACCTGCCGCTCATCATCGCCTTCGTGGTTCTCGCTGCCTACACCTATGCGGCGGGCCTGAGGGCTCCGGCGACGATTGCCGTGGTGAAGGATCTCCTCATCTACATCGTCATCATCGTCGCAATCATCTGGCTCCCGTCGCACTTCGGCGGCTGGGGCCAGATCTTCGATGCCGCGGGCAAGAAGATGTCCGCCACGAACCCGGCGACAGGCAACCCGGTCGGGTCGATCATCCCCGGGGCGACGAGTTTCAACGCCTACTGGACGCTCGCCCTCGGCTCCGCCATGGCGCTGTTCATGTACCCGCACTCGATCACCGGTGTGCTTGCCACCAAGAGCCGCAACACCATCCGTCGGAACGCGATCGTGCTGCCCCTGTACTCGGTCGTGCTCGGGCTGCTCGCCCTGCTCGGGTATATCGCGATCAAGGCCGGCACCATTCCGATGGGTGTCAACGGGGTCATCAACCCGCAACTGGTGGTGCCGCAACTCTTCCTCGACAACTTTCCGGCGTGGTTCGCCGGAATCGCGCTCGCGGCCATCGCGGTCGGCGCTCTCGTGCCTGCCGCGATCATGTCGATCGCCGCATCCAACCTCTTCACCCGCAACATCTACCGCGACCTGTTCAAGCCGAACGCCACGCCGGCGCAGGAAGCCAAGGTGTCGAAGATCACCTCGCTCGTCGTGAAGTTCGGTGCGTTGATCTTCGTGATTGCCATGGACCAGTCGGCGGCGATCAACATGCAGCTGCTCGGCGGCATCTGGATCTTGCAGACGTTCCCCTCGATCGTCGCCGGGCTCTACACGAGGTGGTTCCACCGCCGGGCCCTTCTGCTGGGCTGGGCCGTCGGCATCGCGTACGGCAGCGTCTCCGCCTACGCCGTGATCAACCCCGTGACCAAGGCCCACTTCGGCGGGTCGATCGCCACGATTCCGTTCACCAATATCCCGATCTACATCGCGATCACCGCGTTCGTGATCAACGCGATCGTCTCGGTGGTGTTCACCTTCGTGTTCCGCGCGGTGAAGGTCAAGGATGGCAAGGACATCACGACCGCGAACGACTACGGAGCGGACGAACACGACCCCAAGGTCGCGAAGGTCACGGAGAAAGTGAAGTGGCTGGAGCCGAACCCCGACTCTCCGATCATCTAGAGCTTGGGCGGTCCGACGCCTCGGCACCCAGGCGAAGCCTCCTCAGCAGTTGGGCGTTGAGCGCGACGACGACGGTCGACACCGACATGAGGCCGGCGGCGACGGCAGGCGGCATGAGCAAACCGATTCCGAACAGGGCACCGGCCGCGAGCGGGATGCCGATCGCGTTGTAACCGGTGGCCCAGAACAGGTTCTGAAGCTCCTTGCGGTAGGTCGCGCGGCTGAGGGTGAGGATGTCGTCGACCGCCCGCGGGTCGCTCGCGGCGAGCACGATGCCCGCCGACTCGATCGCCACGTCCGTTCCCGCGCCGATCGCGATGCCGACATCCGCCTGAGTCAACGCCGGAGCGTCGTTCACGCCGTCGCCGACCATCGCGACCTTGCTCCCGTCCTTCTGCAGCTGCTGCACGACGCTCGCCTTGTCGCCCGGCAACACCTCGGCGAATACCTCGCCGATGCCGAGCTGCTTCGCCACCCAGTTGCCCACTTCGCGCGAGTCGCCGGTGAGCATAGCCACGCGAACACCGCGGGCGGTGAGTCGCGCCACGGCCTCCACCGATTCCGCACGGATCACGTCGGCGAGCGCCACGAGCCCGAGCACGTGCCCGTCGGCGAGAACGTAGACGACGGTCTTGCCGTCGGCGCTCTGCTCGCGCCCGGCGTTCACGAGCTCCGGCGAGAGCAGGATGCCCCGCTCGGTCGCCACGCGCTGGCTCGCGACGGTGACGATGCGGCCGTCGACGGTGGCCTCGGCGCCGCGTCCGGAGAGCGACCGGAACGCCGTTGCTCGCGGCACGGGCATGCCCGATTCCCGGGCATGGCGCACGATGGCGGCGGCGATCGGATGCTCCGAATTCGCCTCGGTCGCGGCCGCGAGCCGCACAATCTCCTCGACCGTGCTATTTCCGCCCGCGACGACGTCGACGACGCCCTGCCGGCCCTCGGTGAGGGTTCCCGTCTTGTCGAAGAGCACGACGTCGATCTGGCGAGCCAGCTCGAGCGCGAGCTTGTTCTTGACGAGGATGCCCGCGCGGGCCCCCTTCGTCGTCGCGATGAGCGACACGAGCGGGATGGCGAGGCCAAGCGCGTGCGGGCAGGCGATCACGAGCACGCTCACGACGCGCTCGAGAATGAAGCTCGGGTCGTCCGGCTTCAACAGGAACCACACGATGAGGGTGACGACAGCCGCCGCGAGCGCCACGTAGAAGAGGAGGGCGGCGGCACGATCCGCGAGCACCTGGGCGCCAGACTTCGACGTCTGGGCATCAGCGACGAGCCTCATGATGCCCGCGAGGGCGGTGTCGCCGCCGACCTTGGTGACCCGCACGCGGAGGGCGCCGGTGCCGTTGATGCTGCCGGCGATCACGGCCGACCGCAGGCCCTTCTTCACGGGAACGGATTCGCCGGTGAGCAACGCCTCATTGAC
>DMKW01000129.1:7015-7502 GCA_003454135.1 Microbacteriaceae bacterium
GTGTGGTCGCCGTGCACGAGGTCCGCCTCGTCCGGCAGCAGTTTCGCAAGCTCGCCGAGGGCATCCTGGGCTCCCATCACCGCCGACATCTCGATCCAGTGCCCGAGCAGCATGATCGTGATGAGGGTCGAGAGCTCCCACCAGAAATCCATGCCCTTGAGGCCAAGTGTCACGGCGACGCTGTAGCCGAGCGCCACGACGATCGCGAGAGAGATAAGCGTCATCATGCCGGGCTGGCGCGAGCGAAGCTCGGTCATCGCGCCTCGGATGAAGACGAGTCCGCCGTAGATGAAGAGCAGCACGCCGAAGACGGCGGGGATGTACTGGCTGCCGGGGAAGCGCGGGCCGCCGAGCCCGAGGATGTCTTGCAGGCCGGTCGAGAAGACGAGCGTCGGCAGCGTCAGAACGAGGCTCAGCCAGAACTTGCGCTTGAAGATCGCGGGGTCGTGGCCCTCGTGACCGCTGTGATCGTGCTCGTGCCCGGCGT
>DMKW01000129.1:7718-11671 GCA_003454135.1 Microbacteriaceae bacterium
GCGAATGTGCATCTGTCTTGGAGGAATCTCCTGCATTTTCGGAAGGAGCGGGAGGGTGCTCGTGGCCGGTCATCACTTTTCTCCGCGGTTGTTGCTGAGTTCGAACACCTTGAGAAGTTCGGCCACGGCGAGGTCCTTCTGCTCCCCACCCGCTTCGAACATGTCGGTCACGTGCGTACGCAGGTGGTTTTCCACGAGCAGCTTGTTGAGGCTGCCAAGCGACTTCTGGATGGCGAGGGACTGCGTGATGATGTCCATGCAGTAGTCCTCGTTGTCGATCATCTTCTGGAGGCCGCGCATCTGGCCCTCCAGGATGCGGCTGCGATGCAGCGCGCGCTTTTTCAGGTCCTCGATCATGCATCGAGTATACCCCCTAGGGGTATTAGTTGAACAGCTTTCCCGTTGCCGACGCGGGCGTAGGGTTGAGGAATGCGAGTGACGAAACATGAACATGCGTGCCTCATTGTCGAGGCGTCCGGCAAGATCCTCGTCGTGGATCCCGGCTCCTTCACGACCGCCCTCGTCGGGCTCAACGACGTGGTCGCGATCGTCATCACCCACGAGCACGCCGACCACTGGACGGCGGAACAACTCACGCGCATCCTCGAGCGCAACCCTGCGGCGCGAATCTTCGGTCCCGCCGGCGTCGCTGCGGCCGCAACCGATTTCGACATCACCGTCGTCAATGGCGGCGACAGCCAGGAGGTCGAGCCGTTCACACTGCGTTTCTTCGGCGAGAAGCACGCGGTGATCCACAGCTCCGTGCCCGTCGTCGACAACGTCGGGGTGCTCATCAACAACGCGCTCTACTACGCCGGCGACTCGTATACCGTGCCGGAAGGGGTCGAGGTCGACACGCTCGCCGCGCCGGCCGGGGCACCCTGGCTCAAGATCGGCGACGCGATCGACTTTGTGCTGGCGGTCAAGCCGCGGCGCGCCTTCGGCACCCACGAGATGGTGCTGTCCGTGGCCGGCAAGTCGCTGGCCAACGCTCGACTGCGGTGGGCGACCGAACAGGGCGGCGGCGAGTTCGTCGTGCTTGAGCCCGGCGATTCGCTCGACCTCTGACCGCACCGCGCCAATTCGCAGCCAATTTTCACTTTCGTGCAGTTACTGTAATTTTATTGTCACTGCATGAATGAGTGGGGCCCTTCGCCCGTGCTCGGCAGGGAACGAAGGATAGAGACCCGATGAACTCCGCCGTGTTGGTGGCCAACGACATCCGAAAGTCTTACGGCCACGGATCTTCCCGCTTCGACGCCCTCAAGGGGGTGAGCCTGACGATTCTCGAGGGAGAGTCGATCGCGATCGTGGGAAAGAGCGGATCGGGCAAGTCCACCCTCATGCATCTGCTGGCACTGCTCGACGATCCGGACGACGGGCAGATTCTAGTCGATGGGTCGGATGCGAAGTCCCTGTCCACGAAAGCGATCAACCGTCTGCGAAACCAGGACTTCGGGTTCGTCTTCCAGCAGTTTTTCCTCACCCCGAACGCTTCCGTGCTCGAAAATGTCGTGCTGCCGCTCAAGATCGCGGGTATCGGCCCCGCGGAGCGCAACGCTCGCGGCATGGCCGCGCTCGAACAGCTCGAACTCGCCGACAAGGCGAAAAGCAAGGCGATCAACCTCTCCGGCGGCCAGAAGCAACGTGTGGTCATCGCGCGGGCCCTCGTCAACAACCCGATGGTGATCTTCGCCGACGAGCCGACCGGCAACCTCGACACGGCCACCGGCGCTGTAGTCGAGGACATCCTCTTCGCCCTCAACAGAGAGAAGGGCATCACCCTCATCATCGTCACTCACGACACCGAGCTCGCCGCCCGGTGTGACCGCCGGATCTTCATCCGCGACGGCCTGGAAGAGACCGTAAGCCTCGTCGAAGGAGCGCGCTCATGAAGTTCATCGACGTGATCGGCACCGCGATCGGCAACAGCTTCCGCAGCAAACTGCGCACGACCCTCACCGTCATCGCGATCTTCATCGGGGCGTTCACGCTCACGATCACGAGCGCGATCGGAACCGGTGTCTCCAACTACATCAACACGCAGGTCGCGGCGATCGGGGCGAGCGACGTGCTCACCGTCACCAAGGCGTCCGACTCGTCGACCACCAACAGCGGGCCGGCCAGGTACGACCCGAACAAGGCGAGGACCACGGCGGGCGTCGGAGCCGGCGCCGCGCCCGGATCGACGATCGCGGCCCTCACCCAGAAGGACCTCGACACGATCGGCGCGTCGAAGGGCATCAGGAGCGTCGACGCGTCGAGGCGGATCTCGCCGGACTACATCGAGTACGGCTCGAACGGCAAGTACGAGTTGAGCATCAATGCGAGCGGCGCCCTCACCAAGGCCGACCTCGCCGCCGGCGCGCAGCTGAGCTCGACCAGCAGCGAAAGCCAGCTGCTGGTGCCGACCACCTACCTGAAGAACCTCGGTCTCGGCACGGCGAAAGAGGCCGTTGGCAAGACGGTGGCGATCGGTCTCACCGACTACGCTGGCGCCAGTCATGTGACAACCGCGGTCATCGTCGGCGTGCAGAACGAGACGCTCTTCGGCAGCGGGGTGGGCATTAACAAGCACCTCAGCGAGACTCTCAACAACACGCAATCGACCGGCAAACCGGCCGACGCCACGCCGAGTTACGCCTCGGCCGTCGCGCACTTCGACGCGGCATCCTCGAGCCAGCAGATCGCCTCGATCAAAAAGGCGCTCACCGACAAGGGCTACAGCGCCTCGACGGTCGCCGACCAGATCGGGTCGTTCGAGACCGTGATCAACGGCATCATCGGCGTGCTCAACGCCTTCGCGGTGATCGCCCTCATCGCCGCCGGGTTCGGCATCATCAACACCCTTCTTATGAGCGTGCAGGAGCGCACGAGGGAGATCGGCCTCATGAAGGCGATGGGCATGAGCGGGGGGAAGGTCTACGCGCTCTTCAGCACGGAGGCGGTCTTCATCGGGTTCCTGGGCAGCGCGATCGGGGCGATTGTCGCGATCGGCGTCGGCTCGCTGATCAGCAGCGTGCTCGCGACCACCCTGCTCTCCGGCCTGCCCGGTTTGCGGATCATGCAGTTCGCGCCGAGCTCAATCGCCGTGATCATCGGCGTCGTCATGCTCATCGCCTTCCTCGCCGGCACGCTGCCGGCGAGACGGGCGGCGCGTCAGAACCCCATCGACGCTCTGCGGTATGAATAGCCACTCCGACGACGGGCTGCGCGCCCGCAAGCGCGCAGCCACCCGGTCAACTATCGAGCGGGCGGCGCTGTCGCTCGCCCTCGAGCACGGCTACGACAAGGTCACGGTCGACGCGATTTGCGAAGCGAGCATGGTCTCGCAGCGCACGTTCTTCAACTATTTCGGGTCCAAGGAGGGCGTGATCCTCGGGTCGGCTCCCCCGATGCCGACCGACGCCGACGTCGACGCGTTCGTGCATGCGGCGGGCGGCGACGTGCTCGGCGACCTCGTCTTGCTCATGGCGGCGGCGGTCGCCGACCACGAGCCCGACCGCGACCTGCTTCGCAGCCGGCGCGTGCTCATCCAGCGCACCCCGGATCTCATGAACCGCGAGATCGCGCGCATGACCGAGCTGCAGAACGGCCTCGTCGCGATGGTGCTCGCCCGTCTTCGCGCGAGCGGACGCGCCGACTCGACCGATCTCGTTGAAGAGGCGCGCATGGTCGTGACCCTCGCCGGCAGCGTCATGCGCTACTGCATGGAGCAATTTTTCAGCGGCAGCGCCGCCGGCAGCCCTCGAGAGGTGCTCGAGCGGGCTCTCGCCCTCGTGCGCCGCATCACCGACGGCGGCGAACACGGCTGACGGCTGCCGCTACCCGTCGACTGACGGCCCCGGGGCTTATCGTTCAGTCATGGCAGGCAACGACGTCACCGTGAGACTCGTCACGGAGGTGCCCTGGACCGATGTGCTCGCGGTCTTCGGGTCGAGAGGCGACCCCGC
>DMKW01000168.1:0-11806 GCA_003454135.1 Microbacteriaceae bacterium
CGCCGTGCCCGCCTCGTAGCGTTGTGGGAACCTACCCCTGCCTGGGATGCCGCTGCCCGCGACATCCAGGCAGGTTTGGTGTGTCCGCGGCGTAGCCATCGTCGTGTCGAGGATGAGATCTGGCGGCGAATCGCGAGTTCCCGGTCCGCCGTTCCACTGGTCAGGGGTCACCGGCGCGTGGTTCGAGAACTGCCTGGCCACCCTTGCCGAGACCCCAGAGGGGCTCAGGCTGCGATCACGGTCAGCTCACGAACTCGGGGCTCACGAAACTCGGGGCTAAATAACTCGGAGCTAAAGAACCAGGACGTGGTTGATCACGTTTTCGGCGGTCGCGTGGAGAGTTTCCTGGTGGGCGCGGGCGTAGCTGCGTAAACGGTTGAATGCTTCGTTCATGTCGACGTTGCTGCTCTGTGCAATGACGCCCTTGGCTTGCTCAATGAGTACTCGGCTGTTCAGTGCACTCTGGAGTTGTTCGTTGACAATGGCGTTCTCCCGCACGGCGCGTTCCTGCAGAATGCCGATTGTGGCGACATCCGCCAGCGCCTGTCCGATTGCAGCGTCCTCGGCCGTCAAATCCCCGACCGCGGTCCTGAACAGATTCAGCGCGCCGATGGTTCTTGGTCGAAGACGCATGGGGATGGCATGGACCGAGTGAAATCCCTGGGATAAAGCCGCTGCCTGGAAAGCCGGATACCGGTCGCCTTCCGCACCAATGTCGCTGATGGTCACGACTTTCCCGGTGAGGTAAGCGTCCACGCACGGGCCGGCTCCTGCCCGCTGCTGGAGCACTTCCACGAGGTGGCTTTCCTCGCTCGAGGAAGCCAGGACCTGCAACTCACCATTCAGATCGGCCAGGAGGAGGCCGGCCGCTGACGCATCGAGCAATCTGACGGATTCCTCCACCAGTGTGTGCATCAAATCCACGACGTCGTAGTCTCCGACCAACGCGTCCGCAAGCCGCACGAAGGAGGCGCTCACCAGGGACGCGCGGGATACAGCTTCCATTTCACAATTCTACGACCGGGGATTGTCAATCGTCGATGGAATCAGTCCATGTGCGATGTGAAATCCAGACGCCTGGCCACAACGTCGCTGGCGACATCGCGCACGGTGCGGTTGTGCGCAAAGGCATGAGAACGCAACAGCAAGAGAGCCTCGGTGGCGCTCACCCCCGCCTGGACCAGGATCATCCCTGTCGCCTGATGAATTTCTCGCCGCGACAGGGGCGAGGCATCCCGCGGTGACGCCTCCTGCGACGAGGCATCCTCCAGTGAGCCGGTCCCGGATGCCTGATCCATCGTGAGTAGCTGATCGATCAGGTTCCAGGCCGTCCGGTTCGCAAGGACTCCCGCGATCGCCTGATCGTTCGCGGTCAATGCCCCGGGTGCGGAACTATAAAGTTCGACCACGCCGACATCCACGGCGCCGATTGTGAGCGGGAAAACGAAGAGCGCCCGTGCACCCGTCTGCAGCAGCTCCGTCGCGAAAACCGGCCACAACGGGTGCACACCATGGTGCGCATCCGGAACGAGCACGGGCTTGCGCGACCGTGCAGCTTGCCACCGTGGGCCCTCACCTAGATCGAACTGCAGCTCATCGAGTCGGGCAGCGAGGCTATCGCTGGCGCAGATCGCCGTCTCGGGCACTGAACCGCCGAACACTGCAACGGCGGCCCCCGTCACCGGCAGGGCTTCGACGAACTGTGTGCACAGTCCGACGCCGTCGTGTCCCGCAACGGAGAAATCCCACTGAGTCATGGTGCACTGGCCTCCTGACCCCCCGCGATGGCATGCTTTCGTTAAGCGTAAGTCCGCTGGACCGGTTCTCGCGCGAATCCGGGCGTAACCTCAGGGCATGAAACGTGCGCTCGCGTTCGGCCTGGTGTTCGCGCAAGTCCTTCTGCTCGCGGCGCTCGTTCTCCTTCCCCACGGAGCGCTGTGGGCTGCCAACGCCGGCGTCGTAGCGGTCTCCATCGTGCTCGGCGTGGTCGGTGTGGTCCTCGCCGTTGTGGGTGTGGCAAGCCTCGGGCCGGCCCTGACGGCGAGTCCTATTCCGCGAAAGCACGCGCCGCTGGTCACCAGCGGCGTGTACGGCCTCGTCCGGAATCCGATTTACGCCGGGCTCATGGCGGGCGGGCTCGGACTGGTGCTGTTCGGCGCGTCGGGGTGGCACATCGCCGTCTGGGTCGCCCTGGTGCTTCTCCTGTCGGCGAAGACCCGGTGGGAGGAGCGGATGCTCGTGGCCGAGCATCCGGAATATCCGGGGTACGCGGCGCGCGTCGGGCGCTTCGTGCCGGGTGTTGGCCGACTGCGCCAGCCCATCTGACTGGTCCGGGTAACGATTTGCAGGCGGATGCGGTTGCCAAAAGTATGACCATTCCGCTCTCCATTCTCGACCTCGCCCCGATCGCACCGGGGCAGACCGCTCGGGAAAGCTTCGCGGCGAGTGTCGCGCTCGCCCAGACCGCCGAAAAGCACGGCTACACGCGCGTCTGGTACGCCGAGCACCACAACATGCCGACGATCGCGTCGTCGGCGACGAGCATCCTGGTCGGCCATGTCGCCGCCCAGACATCCACCATCCGGCTCGGCGCGGGCGGGGTCATGCTGCCCAACCACTCGCCGCTCACGATCGCCGAGCAGTTCGGCACCCTCGCGGAGCTCTACCCCGGACGCATCGACCTCGGCCTCGGCCGTGCCCCCGGCAGCGACCAGAACGCCGCCCGGGCGATGCGGCGGGGCCCCGGCGCATCCGACCAGTTTCCCCAGGACGTGATCGAGCTGCAGGCCTACCTGCGCGGCGAGTCGATCATCCCCGGCGTGCAGGCCGTGCCCGGCGCCGGCACGAACGTGCCCTTGTACATCCTCGGCTCATCGCTCTTCGGGGCCCAGCTCGCCGCCGCGCTCGGCCTGCCCTACGCGTTCGCGTCGCACTTCGCGCCAGATTCCCTGTTCGAGGCCGTCGCCACCTACCGTCGCGACTTCCAGCCGTCGCAGCAGCTGTCCGAGCCGCACGTCATCGTTGGCGTCAACGTGATCGCGGCCGAGGATGCGGCGGACGCGACGCTCCAGTTCGAGACGACGCGTCGGGCCCGTGTGCGCGGCATGATCGCTCGCGGGCCGGCGGCCCCGGACTACACCGACGACCAGATCGATGCCTTCCTCACCACGGCGGAAGGGCGCAATATCGCCAACATGATGCGCTACTCGGCCGTGGGAACGCCCTCCGATGTGCGCGCGTTCCTTGAGGACTTCGCTGCCTCCACCCAGGCCGATGAACTGATCATCGCGCACCAGTCCCGCGACATCGCCGCCCGCCTGCGCTCGGTCGAGTTGACCGCCGAGGCAATGAGCGGCGCGATGAACGGCGCCACGGTCTAACCTCGTAGGCATGACCCCGGATGCCCTTGTCGAGTTCTGCCTGAGCCTGCCACAGGCGATCGAGACGTTCCCGTTCGGCGAGGAGACGAGCGTGTTCAAGACCAGCGGCAACGGCAGGATCTTCGCCCTCACCGCCCTGGCCAACGAGCCGCTCACGGTCTCGCTGAAGTGCGACCCGGAGGAGAGCCGTGCGCTCCGGGAGGAGCTCCCGCAGCACATCACTCCCGGCTATCACCTGAACAAGAAGCACTGGATCACGGTCGTGCTCGACGGGCACGTCGACGACGAGCTGGTCGAGCAGCTGCTGCGCGACAGCCACGCCCTCGTGCGGCCGAAGGTGCCGCGGGGGAGAGCCTCGTGAAGCCCGCGGGGCTCAGGGTTGTGTGCGATATACGTGGACAAGCGCATTGGCGTGGCCATGACCGAAACCGTGCTCGGTCTGCAGCCAGATCACCTGCTCCATATGCCTTCTGCCCTGGACCGCATCGAGAAGGCTCATCCAATGCTCGATCGGGTGACCGCACTTCTTATTCATATACGAAACGCCCTGCGCGCGAAAGCGGTTCGCAAGACCGGTCAGTTGCCGATTGCCTCTGAAGCCGGATCCTGGGCAGAGGCGTCTACAGGTCGCGTTTCGTGCACCCGAAGGCCTGCCCAGGAGACGAGCGTCCAGCCTTCCCGCGGCGAACCGGTCAGCTCGACCATTCCCGTGTTGTCGAGGTGGTTCTTTCCGGAGAACATCGGCGGCACGTTCTGGGCGCGGGCGGCCGTCCAGACGCGGATCGCTGCCCCGTGGCTGAAGACCGCCGCCGTCTCGACCGCTGACGCGGCGGCCTCGATGTCGGCGTCGAAACGAGCGAAGAAGGCGTGCCCGTCCGAGGCGCCGGGCATCCTGGCGTCGAGATTGCCCGCACCCCAGGCGAAGACGGTTTCCAGGTACGTGCGAATGGATGCGCGGTCGCTTCGCCCTTCGAGTGAGCCGGCTTCGATCTCGTGCAGCCCTTCGGTGACCTGCACGTCAAGGCGCCGGTCGACCGCGAGCGGCTGCGCGGTGAGTTGGGTGCGCAGGAGCGTCGACGTGAAGATGGCATCGATCGACTCGAGACGGAGCGCATCCGGAATCACCGCAGCCTGGCGCGCGCCGAGCTCGGTCAGGCCGGGACCGGGGTGGGCGGTGTCCAGTTGTCCGAGAACGTTGGCTGGAGTCTGGCCGTGGCGGATCAGGAAGAGTCGCATGTTCCTTCCAGCTTAGGCATCGCCGCGCGTGACAGCATGTGGAGAGACCTTGGATCCCCAACAGGAAGAAGCTCCCAATGACGATCATCAAGATCAATGCGATTACCGTGCCCGACGACGGCGGAGACGAGTTGGCACGCCGGTTCGCCTCACGAGCGGGGGCGGTCGACGACCGACCCGGCTTCGAGGGCTTCGAGTTGCTCAAGCCGACCGACGAGCGCAAGACCTGGTTGGTCGTCACCCGGTGGGCCGACGACGAGTCATTCCAGGCCTGGCTGACGTCGCCGGCTTTCGGGCATGGGCATCGCAGCGAGGCGCCGAAAGAGGGCGAGCCCGCAGCCCGGCCCGTCGGGGTCAGCAGTGAGCTGTGGTCCTACGAGATCGCAGGTGGTTCCCTCAGCTGATTCCCGGTTACGTCCGGGCCCGCCCTCTGCGGGCAACCGCGTCGATCGTCACCGCCGCGACGAGAACCAGCGCGGTGACCACGTACTTCGCCGGCGCGCTGTAACCCTGCAGGCCCATACCGTTGTCGATGGCTGCGATCACCAGGCCGCCGAGGACCGCGTGCAACGCCTTGCCCCGCCCGCCGAACAGGCTGGTTCCGCCGATGACCGCTGCCGCCACGGCGTAGAGCACCAGGGTGCCGCCGTCGTAGGACGTGGAGACCGAGCGCAGCCGTGACGCGTAGACGATGCCCGCAATACAGGCGGTGAACGAGGCGAGGCTGAAGGCGATCGTGCGGATGCGCGCGAGGTTCACGCCGCCCCGCCGTGCGGCCTCGGCGTTGCCGCCGATGGCGTAGACGAAGCGACCGAACTGTGTCCGGCCGAGCAGCAGCGTCCATGCGGCGAGCACCGCGAGCACCAGGAGCAGCACCCACGGCACGCCGCTGATTTCGACGATGCTGCCGCGGTTGGTGTTGCAGAGCCACACGACAGCGACACCGGCGGCGAACACCGCCACGATCTTCATGGCGCTCAGGCTGGCCGGCGGGGCGACGAGTCCGCTCCGGCGCCGACGGGCGTCGCGCAGCCACGTCCAGGCGCTGAACACACCGGCGACGACGATCATCACGATCCAGCTGGCGATCGGACTGAGGTTTCCACTGGCGATGTCGTTGATGACCTCGTCGTTGATGGGCACCACGCCGCCGCTACCGAGGATCATCAGCATCACCCCGAGCCAACCGAGCTGGCCGCCGAGCGTCACGACGAACGACGGCAGCCCGATGCGGGTGATGATCGTGCCCTGCAACGCTCCGATCCCGGCGCAGGTAATCAGCGCAACGACGATCGCCGCCCACCACGGCCAGCCCGTCGACTCTTGAACGAGTTCGGCCATGATCACGCCGCCCACGCCGCCGACGTATCCGATGGAAAGATCGATCTCGCCGAGCAGAAGCACGAAGACCTGGCCCATCGCCAGCAGCATGAACACGGCGCCCTGAATGAGCAGGTTCACCATGTTGCCGGCCGTCAGGAAGTTCGGATTCAGCGACTGGAACAGCACGGAGATCAGCAGCAGGCCGCCGATCACCGGCAGCACGCCGCTCTCGCCGCCACGAACCCGAGCCAGCCCCGCGCGGAGATACTCGGGCAGGGACGTGGCGAGCATGTCGGGGTTCAGGGCCAGCGCGGCCTTGCGAGCGGCCGCTGCGGTCGTTTTCTCCTCGTGGGGCGCGACCGAGGCAGGCGGGAGAGGCCCCGCAGTGGCCTCCACCTGGCGCTGCCGCTCCGTGAGTGGAACGGGCGCCGGCCTCACCCGGTCGGAGACACCGGTGGTCATCAGGTCGACAACGATCTGTCGGTCCAGTTCCGCGGCCGGCTGGACCACCACGAGCCGCCCGAGCCTGAGCACGGCGATACGGTCGGCGACCCGGAAGACGTCGTTCATGTTGTGCGAGATGACGATGACGGCGACGCCGCGGTCGGCGAGCTGGCGAACCAGGTTGAGGACGACCTCTGTCTGGGCGACGCCGAGAGCCGCGGTCGGCTCGTCCATGATGACGAGCTTCGATTTCCACAGCACCGACTTCGCGATCGCCACGGACTGGCGTTGCCCGCCGGAGAGCGACGCGACGGGTTGGCGGATCGACCGCACGCTGGTCACGGCCAGGCTGCGCAGTGTTTCGCGGGCCGAAATCTCCATGCTCTCTTCGTCGAGCAGGAAATGTCTCAGGCGCTCGCGGCCGAGGAACATGTTCTGCACGATGTCGAGGTTGTCGCAGAGAGCCAGGTCCTGGTACACCGTCTCGATGCCGAGCTCGGCCGCCTCGTGCGGCGAGTGCAAGTGCACAGGCTTGCTGTCCCAGTACAGCTGGCCGTCATCGGGGGTGTAGATGCCGGCGATGCACTTGATCAGCACCGACTTGCCCGCGCCGTTGTCGCCGGCGAGCGCGGTCACCTGCCCGGCCGGCACGTCGAGGGTGACGTCGGCGATCGCCTGCACCGGCCCGAAGTTCTTGTCGATTCCGACGAGGCGAAGCAGCGGTGCGGCATCACTTCGGCCGGTGCTTTCCGGCTGCGATTGCATCTCGGGACTCATGCTGTTCCTTTGGGTGAGCGCTGAGGACTGGGTCAACCCGGCCGTTCCCTGATCGAGTCAGGAAACGGCCAGGTCGCCGGTTGCGAACTACTTGATGCCGGCTGCCGCGCAGGCCTCCTTCACCTGCGAGACGCACAGGTCGGAGACCTTCACAGCGCCGTCCTTGACGACCGTGTCAGCCATGTTCTTCGTGGTGACCCACAGTGGGGTCAGCAGCACCGATCCGACGTCGGTCTTCGCCGTGTCGTCCGTCGTCTTGCCGTTCACCAGGGCGGCAGGCACCTCGTTTCCAGAACGCATGATGATCGCCACTGCGGCGGCGGCCTGGGCTTCGAAGTAGATCGGCTTGTACACCGTGCCGCACTGGTAGCCCTTCAGGATGTTCTGCAGGCCGGACAGGGACGCATCCTGCCCCGTGGTCGGGAACGTCTTGGCGGGGATCTTCTTGCTCTGCAGGTACGCGATCACCGCGTTGGCGTTGTCGTCGTTTGGCGTGACGACCGCGTTGATGTTCGGGTGGGCGGTGTACTGCTGGGCGAAGGTGGTCTGCGCGACTGACGGCGTCCACGTTCCGGCCGGCTCGCCGACCTTCACGTACTCCTTGCTGTCGAAGTGGCGCTTCAGCACGCCGTTGTAGCCTTCGGCGAACAGCTTCGCGTTGTTGTCGGTCGGGTCGCCGTTCATGATCAGGATGTTCGGCTTGCTGACCTTCCAGTCGGCGATGCAACTAACCTCGCCCTCACCGATCAGCTGACCAACCTTGACGTTGTCGAAGCTGACGTAGACGCGATCCTTGGCGCCGCCCTTGACGAGGCGGTCGTAGTCGATCACCTTGACGCCGCGCGCAGTGGCGTCGGCCTCGATGGCGGCACCCGAACCCGAGTCGAGCGCGTCGACGAGCAGCACGGATGCTCCGGCCGTGATATCGGCCTCGGCCTGCGTCTGCATGGTGCTCGCGCTTCCCTGCGCGTTGTCGATCTTGAACTGGGTTGAGCCCAGGCCGGCGGCTTCGAACGCCTTCTTCAGGTAGGGAGCGTCGAACGTTACGTACCGGGCCGAGGTCGTGGTGTCGGGGAGCAGGACGCCGATCAGACCCTTGCCCTGCGATGCGAGCCCCTTGAGCTGGGCCATCGCCGAGAAATCGGCCGTGAACGAGTTCGCGCCGATCGCTGGCACGGGTGCTTCGGAGCCCGTGCCGCTCGGCGTGGGCGACGTGCTCGGAGTGGAACATGCCCCGAGCACCGCGATGGTCAGGGCTGCAACGAAGGTGGTGCCGATGCCTCGTGCTGTGTTCTGTGTACGTTTCAACATCATCTTTCCTTCCAGTGGTTGCGATTCCAGGGGAGATCGTTCAACGGCGATTGCAGGCGCATCGGGGGCGCCCTCGGCTCGATAGGACGGCTACGGCAGCGGCGCTGGCGGACGTCGATATGTCAGTGTCTGTCGACTGCCGACATGACGACCAGCGGCTCACCATCGCGAGGTCCTTTCCTGGACACCTCGATTTGGGACAGGTCAGGCATTTCAGGCATGCTCGTGAACGTTGTCCTCTGACTACGGTTTAGACCCGAAGTTGAATCTTCGCAAGGTTGGGGCGCCGCGGGCAGAGCAACGCCCCGGCCGCTGATTGCTGGGCCGGGGCGTCGACACGCGCGGTTGCGGTGGGCGAGTTGCCCGCCGCAGTGATCAGCCCTGGTTGTTCCGGCCGTCTGGGTGCAGCTCCCAGGTCACGTTGTCACCGTGCTGCTGGGTCCAGAATGTGCGCCACGCCCCGGAGAACATCCGTGGCGCCTGCGCGCCCAGGATGCCTGCCGTCGACGGGTCGCCGTTCGAGACGTGGATGCCCGTGATCTCGTTGTCGCCGTCGTTGTAGCCGGGGCTCGTGTCATGGTCATACGTCGCGGATGCGTCGCGACCCTCGGCCAGCCAGCGCGTCGGGACCGTACCCTTCCTGCCCTCCTTGCTCACGTCCAGCAGGTAACCGGAGTCGAGCGCGTTGCGCTGGGCGTGCAGGGCGTCACCGGCGTCTTCGACGACGAGGAGCTTGTCCTTCGATGCGAACTGGATGTTGTCCAGGCCGGTGTGCTGCAGGTCTCCGACGAAGACGGGGGAGAGGGTGCCGGTGCTCGCCGTCGGGGACGACTGGCTGAGGCGGAACACCCCGCCAAACGCGCCGGGAAGCGTGCTGTCCTTGCTGGTGTCGCCGGTCTCCGTGAAGTAGAACTCGCCGAACTTCGTGCCCGGCCGGAAGACGCCGTTCTCCGGGCGCTTGAACGGCGTGGCGCCGGCAGCGGCCGCCGCCGCGGTCGCGCCATTGTCGGCCCCGGTCGTGAGGGTGACCCAGCGGGTAGAGAACGACGAGCCGTAGGTGTGC
The DNA here is from genome assembly GCA_003454135.1 of Microbacteriaceae bacterium. Lineage (GTDB taxonomy): Bacteria > Actinomycetota > Actinomycetes > Actinomycetales > Microbacteriaceae > Lacisediminihabitans. Next base: position 9,535 of record DMKW01000168.1, read on the forward strand.
AGGTCGGAGACGAACGGGTCAGCCGGGTTTGAAGAGAGCTGCTTCGCCGTGACCGGCGTGCCATCCTTGCGCCGCACCTGCAGGGCCTCGAGCTTGCCGCCGGAGAGGTGGGTGGGCGCGGTCGGGGTGAACCGGTAGACGTAGCTGTTGGGCGTCTTGCCGCCCGATGCCTTCGCACCTCCGATGTCCTCGACCAGCCAGATGTTGCCGGCCGAGTCGTTTTGGATACCTTCGTACCCGCCAGAGCCGAGCGCCGGCAGCGGGGTGATCTTGCCGTCGACCGGGTCGCCGTTGTCGTCGAGGGTGACGCCGAACACACCGCCGGCGGGGGCCGCGGCCTCGGCGGTCAGCATCAGCTGGTGGGTGAACGGGTTCCAGGTGATGCCGTCGAACGTCGGCACCGAGGCCTCGTCCGACCGGGTGTCCGCAATGAGCGTGACTCGCTTGGTGAGGTCTTTCTCGTCGAGGTTGATCCGCGTCACATAGCCGTGCGGAGCGCCCTCATGCCCCTGGAAGAGGTAGTGCTTACCGCCGAAGACGAGGTAGACATTCTTGTCCGGCTCGGACTTGAACGCCTCGTGCGCGTCCTGCGTCAGCGGGCCGCCGGTGGACGTGTTGTAGCCGTAGTGCGAGATCCCGTCGTGCGGGTTGGACAGCGGCAGCTGGCCGTAAGCCACGGGGCTCTGGGTGAGCCCGGCGGCGAGGACGTTGTTCTGGATGCCGAGCGTCGGGTTTGCGGCAACGCCGCTGCCGGCGAACCCCTCCTCAGCGGATGCGGGCAGCGCGGCTCCGGCCAGGACTGCCAGGCCGAGACCCAGGCTCACGGCCCCTGTCACACCGATTCTGTTGTACTTCATCGTGCCTCCTCTGGCCGGACCCGTGCCCAGCCGCTACGACGAGGCAAGCGGCCGAACGTGTCCCGCGGGTGACTACGGCCTGAACGCCAACAGCCCAACGGGTGGAAGATGCGCGGCGACGCCGTGGTGCGACAATCGACAAATGACGGATGGTGCACTCGACCCGATCTCTTCGGTTGCGCCCCTGCTGGTCGGGCGGGCATCCGCGAGCCAGCGCTGGTCGCACCTCGCTTTCCTGCATTGGCGGGTCGACCCGGCTCTCGTGGCGCCGCTCCTTCCGGCCGGACTCGTGCCGGACGAATTTAGCGGCAGCAGTTGGGTTGGCTTGATCCCCTTCGTGCTCGACCGTGCCACCGTGTGGGGAAGCCCGCCCGTGCCGTACTTCGGCAACTTCGTCGAGGTGAACGTGCGGCTCTACGCGGTCGACGCGCTCGGCCGGCGCGGGGTGGTCTTCGTCTCGCTCGAGGCATCCCGCCTCGTGGCAGTGCTCGCCGCGAGGGCCTTGTTCTCCCTGCCCTACATGTGGGCGCGTACCCAGGTCGAAGTGTCGGCGGGGGAGTTCCGCTACACCTCGCGGCGGCATCTGGCCGGTGCCGCCCACTCGGACATCGTGGTGCGGCTGACCGGTCGCCCGGTGGTCGACGACCCGCTCGCCGATTTCCTGACCGCACGCTGGGCGCTGTTCACCCGCACGCGCGGCCGCACGGTGTACCTGCGCAACCACCACGAACCGTGGCAGCTCTTCCAGGCCGAACTGGTCAGCCTCGACGACACGCTCCTCGCCACGGCGGGCTTCCCCGGCCTGGCCGCGCGCGCCCCGGACTCGGTGCTCTACTCGCCCGGGGTCACGACCTGGTTCGGCGCCGGCGACTGAGGCCGGCTGAAGCCGACTGGTTCGCTGCGTGAAAGCGTAGGGATCGAGAGCGTCAGAAGGGCGGCGGCTCGGACGCCAGCGTCGCTTCGGTTGGCACCGGCGGCGGGGCCGGAGGCGGTGTGGGGCGGATGATCATGGCCGGTTCGCTGGTGAAGCGGCGGCCCGTTGGGGAGGTCCATTCGAGGCGACCGTCGCCGAGGTGTTTCAGGCTCCACCCGGTTTCGCTTTTCAGGGCGTGGCAGCCCGGGCAGAGGTGGGCGAGGTTGTCGTGCTCGGTGCGGCCCTGGAATTGCCAGTCCAGGGAATGGTCGAGGTCGCACCGGCGCGCGGCCCGGTTGCAGCCGGGGAATCGGCAGGTTTCGTCGCGGATCCGGAGCCAGCGTTTGAGTGCTTTCGGGACCTTGTAGCTGTCGCGGCCGACCGAGAGCACGACCCCGGTCTCCGGGTGGGTGAGCAACCGGGTGAAGCTCGGGGCTCGAGCCGCGAGTCGGCGGGCCGTGTCGGGGTCGATCGGCCCGTACCCTTCGAGGTGGCCGGGTTC
>DMKW01000168.1:12117-23366 GCA_003454135.1 Microbacteriaceae bacterium
AGGTCGGTGAGTACGTCCGCCCGCAACTGCGTGAGAGTGCGGGGTTCGTCCGGTCCCTGCAGGCTCAGGGCCGCGTCGGTGACCCGGTGGTACGCGGCCTCCACCTGGTCGGCGGTGTCGTAGAGCCAGAGCGAGGCCATCCCGTCGGCTTCTGCCTCGAAGATCACCTTGCGGTCTGCGACGGATTTCTCGTGCCGGGCGGTGATCGTCTCCGGGTGCAGCCGTTCGCGGAGCAGTCGGGCCTTGTACGTGAGCTTGGCGGCGGTCAGGTGTCCGGCGGAGCGCAGCAGCGCGGCCTCGAACGCGGCTTTCGCCGCATCGGGGACGGTCCAGGCCTGGCCGATCAGGGTTTGCGCGTGCCGGTAGCTGATCTCGCCCTTGCTCAGGGCTTCCCGGGTGGCCGGCAGTTTCTCGGCCAGGGCCCGGCTTTCGGCGATCAGGTTCTCGGCGGTGCGTTGCGGCACCCGGATGGTGCACGCCAGTTCGCTGACGAATTCCCGTTCGGCAACCATCGTGGCGTCCCAGCGGCACCCGGGCACCCGGGCCGCGACCGCGGCAGTGGCCTGGCCGTAGCGGCGGGCCTCGTCGATGAGCTCTGCCCGACGGGCGAACGCCTGCGCGATCTCCCGGTCGGCGGCCGCGATCGCCTCGAAACGCAGACCGCGTGCCTCCTGCTGGGCGATGAACGAAGCTGTCATGACAGTCACATTACGGGAATCCACCGACATTTCTCCGCCTCATCCACGAATGTGAATAAGCTGGTCAAACAGCATATTGTGGAGGAGCAATGGCCGTTTGAAGCGCTCAGGACTCCCAGCGAATTTCGCTGTCCTCCACGACGCCGAGATGCCGCAGCCGCTGCCGGGGTTCGCCCTGGCCAGCCAATCGACCACAGACCATCTGCGCAGCACTTCGGCGAAGTAAGATTTAGACGACCTGCCGGTGAAACGAACGTGAGCGCCCGCCCTGCCTCCCATCAAGCGAATAGTCGACGAAGGACTGCTCATCGCGCTTTCCGCGGTGCGCATGGCCGTGAAGAACGACATCATCATTGGCGCGCTCCGGGATCACATCGATTACGACCCATCGAGATATGCCCTGACCGCCAGGAACGAACTGGACGTTCTCGCTCGCCAGAATGAGGAGTACGCCAACGAGGTGCGCCGGCGGCGCAAGGTGCTGACCAAAGCCAGACGGAGGGCCATCCTCACCGAAGACCAGTACGGCGACATCAGCCAACTGGCGCTGCGGCGCCGCGTGCACACAAGGCTCGCCATGGCACTCGACGCCGTGGCAGCGGATGACGACCAGGTCGCCCGCATTATCGAGGGTGCCCAGCAGGCTGCCAGCGACGAGATCCGCGACGCGATGTCGGCCAGGCTGGTTCGACTTGCCATCGATTGGCGGGACCCGGAGTACGAGCAGTTGAGAGCCGAACGCATCCAAATGTTCGTGCTCGTGAACCTGTCCCTGCTGAAGTCGGCTCACGCCGTTGCGAACGGCACGGCCCTCAACGAGTACTAAACGGGCATCGCAAACCGCCTGGCCGAGCGCGCTTTCGCCTTCTCTGCCTCGGCCTCCCGGTTCTTCGGAGGACCGGTGCTGACGAGGTCCTCGAGCAGGTGCCTCGAGATGTGAGCGATCTCCTCGACGGCACGGTCGAACGCCTCGGCGTTGGCCTTGGACGGCTTGGTCGATCCGCTGATCTTGCGCACGAATTGCAGCGCGGCGGCGTGCACCTCATCGTTCGTGGCGGCGGGCTCGAAGTTGTGGAGCGTGTGGATGTTCCGGCACATGATTCAAGAGTATCGCCGGCCTTGACGGGCAAACAGGGCCAGAGAAAAATGTCTGCAGCGTTCGAACCTTCTGCGCGGAGGGAGTCTGGACTGGTTGCACTGTTCTTCGCCCTGGACGCGCGAGACGGCGACCCGCTGTGGCTCAATCGATTCGGGTTGGTTTCCGCGGTCGTCGCCTTGGCTTTGTACGGCGCGCTTCAGGCGGTTGACGGCGTCGCCCTCAAGCAGGCCGTCGATGCCTGGGCGTCGGCATCCGGCGCTCAGAAAGCCACCTATTTCGCGGCGGCTGAGGCGGTTCGATGGCTCGAATGGGGCGTCCGAAGCTATCAGAGCTTCATGCTGGGGCTGGCGTTCATCTTCTTCGGATCGGTCGTCATCCGCACGCGGCGGGTCTCCCCGCTGATCGGGTACCTCATGGGCCTGTCCGGATTGGCCTACCTGGCCCAAGGCTGGATCATCGGATCCAGCGGTTTCTCGGCCGCCAACAGCATCCCGACCCTCGCGGGCATCGTGCTGATTGCTGTCTGGAGCATCTGGCTGCTCCTCACCGCGTTCCGGAAGGAGCCGGCCCACCCCACGTCGAAGGCGGCAGCCGGAGTGTAGGGACTCCTCAGCCGCGCCTTCTCGCACGCCAGGCCCGCCACGCGCCGGTTGACCACAACGCCCCCAGCGCCAGGCGGCCGATCGTTTGCGGGACGGAGGGCCGTACCTTGCGCGGGGGCGTGAGGATGCGAAGACCTATCGACGTCGTGATGGGTTCCCTCTGCCCGCCCGAGTGCACGATGTCCGAGCCGTCCACGGTGACCTGGCTCGCATGGCACCGCAGGGCGGCCGTCACCGTGTGGAGGTGCCTGTCGAGGGCGAACCACTCTCCAGGCGGGTCTGGCGCGTGCCGGACCTCGGCGAACGGTGTGCCCTGGCCGCGGCTCGCCGCGAGCGCAGCCTCGTGCATGCGCACGTGGTCGGGGTGGCCGTAGCCCCCGCCGTTGTCATAGCTGACCACGAGCGATGGACGCAGGTGAGCGATGAGCGCCGCGACGTCATCCGCCACCTCGGCGAGCGGTGCGACCGCCAGCGCATCGTCGTCGACGTCGTCTGCCGGTCCGGCGAGCCCAGGGCGGATCCACTTCATGCCCGAATCGCGGTAGCGGCGGGGGCTGAGGCCGTTCGCGCGCGCCGGCGGTTGGCCCAGCCAGAAGCGCTCGGCGATGCCGAGGGCATCCGTGGCGCGCTGCAGTTCGTGTTCGCGTTCCGTGGTGAGGGCATCCGTGCCCTCGAGGCCCGAGAGCGCACCGGGCACCACCTCGCCTCGTTCGCCACGCGTGGCGGTCAGGAGGAAGACGCTTGTGCCGCGCGCGACGAGCTCCGCGATCAGAGCGCCGGTCGAAATCGTCTCGTCGTCGGGATGCGCGTGCACGAACAGAACAGACTGCCTCGCGTCGAGAATGCTCATGCGCTGGCGAGCTGCGGTCGCAGGCCCGCGGCGCCGGGCCGCACGAGATCTCCGTATACGGCCAGGAGTCCCTCGGCTGAGCGCAGCCAGTCGAAGTGCTCCGCACGCTCGCGGGCCGCCAGGGACAACCCGCGGGCCAGCTCGGGGCTCGACAGGATCCCGGTGATGGCCTTGGCCCACACCGCGGGGTCGCGCGACTCGACGACCACGCCCGTGTCGCCGTCGACGACGGCTTCGCGCAGGCCCCCGGATGCCGCGGCGACGACCGGAACGCCGCTCGCTGCGCCTTCGAGCGCGACGAGGCCAAAGGTCTCCGAGTGCGAGGGGATGAGCACCACGCGTGCACCGCGAAGCAGGGTCGCCAGCTCCACCCGGGACTGCGGGCCGACGAAACGCACGCCGTTCTCGATTCCGTGCCGGGCAGCGAGCGCCTGCAAGTCGTCGACATAGCCGTCGAAATCGGTCGAGGCGTCGCCGGCGATGACGAGCTCTGGCCTGACCGCCTCGGGCACGGCAGCAATCGCTTCGATCGCGAGATCGAGGCCCTTCAGCGGTTGCAGGCGCGCGGCCACGACGGCGTAACCGCGGCGCGCTGAGGGCTCGGTCGCCGGGCGGAAGAGCGTCCCGTCGACTCCCGGCGGCACGATCGCGATGCGATCCGGGGAGCCGCCGAGCCGCCTCACGACCGTGTCGGCCTCGGCCGCGCTGATCGCGACAACGGCATCCGACTCGCGGGCGAGCCAGGCTTCTCCAGTCATGCGGCCAGGGGATTCCGCACGCTCGCCGGCCGACAGCGGCGTCGATTCGTCGGCCGCGATGCTGTGGAAGCTCTGCACGTGGGGGATCCCGCGGAGGCGAGCGAGGGGGAGCGCCGCCATGCCGGAGAACCAGTGGTGCGAGTGGATGATGTCGTAGGGGCCAAGCGCGCTCATGCGCATCCGGAATTCGTCGATGAAACCCTCGTGGTCGCCTTTCGGCACGGGCTCTGCCGGCCCCGCGTCGAGGAACCGGAGGGTGACCCCCGGTGTGAGCTGCAGGTCGTCCGGCGCCTCGAACGATGAACGTCGGGTCAGGATCTCAACCGAGTGACCCAGCGACGCCATGGCCTCCGCCTGGTGGCGGACAACGACATTCATGCCCCCGGCATCGCCGGAACCGGGCTCGGCGCCGGGGGAGGTATGCAGGCAAACGAGCGCGATGCGGAGGGGAGTCGATGCGTGTGGCACTCGAAAATCTTAACCGACGTGGATGGGCGTCTTCTGGGCTCCGATCCTGGGCAGTTCGGGGCTCGCAGTAAAGCCGAGTAAACTCAAAGGTTGGATTTGAGGGGTGTGTGAGTGGTCGACCAGGAACTTCAGCGCGAACAGGACTATGTCGCGACGCTATACGCACGACTGGACGCGTTGCAGAGCGAAGCCGAGCACCAGCTCACGGCCGTGCGGATGCTCGATGTCGGCGGCAACCACCAGTCGCGTTCTGAGCGTGACACGTTCGCTCGTCTCTACGAGGACCGCATCGTTCAGCTGCGCGAAGTGGACGACCGCCTGGCGTTCGGCCGGCTGGAGACGGCCCCCGATGAAGCCACGGGCGCACCCGTCTACCGCTACATCGGGCGAGTCGGCCTGCGCGACGAAGAGCTGCAGCCCATCCTGCTCGACTGGCGCGTGCCGCAGGCAAGCGCGTTCTACCAGGCGACCGCCGCGACCCCGCTCGGGGCGCGTGCCCGCCGTCACCTGCTGTCCAAGGGGCGCAGCATCATCCGGATCGAAGACGAGATCCTTGACTCCGCCCTGCTCGACGGCGATGCCGCCGCGCTCCACCAGGGCGAAGGCGCCCTGCTCGCCGCCCTCACGGCCCAGCGCACCGGGCACATGTCCGACATCGTCTCCACCATCCAGGCCGAGCAGGACCGCATCATCCGCGCCGACCTCAAGGGCGTTCTCGTCGTACAGGGTGGGCCAGGCACGGGGAAGACCGCCGTCGCCCTCCACCGCGCGGCCTACCTGCTCTACACGCACCGCGATCGACTGAAGAATTCCGGCGTGCTCATCGTGGGCCCGTCGAAGTCGTTCCTGCAGTACATCGAGGCCGTCCTGCCGTCCCTCGGCGAAACCGGGGTCGTGCTCGCATCCGTCGGCCAGCTCTACCCCGGCGTCGAAGCGACCCGGGAGGATGCCCCGGCCGTCGCCGCCCTTAAGGGTCAGCCGTTCATGGCGGATCTCATCGCCCGCGCGGTGCGCTCCCGCCAGCGTGTCCCAACGGCGGCGAAGCAGCTCGTGGTGAACGGCGACCGGCTCACCCTGCACCCGCACCTGATCGAGCACGCCATCTACCGGGCCCGGGCGAGCGGCAAACCGCACAACGAAGCACGTGTCACCTTCGTCAAGAACGCGCTCGGCGCCCTCTCGAGGGAGTGGCTGGCCCAGTTGAAGGCCCAGGGCCGGTCGATGGACGACACCGACCTGCCGATGCTGCGCGAAGACCTGCGTTTGGCCGACGATGTGCGGGTTGCCCTGAACACGGCCTGGCTGCCCCTCACCCCCGAGAAGTTGCTGCAAGACCTGTACGCCCGCCCGCAGTGGCTGGCCCAGATCACTCCGAAGTGGACGCCCGAGCAGCGTGCGCTCCTCGCGCGCCCCCGCGACGCCGAGTTCACGATCGCCGACATCCCCCTGCTCGACGAGGCGGCGGAGTACCTCGGCGAGTACAACGTCGTCGACGCGGCGAAGAAGCGCGAGCAGAAGGAACAGCGCAAGCGCGACATCGAGAACGCCGAATCGGCCATCCAGAACATGGAGGTGAAGGGCCTCGTCAACGCGAAGGCCCTCGCCGACAACTTTGCGGAGCTCGGCGACCGGGCGACGACCTCAGAACGGGCGGCACTCGACCGCAGCTGGACCTACGGCCATGTGGTCATCGACGAAGCCCAGGAGCTCTCGCCGATGCAGTGGCGGTTGGTGTTGCGTCGCGGCCCGCTCCGCTCGTTCACGATCGTGGGCGACATCGCGCAGGCGGCGTCGGCCGCGGCAGCTACCAGCTGGAAGGACGCCCTCAAGCCGATCCTCGACTCGTCCCTCGAGGCCGACCGGTGGCGCCTCGAAGAGCTCACGGTCAACTACCGAACCCCGAGCCAGATCGCCCAGGTCGCCGAGACCGTGGCGATTGCGCATCAGTTGCCGATCACCCAGTCGCGGGCCGTGCGGGCGAGCGAGTGGCCGGTCGAGATAGTGACGGATGTCGCCGACGCCGTCCGCCGCGACCGTGCGCTCAAGGCGGGGGGCACCCTCGCCGTGATCGTCGTCGACGCTGCCATCGAAGCCATCCACGACACGCTGATCGCGGAGTTCGGCAGTGACGTGGGCCTCGGTGCTGCCGGCCTGATGCGGGACATCGCGCTGCTCACCCCGCAGGACGCCAAGGGGCTCGAGTTCGACGCCGTGATCGTGGTCGACCCGTCTGCCATCGTCGCCGCATCCGAGCGCGGGGCGGGCGCGCTCTACGTGGCGATGACACGGGCGACACAGCGCCTGTACCTCGTGGCCGACGGCCCGCTGCCCGCAGGCTTCTAGTCCTTTTCAGCCCGCCAGGGCGGCGAGTTCGGCCTCCAGCCGTTCGACGTCGTCCCGGTGGCACAGTTCGGTCGCCGGCGTCATCGCGGTCGCACTTCCGGCGGCGACCGCGGCCCGGAAGGCCGCCTGAGCATCGTGGCCTTGCGCGAGCCGCAGCACGAACGCGCCGAGAAAGCTGTCGCCAGCCCCGACCGTGCTCCGGACTTTTACGCGTGGCACGGGGAGGCGGATGATCCCGGCCTTCGAGGCGAGCACGGCTCCCGCCGCACCGAGCGACAAGGCGACGAATTCCGCGGACCCCTCGGCGACGAGGGCGGAGGCCGCGTCGACCTGGCTCTCGTCGCTGTCCAGGGTTGCGCCGACGTGCTCGCCCAGTTCGCGCCGACTCGGCTTGACCATGAACACCCCCTCGGCGAGCGCGGCGGCAAGAGCCGGACCGGAAGCATCCACCAGGCAGCGTGCATCGCGTTCGCGCGCCAGACGGGCGACTCGCGCGTAGAAGTCGTCCGGAACGCCCGGCGGCAGGCTCCCGCTGGCGACCACGTACCCACCCATCGGGATCGACGCTGCGGTGTGCGCCAGGCAGGTACGCCACTCGACCTCGCTCAACTCCGGGCCTTGGAGCACGAATCGGTACTGCTTGCCCGTCGATGTCTCATCGACCGTGAAACTCTCCCGCGTGCTCCCGGATATCGGCACAACCACGGATGGGACGCGTTCGGCGTCGATGAGCCGGCGATAGGCCTCGCCGGTGGGTCCGCCCGCGGCATACACGGCCAGGGCCTGCCCGCCGAGTCGCTGCACCACGCGGGCCACATTCACCCCGCCACCGCCCGGGTCGAGGCGGGTCGGCCCGCATCGCAGCTTCTGATCGCTGGTCACCCGGTCAACTGAGGTGCTGACGTCCAGGGCTGGGTTCACGGTGAGCGTGAGAATCGCCCGCATCGTCGTTGGCCGTGATGCAGCCCCGGCGCTCTCTGGTCCCGCGGACCGAACGCGGTCGGCTTCGACGGCGTCCGTCATGTCGTCCATGCGTACAGAGTGCGCCGGTATGGGGCATGGGTCAACAGCTGCCTGACGGCTCAGCGGCCGGCGAACAACCGGGAGAAGAAGCCGCCCTTGGCCGGGGCCTCGTTCTCGTGCCCACGGCACTTCTGCGCGCTGGGCACCCCTCGCATCACCTGGTCGACATGCTGGCCGCATCCCGCCCATGTCGTCTTCCCGCACTTCTTACACGTCACCGCTCGGCACATCCGTTACGCCCTCTCATCACGCTCTTTCGAACAATATACCCCATAGGGTATCGAGATTCCCCCGCGGGCCTGCCCCGGGCGCCGAGCCGGGAGTACTGTGTGCGGCGTCGGGGCAACAGCGTGGCCGCTCTCGGCACGACGGATCCCGATCACCCCCGACCCATTGGAGAGGGCATGAGCGATGCGCAAGAACTTGCCGATCCAGTCCCTCAGCCAAGCGCTCGCCGCAAGGCCCGGGTGAGGCATCCGCGCCCGCGATATCTGCCGGCCGGCAGGCTCTTCGCCCTCGTGATGGCCGCCGCGCTGGTCGGCGGCGGCACGGCGGCGCTGGTTGCGGGGGCGACCGGTTGGGGCGCCCGGACGGTGGTGAATCGGTACGTGACGAACACGAGCTCCCTCACCGAACGGCCGGTCGACATTCGAAATCTCCTGGTAGCGGTCTTGCCCGCGGTTGTGTCCATCACCGCGGCCTGGCCGACCTCGAACCCGTTGGCCCCGCCGGGTTCGACCCTCACCGCGGCGGGGACCGGGATTGTCGTCACTTCCGATGGTGAGGTGGTCACCAACGAGCACATCGTGAGTGGGGCTGCGGCGATCACGGTCACTCTCAACGGATCGACGACGCCGCTGCCGGCGACCGTCATCGGCATCGATGCCGCGCATGACATCGTGCTGCTGAAGATCACCGGGGCCAGCGAGCTGCCCGTGCTTGAATTCGGTGACTCGACGAAACTCGTGACGGGCGACGGCGTGATTGCCGTCGGTTACGCCCTCGGCATGGAGGGCGGTCCGACCGTCACCGCGGGGATCATCTCCGCAACGGGCCGGGAGATCACCACCCGCACGCCGACGGGAATCAGGCAAACGCTGACAGGCCTGCTCCAGACGGACGCCCCAGTGAGCTCGGGCAGCTCGGGTGGACCGCTCATTGACGCAGCGGGTCACGTGGTCGGCATCAACACCATTACGGCAACCTCAACGGGATCAACCGCGGCGAACGGCATCAGCTTCGCCATAGCCTCGGAGACCATCTCCTCCTTGCTTCCTGCCCTCCGTCAGGGCGGTTGAGCGGGCGGTGTCGGTTCGGAGCGACCTGGCCACGCCAACGCCCGAATTCACGCCGATCTAGCTCAATTCGTCGTGCGTAACTTCCCGCTAAGTTGTCACATTGCTCAGGCTGTGAACCCGGCGGCTCGGGGTGCGCCTATCCCGCCGTACCGGTTGCCGAGCCCCACCTTGACGGCGACCCTGCTGTCGTCGGGCACTTCTCTTGTCGCAGACTACGCACCTGAGTGAGAATCTCATCCGGGCGGGTCATACAGGCACTAGGCGAAATACCCACTCTCCTTGCCGCATGCTTCGCGCCGATGCCCGTTCACCGCCAGCTTGCGGTCACCATCGGTCCGAGACCTAAGGTGAGTGAATGGGTGAACACACGGAAGTTCTGTTCCTCGGTGGTCGATCTGGAGTCGGCAAGACCAGCGTAGGTCACGAGATTCACGCTCAACTCGCGAGCGGCAGGGTTCGGCACGCTCTCATCGACGGCGACTATCTCGGGATGGCGTACCCCGCCCCTGATGCACTCGGAATTGCCGAGTCCAACCTTGGGCTGATCTGGGCCAACTACGAGCGGCACGGTTACACACACCTTGTCTATTCGCAGACAGTCAGCGTCCTCCACTCGTCCGAGTTGCGCGAGGCGATGGGCGGAACGCGTCAGGCTGTTGGCGTTCTTCTCACCTCCACTGATGAGACGGCGTGCGCCCGATTGAGCCAACGAGAGAATGGGAGCGAATTGGCCATTCACATCAAACGCAGCACATCAATTGCACGCAGGCTCGAAGATGAGTCGCCGGGCTGGGTCCATCGGGTTAGCACCGATAACCGCAGCCTGCAGTCGATTGCTTCTGAGATCATCGAGCTGACTAACTGGACAGAGGTCCGTCGGGTCTCGTGGTGAGCGGAAGAGGTCGAATACGCTGATGTGCATGTCGACTCATCCACTGTGGAGACCGTTCGACCCCGAGGCCACGCGGCTACGCGGTTTGACCCGTGTCGGTTCTCGGCAAGTTCCCGTGGCTGGGGTCGTCGCTTACGACGCAGGCTGGGTCTCAGAGTTCGAGCAGATTCAGTCGATACTCCGGGAGGTGTTGGGGCGCCGGGCGATGTCGATCGAGCACGTTGGCTCCACGTCGATTCCCGGGCTCGCTGCGAAACCCATCATCGATCTTGATCTTGTCGTCGCTGACTCAACCGACGAAGTCGCGTATGTGCCTTCCTTGGAAGCGGCAGGATTTCGCCTGATAGCGCGAGAGCCGGATTGGGAGGAGCACCGCTGCATGACGTTCAGCGATCCCAATTCGAACGTCCACGTGTTCTCGCCGGGTGCGATTGAGCCGATGCGCCACCGTGTCTTTCGCGACTGGTTGGTCGCTCATCAGGAAGATCGAGCGGCGTACGCTGACCTCAAGTTGGGCGTGGCGCGCCAGGGCTTTGGCCTTGGCGACTACAACGGCAGCAAGGCGGGGTTCGTTTACGACATCTATGAGAAGGCCTTTTCCCGTGACGCGTCCCACCGCCACGACCCGCATACACGTTGAGGCAGCCATTTCGGTCTCAGACGGCGAAGATCCGCCCCTATTTGAGAGAAGCACCTCTGGTGGGTCCCGAACAGTGTTGGGCTAGGAAGTTAGCCTGAGGAACTTCTGCAGTTCGCTGACGCCCTCATCGGCCCTTTTGACGCGGTCGCCTCCGTTTTCCCGGTAGCCAACTTTTCGCGACACACGATAAGAATCGAAGATGCACAACGCCTACAGTGCTGTTTCGGCCTACAGCGCTGTTTCGGGTCGGCGGGTTGTTTCCGTCAGCCCTAAGGCGCCGGGAAATATCGGCAGCAGCCACCGCGGCGGGCGTCTCCCCGCGAATGAGAGTCTGATGGATGCCACCAAGAAGGTCGTGAGGTCGGTACCAGCTACGCATTCTCTCGGCGTCGAACTCTCCCGCTCTTTCGCGCGTGGCATGGCGCCGGCAGGTCTCATCGAAATCGACGTCGAGGTAGAAGTGGCCGGTCACTCCTCGGTGGTCGTTGGTCAACTCGCTCAGCATCGTGCCATAACGACTGCTATCCAGTATCCCCTCGATCAAAACATCGAACCCCGAGTCGAGGCAGAACCGAACC
>DMKW01000191.1:0-3110 GCA_003454135.1 Microbacteriaceae bacterium
GCGGCGGTGGCGCGGCGCGGGCCGATCAGATCTTGTTGTAGCGGTGGTTCTGCTTGATACGGCTCGTGAGCTCGGTCACCTGGTTGTAGATCGAACGCCGCTCCTTCATGAGCTCGCTGATCTTCTTGTTGGCGTACATGACGGTGGTGTGGTCGCGATTGCCGAACAGCTGGCCGATCTTCGGCAGCGAGAGGTTGGTCATTTCGCGGCAAAGGTACATCGCGATTTGCCTGGCGGTGGCCACGGCCTGGGAGCGCGAGGATCCGTACAGGTCGTCGACGGAGAGCTTGAAGTACTCGGCGGTGTGGTTGATGATGTCGACCGGCGCGATGACGTTGTCGTCGTCGAGGGTGATGAGGTCCTTGAGCACCGTCTGCACGAGCGCGAGGTCGACCGGGGTGCGGTTGAGGCTCGCGAACGCGGTCACGCGAATGAGGGTTCCCTCAAGCTCACGAATGTTGGATGACACCTTTGTTGCCATGTACTCGAGAATTTCGGCGCTCACCTGGAGCTTCTCGCTCTGGGCCTTCTTGCGGAGGATGGCGATGCGAGTCTCGAGGTCGGGTGCCTGCACGTCGGTGATGAGTCCCCATTCGAACCGGGACCGCATGCGGTCCTCAAAGCCCGTGAGCGCCTTCGGCGGCAGGTCGCTCGTGATCACCACTTGCTTGTTGTGGTCGTGGAGGGTGTTGAACGTGTGGAAAAACGCTTCCTGGGTCTCGACCGCCCGCTGCAGAAACTGGATGTCGTCGATGAGCAGGATGTCGATCTCGCGATAGCGCGACTGGAAGACCGAGGCCCGGTTGTTGGCGATCGAGTTGATGAAGTCGTTCGTGAATTCCTCTGAGCTCACGTACCTCACGCGGATCCCGGGATAAAGGCTTTCCGCGTAGTGCCCGATCGCGTGCAACAGGTGGGTCTTGCCGAGTCCGGAGTCACCGTAGACGAACAGCGGGTTGTAGGCCTTGGCCGGAGCCTCCGCGACCGCGACGGCGGCGGCGTGCGCGAACCGGTTGGATCCGCCGATGACGAAGTTGTCGAAGTTGTACTTCGGGTTGAGGCGCGAATCGGCCCGGCGGGGGTTGGTGGCCATGGAATCCGAGATAGGTGTCGGAGCGGAGACCTGCTCGATGTACGGCTGTTCGACCGCGGAAGGACTGGGCTCGCCGAGCGCGTCATGCGCAATCTCGGGATTCACGACAATGGCGAAGTTGCTCACCGAGTGGTCCTCGTCGAGACCGGTGATGGCATTCAACAGGGGGAGACGAATGCGCTGCTCGAGCATTCCGCGGGTGAGATCGTTCGGAACCTCGAGATAGAGGGTGCCGGCCATGACCCCCCTCGGCTCCACGAGGCTCAGGAACCCCTGCAACTGCGGGGTTATCCGCTCATCGTCGCGCAGGCTGATCAGCACAGACGCCCAGATTTCTCGGGTCGGATCCGCAATGTCAGCCATGTTCCCCTCGCTGTTGTTGAGTAAGTTATTCACAGGGTTATCCACCGTCTGTGCAGTCACACCACCTTAGTTTGTGACGGCATGTCGCTGCCACGCCCCCTTTCGCTGTATGTGGATAATGCGGCTGGTATCCTCAGGGTTTGACCGCAGCCCATTAAGACCGTATTTTTAATCAGTTGACTTCAGCCTGATGGCTAACCTTCACTTCCTTGGCTTCCACTGCTCACTCTCTTGAGCTGGCCTTGCGGAGTCCCAATACGTGGAGAAATAAGAATCATGAGCAAGAGAACTTTTCAGCCCAACAACCGGCGCCGCGCGAAGGTCCACGGATTTCGTTTGAGAATGCGCACCCGCGCCGGCCGCGCCATCCTCGGCGCGCGTCGCCGCAAGGGACGCACCGAACTCTCCGCGTAGTCCTCGCACGTGTTGGCCAGAGCCAACCGGCTGGTGAAAGCCGATGACTACAAGCGTCTCGTGCGCCGAGGTCGTCGGATCACCACCGCGCACGCGGTGGTCTATCTGGCGCGAGCCGACAGCGATCGTGTGCCCCGGTTTGGCTTCATAGTGGCCAAGACTGTCGGTGTCGCGGTGAAACGCAATCTCGTGCGTCGACGCCTCAAAGCCCTGAGCTTCGAGGCGATCGACCGGCTCGCCCCGGGCACGGAGGTCGTCATCCGCGCACTGCCAGGCGCAGCGCAGGCAAGCTGGGCTAATCTTCGTTCTGAGATTTCGGAAGCACTGAGCGGGGGCGTGACACGAACGTGATTCGAGTCCTGGCCTTTGTGCTCCTGCTCCCCCGCAACCTGTGCGTGCTCATCCTGCGGCTCTACCGTGCGGTGATCTCTCCCCTGTATGGCGACGTGTGCCGGTATTACCCGTCCTGCTCGGCGTACGCCCTCGGGGCGATTCAACAGCATGGGGTGGTCAAGGGCAGTTGGTTGGGCGCACGACGGATTGCCCGCTGTCACCCCTGGGCCGCCGGCGGCGTGGATGACGTGCCGGAGCGCACGGCGCAGAAGTACGCGGTGACGCGGTTTGGTTTTGTTGTCTCACACGGCCATGGAAAGGGCTGACCTACACGCATGGACATTCTCGGCACGATTCTCTGGCCCATCAAATGGGTCGTCGAGCTCCTTCTCGTCACCTGGCACGAGCTGTGGACCTTTTTGGGACTCGACCCCGACGCGGGCTTTACCTGGGTTCTCTCGATCGTCGGTCTGGTGCTCGTCATTCGCGCGGCCCTCATTCCCATCTTCGTGAGGCAGATCAAGAGCCAGCGCCGCATGCTCGAGGTTGCCCCTCAACTGAAGAAGATCCAGGACAAGTACAAGGGCAAGAAAGACCAGTTCTCTCGCGAGGCGATGTCCCGCGAGACCATGGAGCTCTACAAGAAGACGGGCACCAACCCGCTGAGCTCGTGCCTTCCCCTTCTTCTGCAGATGCCGATCTTCTTCAGCCTCTTCTCGGTGCTGAGCTCCGCGCAGAACTACGACAAGACGCACCAGGCCGGAGTGGGACTGCTCGTTGCTCGCCTCGCCAAGTCGTTCGGCGAGTCCTCCCTGTTCGGGGTCGCGCCGCTCAAGCTCGCGATCAGCACGGCGAACGGCAACGTCGCAGTCATCATCATCGCCGCGATCATGGTGATCCTCATGAC
>DMKW01000191.1:3219-9470 GCA_003454135.1 Microbacteriaceae bacterium
GCCAGCCCGATGTTCAAGCAGCAGCGCATCCTGCTGTATCTGCTCCCCCTCGTGTTCGCATTCTCGGGCTTCACCTTCCCCCTCGGCGTGATGTTCTACTGGCTCGTGTCGAACTTCTGGACCATGGGACAGCAGTTCCTCGTGATCCGGAACATGCCGACGCCAGGGAGCGAGGCCGCGCTGGCCCGCGAGGCCCGCATGGCTCGCAAGGCGCAGCGCCGCGGATTCACCCTCATCGAGGACTCCCCCGGGCAGATCGAGGAGCCCAAGCAGACCCAGCGCGTGCAGCCGGTGAACCAGAAGAACCGCAAGAAGAAGCCCGGCGCAAAGAAGTAGTGCACTTCACCTCAAGCATCCTCAAGAAAGAGAGCAGTCACGTGGCAGAGACGACCCATGACGTTGAGAACGACACGACGATCACCCCGACCGAGGTCGAAGCGGCCCCGGCAACCGTCGGGGACGAAGGTTCGAGCCGGTCCCAGAAGCAGCTCGAGGAGGAAGGCGACATCGCCGCCGACTACATCGAGGAACTGCTCGACATCACGGACCTCGACGGCGACATCGACATCGACGCTCGCGACGGGCGCGCCTATCTCTCGGTCAACTCGAGCCAGGACAGCAACCTGCGCCTGCTCTCGAAGCCGGAGACGGTGAACGCCCTCCAGGAACTCACCCGAATTGCCGTGCAGGCCAAGACCGGGGTCTTTTCCCGCTTGATCCTCGACGTCGGCGGCTCACGCCAGGCCCGCGAGGCCGAGTTGTCGCTGCTCGTGGACCGTGCCGTGGACCGGATCGAGGGCGGAGCCGAGTCGGCCGCACTCCCCCCGATGTCCTCCTATGAACGCAAGCTCGTGCACGATCTCGTCGCGGCTCGCGGACTCGCCTCGGCGTCTGAGGGCGAAGGCTCGGACCGTCACACCGTTATCACTCGCGCGTAGTTTCACGTGAAACATCGACGTGGCTGAGTCGCCAGCGGAAATTCCAGCAGCAGGGCCGTTGCCCACTCCGGAACTCGAACCGGAACCCGCGGCTGCCGTGTCGCTGTTCGGGGACCGGATCGAGCTCGCGCGCGCCTACACGAGCGATCTGGCCCGGCGCGGGGAGGAGCTCGGGCTCATTGGACCCCTCGAAATCCCACGCTTGTGGACTCGCCACGTGCTGAACAGCGCTCTTCTGGCTCCCCTGCTGAAGCCGGGACGCGTGGGAGACATCGGCAGCGGTGCCGGCCTGCCGGGCCTCGTGCTCGCGATCGCCCGACCTGACGTGCAGTTCGTGCTCATCGAGCCGATGGAGCGTCGGGTCGACTGGCTGCTGCATGAAAGCTCGGAGCTCGGGCTGGACAACGTCGAGGTGGTGCGAGCGCGCGCAGAGGAGGCGAAGCTCACGCCGTGGCTCGACCAGGCGACCGCGCGGGCGGTGAGCGCGCTTTCCAAGCTCATCCCCTTGACGGTGCCGCTCGTGCGATCGGGCGGCCAGCTGCTCTTTCTCAAGGGAGCGAGCGTCGGCGCCGAGGTGGATGCGGCCGCCAAGGCCATTCGCAAGGCCCGCCTCACCGATGTTGAAGTCCTGACCCTCGGAGAGGGCCTCGTTGCCGAGGTCACCCGAGTGTTTCGGGCTACAGTTGATTGATCGTTCCTAGCGCGGCGTGCTGCGCTGTGCGAGTCGCCCCGGCGACCGCATGGCGTGAGTCGAGTGCGACGGGGGACTGCGCACGACCTCGGGGTGCGTTGTCATTCGGCCGCCATCGCCCCACCCCAAAGCCCAAGAAGGTTTCACGTGAAACATCCTGATTCCACCGAGGTCAATTCCGTCGGCTCGTTCGACGACACCCCGTTGGCTCGGGAATTGTCCGAAATCACGAGGCGAAAGCTCGCGTTGGCCGCTCAGCGGCTCCCGTTGCCGCCGAAGACCCGGGTTCTCACTGTGGCGAACCAGAAGGGGGGAGTGGGCAAGACGACGACGACGGTCAATCTCGCTGCCGCCCTCGCCCGCAGCGGGGCCCGCGTACTCGTGATCGACCTGGACCCACAGGGCAATGCCTCAACGGCCCTCGGAATCGAACACCGATCGGAGACCATCAGCGTCTACGACGTCATCATCGGCGACGTTCCGATGGCAGGGGTCGTGCGGAAGAGCCCGGAATTCGATTCCCTGTACTGCCTGCCGGCCACGATCCACCTCGCAGGCGCCGAGATCGAACTCGTGTCGCTAGTGGCACGCGAACAGCGTCTGCACACGGCTCTCGACCAGTTTCTCGCCGACAGCGACGAACTCTTCCACTACGTGTTCATCGACTGCCCGCCGTCGCTGGGGCTCCTCACGATCAATGCCTTCGTCGCCGCCCAGGAAGTGCTCATCCCGATCCAGTGCGAGTACTACGCGCTCGAGGGGCTCAGCCAGTTGCTCAACAACATCAAACTCATCGAGAGGCACCTCAATCCGGTGCTCGCCGTGTCCACGATCCTGCTCACCATGTACGATTCGCGCACCAATCTCGCGAACCAGGTGGCCCAGGACGTACGGGACCACTTTCCGGACCAGGTTCTCAACACGCTCATCCCACGCTCGGTGCGCATCTCCGAGGCACCAAGCTATGGTCAGACGGTAATCAGCTACGACACCAATTCAACCGGCTCCCTCTCCTACCTCGAGGCGGCCGCCGAAATCGCACGACGAGGGGCACCGCAGTAATGGCCGCACCAAAGAGAACCGGACTGGGCCGAGGAATCGGCGCGCTCATCCCGACCGATGAGGGGAGCCCGGCTCGCCCGGTCGATGTCTTCTTCCCCACGAGCAGGGCCGAGCCCGAGGGCCTCGTGCACGTTCCCGGCGCGCGGCTCGCCAACATCGCCCCGAGCGATATCGTTCCGAACGCCTCCCAACCCCGCAAAGACTTCATCAAAGAAGACCTCGACGAGCTCGTCGCCTCGATCCGCGAGGTCGGGGTGCTGCAGCCGATCGTCGTGCGCCCGATCGTCGGCGCGACGGCAACCGGCCCGCACTACGAGCTCGTCATGGGCGAGCGACGCCTGCGGGCAAGCAAGCAGCTCGGTCTCGAAACGATCCCCGCGGTGGTCAAGAACACCGCGGACGAGGCGATGCTTCGGGATGCCCTGCTCGAGAACCTGCATCGGGCGAACCTCAATCCACTCGAAGAAGCGTCCGCGTACCAGCAGCTGCTCGCCGACTTCGGAATCACCCAGGAACAGTTGGCGTCGCGAATTGGCCGGTCGCGGCCCCAAATCACCAACACGATCCGCTTGCTGCGGCTGCCGACATCCGTGCAGAATCGCGTGGCGGCGGGAGTGCTGAGCGCAGGACACGCCCGCGCCATCCTTTCGGCCGGAGACGACGCGACGATGGAGCGCCTCGCCGACAAGATCGTGAACGAGGACCTCTCGGTGCGCGCCGCCGAATCGGCAGCGGGACTGGTCACGACCAAGCCCGCTCGACCCGCTCGTCCGAATGCCGGTCGGCGCCAGGGTCAGCTCGACGAGATCGCCGAACGCCTGGGGGACCGGCTCAACACCCGCGTCAGGGTGAGCCTCGGAGCGACCAAGGGCACGATCGTGATCGACTTCGCGACGGTGGCCGACCTGAATCGCATTCTCGCCGAGCTCAACGAACCGGGCTTCGGCTAGTCGCCTTCGATAGTCCGCCCGAGCGGACGGCACCATGGCTTTGCCTACGGCCGACTCTCGCGTATGGCCGCTTCGGCGAGGGCCGAATAGACCCAACCGAGATCGTGGCCTGCGGCCTCGAGGGCCTGCGGCAACAGCGATGTCTCCGTGAGGCCGGGAACGACGTTCGCTTCGAGAAACCATGGAGTCCCCGCGTCATCGACGATGAGATCAACGCGGGACAGGTGGCGCAGACCGAGGGTGCTGTGCGCGAGCAGGGCGGCTTCGGCCGCTCGTTCGCTCACTTCGTCGCTCAGTCTCGCGGGCGTGTAGAAGCGCGTCTCACCGGCGTTATAACGTGCCTCGAAACTATAAACCCCTGATAGGGGCTGTATTTCCACCGCGGGGAGCGCGACTGGGCCGTCGCCGCTGTCGATGATCCCCACGGCGATTTCGGTACCGATGACCCGCTTTTCGATGAGGGCGACGTCGCAGTAGGTGTAGGCGTCGACCATCGCCCTGGGCAGGTCGACCCGGTCGTCGACGAGGGTTACCCCCTGGGCCGATCCGCCCTGGGCCGGTTTGACGACGAGAGGCACGGAAAGGTCGTTCGACAGGCAGTCGAGAACGCTTTGGGCGCCGAGCTCACGGAAGGCGTCCCGGGAGAGGGCGATCGACCGGGGGGTCCGCACGCCCGCACGCGACACGAGGGCCTTCGCCGTGGGCTTGTCCCAGGCGAGCCGCGCGGCATCCGATGTAGACCCGACGTAGGGGATGCCGACGAGCTCGAGCAGGCCGCGGAGGGAGCCGTCTTCTCCGCTCGCGCCGTGCAGGGCCGGCCAGACGACATCCGGTCTCGACTCGGCGAGGTAGGCAAGAAGCGATGCGTCCGGATCCCTCAGCTCCACGGAGATTCCGTGCTCGGCGAGGCTGTCCGCCACCCGTCGGCCCGACCGCAGCGACACGTCCCGCTCGTGGGAGATGCCACCGGCCAGCACGACGACGGTGCGCGGTGAAATGTCATTCATTGTCAGCGGTCTCTTTACTGCTCGGTCTCCCCACGGCCCAGTCTCTCCACGCCCAGTGCACAGGGAGACTAGTCGATGTTGGGCGGTGGACTGGCGATGCCGTGCTTGAGGGGGATGGTGGGGAGTGGGGTGGTCTGCGAGAAGGTGTTGAGGAGGTCGATTTCCCCGTTGATCACGGTCGAGAGCCGACGGATGCCTTCGCGGATGAAATCGGGGGTCGGGTAACAGAAGGACAGGCGGATGTTGTTGCGTCCGCTTCCGTCCGCGTAGAACGCCGTGCCGGGCGTGTAGGCGACGAGTTCCTTGACGGCGCGCGGGAGCATCGCCTTGGAGTCGAGGTGGGAGGGAAGCGTCGCCCAAATGTAGAAGCCGCCGTTGGGCACGGTCCAGGTCAGCTGGGGCAGGTGTTCGGCGAGGGCCCCGAGCATCGCGTCGCGGCGCTCCCGATATATGCCCCTGAACGTATTTATCTGTTCTTTCCAGTCGGCGGTCTTTAAGTACTCGGTGATCATGAGCTGGCTGAACGAGCTGGGGGACAGCACGGCGGCCTCGTTGGCGAGGATGAGTTTCTCGCGGATGGCGTGGGGAGCCAGGGCCCAGCCCACGCGGAAACCCGGCGCGAGGGTCTTGGAGAAGGTCCCGAGGTAGATCACGCCGTCCTCCTCGACCGAGCGCATGGCCTGTGGCGGAGGCGCATCGAAGTAAAGCAACCCGTAGGGGTTGTCTTCGAGCACGAGAATCTCGTTCGAACGGCAGATTTCCAGAATCTCGAGCCGACGGTGCCAGCTGAGTGTGACACCGGCCGGGTTGCTGAAGGTGGGGATTGTGTAGAGGAACTTGATCGACTTGCCGGCCGCCCGAAGGCGCACGATCGACTCGCGCAGGGCATCCGGAATCAGCCCGTGTTCGTCCATCGGCACGTGCTGGATGTTGGCCTGGAAGGAATTGAACACGACCATCGCGGTCACGTAGCTCGGTCCCTCGGCGAGCACGACGTCGCCGGGGTTGATGAATAGCTTGGTGACGAGCTCGAGGGCGTGCTGCGATCCGGTCGTCACGACGACATCGTCGACGCTCGCCCGGATGCCCTCGAGGGCCATGATCTCGAGGATGTGTTCGCGCAGCTCCGGCAAACCTTGACCTGAGCCGTACTGCAGGGCCTGCGGTCCGGCATCCCGCATGACGCGCTCGAAGGCGCCGGCGATGAGTTCGCTCGGCAGTGCGGAGACGAAAGGCATGCCCCCTGCGAGGGAGACCACTTCCGGCCGAGAGGCGACGGCGAACAGGGCGCGCACCTCGGAGGCGCTGAGGCCCGCCGTGCGGTCAGCATAGAGGTCGTACCACGGGTCCAGGTTGGTGCCGGCGCCGGGCAACCCGGTGTGGCGCTGGGGTGCGTGGTGAGGCGACGTGCCGTGGCTTGTCATCTGAAATCCCGATTGTGCGATGGACGGAGAAGTTTAAACAATAGACGCTGCCGTCTGAGGGAGCCTGGATGTCGCAGCCATAGAAAGAAACGGGGCTCGTCCACGAATCGTGGACGAGCCCCGTTCTGTCGATCAGTGGACTACTTGAGCCACTCGGCGAAGTCCGCCTCGAGGGCCGG
>DMKW01000087.1:0-922 GCA_003454135.1 Microbacteriaceae bacterium
GAAGTTTCGGACGAGCACGACCGAACGCGCGCCGGCGTCGTCCGATCGCGGGACTGGCTCACGTTCCCCGGCATCCTGCGGCCGGACGAGCTGCTCGAGCGAGCGGATGTCGTCGTGCCCGATGACGGACCGTACGAGACCGTCGGCGGGTTCATCATGAGCGAGCTCGGCCGACTGCCGCTCGTGGGCGACGTCGTGCCGATCGAGGGGGGCGAGTTCCGAGTCGAGCGCATGGACGGTCGTCGCATCGACCGGGTGCGGTACACGCCGAAGGCCGACGAGTCGACTACCTCCGCCGAGGGGGGCGTGCGACCATGAGCGATTGGGCAGGGCTCGCCTGGCTCGCCGTGCTGCTTCTCGTGAACGCCTTCTTCGTCGGCGCCGAGTTCTCCGTGATCTCGGCGCGGCGGTCGCAGATCGAACCGCGGGCCGAGGCCGGAAGCCGGGCCGCAAAGACAACGCTGTATGCGATGGAGCACGCCACCCTCATGCTCGCGACGAGCCAGCTCGGCATCACCGTGTGTTCGCTGCTCATCCTCAACGTGTCCGAGCCGTCGATCCACCACCTGCTCGAGGTGCCGCTCGGGTTCACCGACCTGCCGGAGCAGGTCATTGGCACGATCGGCTTCGTCATCGCGCTCGTCGCCGTCTCGTTCCTGCACGTGGTGTTCGGCGAGATGGTGCCGAAGAACCTCTCGTTCTCCGTGCCGGATCGCGCGGCGCTCATCCTCGCTCCGCCCCTCGTGTTTCTCTCGTTCGTGTTCCGCCCCATCATCTCCGGCCTCAACCGCACCGCCAACGGTTTCCTCAGGGTGTTCCGGGTCGAGCCGAAGAACGAGGCGTACAGCGCCTTCACGGTCGACGAGGTGGCGAACATCGTGGCCCAGTCGACGAAGGAGGGCGTGCTCACCGACAGCATCGG
>DMKW01000087.1:1081-2175 GCA_003454135.1 Microbacteriaceae bacterium
GAGGCCGCGACACCGAAGGAAGTCGAGCGCGCCGTCGCCCGCAGCGGGTTCTCGCGCTACGTGCTCGTCAACGACGAGGGGGAGCCGACCGGCTACCTGCACCTCAAGGACGTGCTCGATCTCGAGGATCCCGTGGAGTTCACCGAGCCGGTGCCGCCGAAACGCATTCGGCAGCTCATCTCGATCTTCCGGGGAACGGATCTCGAAGATGCGCTTGCGGCGATGCGACGGTCGGGGGTACACCTCGCACGGGTCTTCGACGAGAGCGGCGCGACCCGCGGAGTGCTGTTTCTCGAGGACATCATCGAAGAGTTGGTCGGAGAGGTGCAGGACGCGACTCGGCGCGGCGCTCCGAGAACCTAACCGTTCACGCCCACTTCGCTCGGAGGTATTGGGAGGGCCAGTAGTCGAGCTCGACGCCCATTTCGTGCGCGGCCCGGAGCACGAAATGGGGATCGCGCATGATCGCGCGGCCGAGCATCACGGCATCGGCCTTGCCGGATGAGACGATTTCCTCGGCCTGTTGCGCCTCGGCGATGAGACCGACCGCATTCACCTCGACCGACGAAGCGTGCTTGACGAAGTCGGCGAAGGGCACCTGGTACCCCGGAGCGACGGGAATCGTGACGCCGGAGATGAGGCCACCGCTCGATACGTCGAAGAAATCGGCGCCGGCATCCTTCGCCCAGCCGGCGACGATCGCGACCTGCTCCTTGTCCAGCCCGCCTTCCGCGTAGTCCGTGGCGGAGAAGCGCACCAACAGGGGAGCGGCTTCTCCCGCCTCGGCGCGAACGGCGCGCACGATCTCGATGACCAGGCGCGCCCGGTTTTCCAGGCTGCCGCCGTACTGGTCGGTGCGGGTGTTTGAGAGGGGGGAGAGAAACTGGTGCAGCAGGTAACCGTGGGCCGCGTGAAGCTCGAGTACGTCGAAACCGGCGTCAAGCGCACGCCGGGTGGCCGCGACGAAGTCGGCCACGACCCCGGCGATCCCGTCCGAGTCGAGCGCGACGGGGGCAGCGTAGCCCGTGAACGCGATCGCCGACGGTGCGACAGCGGCCCAACCGCCCTCGTCGATCGGAACGCTGCCGTGGAGT
>DMKW01000087.1:2291-3046 GCA_003454135.1 Microbacteriaceae bacterium
CCGGCGACGGCGCCCTGGGAGTGGATGAACGCGACGGTCCTGGCCCACGCGTCACGTTGCCCGTCGGTGTAGATGCCGGTGTCCTGCGGCGAGATGCGGCCGACAGCGCTCACCGCCGTCGCCTCCGTCATAACGAGCCCCGCACCGCCCCTCGCGAAACCGCCGAGATGCACGAGGTGCCAGTCGGTGGGAACGCCGTCCATCTTCTCGACCGAGTATTCGCACAGCGGGGCGACCCAGATGCGGTTGCGGAAGGTGACGGAACGGATGGTGTACGGCGTGAAAATCGCTGGGGTCGACACAAACTACCTGACTGAGATCGATTCGAGAAAGGCGCGCAACTCGGCCGCTCCGACGAAGTGGTGCCCGGTGATGCCGAGTGCCTCCGCGCCGGCGACGTTGACCTGCTTGTTATCAATGAAGACCATTTGCTGCGGCGTTATTCCGAGTTCGCGGGCGACCTCGAGGTAGATGTCGGCGTCCGGCTTGATCTTCGACAGCTCCGCGCTGATGAACATGCGCTCAAAGAAGCGCGCCATCGGCGAGAAGCGGAAGGGGCTCGCGAAGTCGAATCCGGCGTTGGACAGCAACGCCACGCGGGTGCCGCCCTCGTGGAGGTCGGCGATCACATCGAACGTTGCGGGGTTGACGCTCAGCCAGCCGGTGAAATCGGCGACCCAGAGCTCGTGGATCGTGGCTTCGGTCCACTGAACGCCGAGGTCGGCCGCCACGAGCATCCAATAGTCCCTGATGCT
>DMKW01000087.1:3226-7977 GCA_003454135.1 Microbacteriaceae bacterium
GAATCGTCAGTGCCATTGGGCTCCCATCTTCGGCATCCAAACTATCGTGAGAGGCATGAGCACCTTTACCGACTGGACGCCGGATGACGCTCGCGAGCACATCGCGATGCCGCAGTCGCACGACGACAAGTACTCGCGCGGCGTGCTCGGCGTGATGACCGGGTCCACGGCGTATCCCGGCGCGGCCGTGCTCGGAGTCGAGGCGGCGCTGCGCACGGGGGTCGGGATGGTGCGGTATCTGGGCGACGAACGCCCGACCGAGTTCGTGTTGCACCAGCGGCCGGAAACCGTGACCGTCGACGGGCGGGTGCAGGCGTGGCTGCTCGGCTCCGGAATGGGTGCCGCCCGACGCGACGACGAGACGTCGAAACGTCTCGCGAGGGCCCTCGCCGACGGGCACCCCACGGTCATCGACGCGGGAGCACTCGACCTCATCGGTCGCGCCGCCGGGCCGGTCGTGATCACTCCGCACTTCGGCGAGCTCGCACGCGTGGTCGGTGCAACGAAAGACCAGATCGCCGCGAACCCGGCGGCGTGGACGGTGCGAGCGGCCGAGGAGCTCGGCGTGACCGTGCTGCTCAAGGGTCACCAGACCTTCATCGCCGCGCCCGATGGCACACGGATCGTCGCCTCGAGCGCACCGCCCTGGCTCGCGACGGCGGGAGCGGGTGACGCGCTCGGCGGCATCCTCGGGGCGCTCGTCGCGACGCACGCCGACGAAATCGCCGCCGATGCCGGCGCCCTCGCTCGCCTGGCCGCCACGGCATCCGTCATCCACGGCCTGGCTGCCGTCCGCGCGAGCGGCGGCGGCCCGCTCGTCGTCATGGATGTCGCGGCGAGCGTCTCGATGGTGATCGCCGACCTGCTGCGCCGGTGATGCGCCCGGACGGGTCGCCACCCGTCGTCCTGCCGCGCACCCGCGCACGTTACGCTGGGCAGTCATGAGCGCGACTGCACACTCCAGGCCAGAGTGGTCGGCGTCCGTGCGGGAGTTCGCGTCGAATCCCGTGCTGCTCTGGAGCGCCTTCGTGCTCACCCACCTCTGGCTCGGGATGCTCAACCTCTACGCCCCCGGAATGCCGCTCGGCGACGTGAGCGTGGTCTACAAGTTCTGGACCGACCAGGCGATCGTCGCCCACTACTGGGTGGGAATCGACAGCTCCTGGGTATACCCGATCGTTGCCCTTGTGCCCATGCTGCTCGCCCGCGCGTTCGGGCCAGAGCTCTACTCGAGCACGTGGCTGAGCCTCGTCATGGTACTCAACGCCGTCGCGTTCGCCTCGGTCATCGGATGGGGGAGGCAACGGCAGAACGTCAGCGTCGGTTGGTGGTGGGTGGCGTTTCTGCTGCTGCTCGGCCCGATCGCCCTCGGCCGCATCGATTCGATCACCGTTCCGCTCGCCATCGTGGGCGTGCTCCAGGTCGCGCAGCGGCCCGCAGCGGCGGCCGTCATTCTCACGATCGCCACCTGGATTAAGGTTTGGCCGGCCGCGATCCTTGCCGCGATCGTGATTTCGGTGAAGTCCAGGCTGCGCGTGGTCGTTGTGAGCGCCGCAACGAGCCTCGTGATCGTGCTCGTAGCGCTTGCCCTGGGGAGCGGCGCGAATGTCTTCAGCTTCGTCGGCCAGCAGACCGCGCGCGGGCTCCAGGTGGAGGCGCCGATCTCCACGATCTGGCTCTGGGAGGGCTGGGCTCACGTGCCGAACACCTTCGTGTACTACGACCAGGCCCTGCTCACCTGGCAAGTGCGGGGTCCAGGCGTTTCGACGGCCAGCGGGCTCATGACACCGCTGCTCGCGCTCGTTCTCGTCGCCATCGTGATCGTCGCGATCCTCTCGGTGCGCAGGGGCGCCAGCGCCCTCGACGTGCTCCCCGCCCTCTCGCTCGCGTTCGTCGCGGCCTGCATCGCCGTCAACAAGGTCGGCTCGCCCCAGTACATGACGTGGCTCGCGGTGCCCGTGATCCTCGGCCTGAGCACGAGGCTCGCCGGCCATGGCAGGTCGTTCCGAACGCCGGCGATCCTCTCGCTCGTGCTCGCCGCCCTTACCCAGGCGTTCTATCCGTACCTCTATGGTTATCTGCTCGGCCTCAACACCTTCATGCTCCTCGTCTTGAGCGCACGGAACCTGCTCGTGTTCGTGGTGCTCGGGTGGTCACTCGTCGCAGTGTGGCGCGCGTCGAGCGCTCGCGGCGACGATGCTCTGTCGCGCGACGCGGGAGAGTGGGAGCCGGGCGGGTCGGTGTCTGGAATCTGGCCGTTTTCGACCTCGAAGCGGCCAGACGATCGTGACAGGCTGGACGCGGGCACCCTGCCCACCTGAACGAAGGAGTTTACGTGTTAGTCGCATTTTCGATCGCGCCGAGCGGCGGAGCGGCCGGCGACTCGGTGCATGACGCGGTCGCCGCTGCGGTTCGAGTGGTTCGCGAATCCGGCCTGCCCAATCACACCGATTCGATGTTCACGACCATAGAGGGCGAGTGGGATGAGGTGTTCGACGTGATCAAGCGGGCGACGGATGCCGTCGGCGTGTTCGGCACGCGCGTCTCTCTCGTGCTGAAGGCCGACATCCGTCCGGGACGCAGTGGTGAACTCACCGGGAAGGTCGAGCGGCTCGAGCGGGCGATCGACGAGGCCGAACGCCAGGGGTGACCCTCGACCGAGGCCCCTACGCAGCGAGCCTCATATGTTCTCCCCGCGCGGATCTATACTCGAGAACGTAAGTTCTCAATTGCAAGCGGAGACCGTGATGGATGACGATACCGCCCGCGAGCTCGTCCTCGAGGCGGCCGAGCGGCTCTTCTATGCGCGCGGCATCCACGCCGTGGGTATGGACGACCTGCGCGCCGAGGCCGACATCTCGCTCAAGCGCATCTACAGACTGTTTCCGTCGAAGGACGCGATCGTCGGGCAGGTCTTAATTCGACTCAACCGGTCGTGGATCCAGGGCATGATCGACTACGGCGAGCGAGCGGATTCGCCTCGCGACAAGCTGCTCGCGGTCTATGACTTTCTCGAGGAACGCTTCCGCGACAACGACTACCGCGGCTGCATGTTCATCAACTCGTTCGGGGAGCTCGGCGCCGCAGCTCCCCTCGTGGCGGAGGCCACTCGCCACCACAAAGAGTCCTTCCAGCGCTACGTCACCGGGCTCGTCTACGCGGCCAACGCCCCAGCATCCCTCGCCCCCCATCTCGTGCTGCTCGCCGAGGGCGCCCAGACCACAGCGGGCATCTTCGGGGACTCGAACCCCGCTGTGCAGGCTCGCGCGGCCGCCGAGACCCTCATCGACGCCGCTCTCGCACCCGCTCGGGTCTGACGCCCCACGCGCCGGCGCCCATCATCGGCTGCCGGCGGGAACAAATTGCGGGGCCCGCGGCGTTCTACAGTGGGGTAGGGCCCGTCGACGGCGGAGCCCGCTCGAAGCTCGATGGCGAGCCGTCCCCGCTCATCCTCGAGATCCGAACGGTTCGCGCCCCATGACAGCACTCTCTCCCGCCCGCGTGCGGCTCGCGCTGCTCGCCCTCGCCCTCGGCGGCTTCGCGATCGGTTCGACCGAATTCGTGGCCATGGGCCTCCTGCCCAACCTCGCCCATGACCTCCTTCCCGGCCTTTACACGCGCTCCCACGAGGCGGCCAACGCCCAAGCCGGCTGGCTCGTCTCGGCTTACGCGCTCGGCGTGGTGGTTGGCGCCCCCACCATCGCGGCGGTGGCGGCTCGCTTCCCCCGCAAGAAACTCCTGCTCGTGCTCGTCGCGGCCTTCACGATCGGCACGATCGCCTCCGCGGTGCTCCCGAGTTTCGGGCTCGTTCTCGCCGCTCGCTTTCTCGCCGGTCTTCCTCACGGCGCGTACTTCGGTGTCGCCGCCCTCGTCGCCGCGTCCCTCATGGGCCCCGGCAAACGCGGAAAGGGCGTCGCGATCGTGCTCTCCGGGCTCACGATCGCCAACATCATTGGCGTGCCGTCGATCACCTACCTCGGCCAGGTCACGAACTGGCGCATCGCCTACCTCGTCGTCGCGCTCATCTTCGCGATCACCTTCCTGGCGATCGCCCTGCTCGTGCCGTTCCAAGCGGGCGACGTCGGCGCGACCATGAAGCGTGAGCTGAAGGCCTTCGGTCGCGTGCAGGTGTGGCTCGCGCTGCTCATCGGCGCGGTCGGTTTCGGCGGGTTCTTCGCCGTGTACACCTACATCTCGCCAATGGTCACCGATGTCACGCGCATCGGCGCCGTGTTCGTTCCGATCGTTCTAGTTGTCGTCGGGGTCGGGATGACCATCGGCAACCTCATCGGCGGCTGGAGCGCCGACCGCAACGTCATGGGCTCGATCTTCGCCTTCTTCGGCGCTTTCGTCGTCGCCCTCGCCGGGCTCGCGCTCACCGCCCAGACCGTGGTCGGGCTGCTCGCCTTCACCTTCCTCATCGGCCTCGCCGCATCCGGACTCTCTCCCGCCATCCAGACGAGACTCATGGATGTCGCGGGTGACAGCCAGACGCTCGCCGCGGCTGTCAACCACGCGGCCCTCAACATCGGCAACAGCATCGGTGCCTACCTCGGCGGCGTCGCGATCGCCGCCGGGTTCGGCTACATCTCGCCGACCTGGATCGGCCTGCTGCTCTGCGTTCCGGGCATCTCCCTCGCGGTCGCCAGCCTGCTTTTGCAGCGCAAGCGGAGTGGCGGCAGCGAACTCGGCGAGGCGCCGGCGCTCGCCTGACGCTTTTCGCGTTCCGAAATCCATGCACGCCGGGTCAG
>DMKW01000005.1:0-1313 GCA_003454135.1 Microbacteriaceae bacterium
GGGTGGATCAGGCCGCGGGCGTAGAAGTCCAGCGCCTCCTTGAGGTCCTGTCGGGTGCCGACAATGGAGCCGCGCACGGTCAGGCCCTTGAGCACGATGTCGAAGATCGGTGCCGGGAAGTCACCAGGCGGCAGACCGTTGAAAACGATGGTTCCGCCACGGCGCGCCATCCCGATGGCCTGCCCGAAAGCGGAGGGGTGGACGGCGGTCACCAGTACTCCGTGGGAGCCGCCGGTTACGCGCTGGATTACCTCGACCGGGTCCTCCACGAGAGCATTGACAGTCAACTCGGCGCCGTGCTTGCGGGCCAGCGAGAGCTTGTCCTCGGCTACGTCGACGGCGGCGACCCGCAGGCCCATCGCGACCGCGTACTGGACCGCAATGTGCCCGAGGCCGCCGATGCCCGAAATGACAACCCACTCGCCCGGCCGGGCTTCGGTCATCTTCAGGCCCTTGTAGACGGTCACGCCGGCACAGAGCACCGGGGCGATCTCAACCGGGTCCGCACCCTCGGGAATGCGGGCGGCGAAACGCGAATCCACCAGCATGTACTGGCCGAACGAGCCGTCCACGCTGTAACCCGCGTTCTGCTGCGATTCGCACAGGGTCTCCCAGCCGGTGAGGCAGTACTGGCAGGAGCCACAGGCGGACCATAGCCAGGCATTGCCGACCAGGTCGCCCAACTTCAGGTCCGTGACGTCGTCGCCGAGCGCCACGACCTCGCCCACGCCTTCGTGCCCGGGGATGAACGGCGGGCTCGGCTTGACCGGCCAGTCGCCTTCCGCGGCGTGCAGGTCGGTGTGGCAGACGCCGCTTGCGATCAGCCGCACCAACGCCTGCCCGTGGCCCGGCTGGGGCCGCGGAACGTCTTCGACGACAAGGTCCTTGCCGAATTCCTTGACGACAGCTGCGTGCATGGTTGTCGTCGTCGATTCCGTTCGCGTCGCAGAACGGGTTGAGGTGTTGATGGCACCGTAGGCGCCAGACATCAGGTCAGTCATTGCAGAACTCCTTCAGCAGAGAGGACATCTTCGTCATCGTCCCGACAGTAGGCCTGCAAGGGTTGCAACCAGTTGCATCATCGCTCAGGAGGAGCTGTTGAGCGGTACTTGCCCCAGCTGGCTCACCCGCCCAAAAGCGCCAACCTAACCAGGTACTACTGGACGGTTGCCGTGTCGAGCGGGGGCTGCGGCTCGTCGGTGTCGTCGGTCACCCAGAGTTCGTCGTCGGCACGCAACGTCTGCCAGGCGGCATAGGCGACGCTCGCGAGGGCGACCACTCCGACCGCGATGAGAATGTACCGACCGGGACCG
>DMKW01000005.1:1407-4973 GCA_003454135.1 Microbacteriaceae bacterium
GCGCGGATCCTTGGCGACCTCGAGCACCGCAATCGCGGAGGCGAGAGCGGACGAGACCGAGGGGAGCACGTCGTGCGCGAACTTCTCCCGCGCGCTGTCTGCGACGGAGCGGCCAACGGCGACCCCGGAAGCGAAAACCGGCCTCACGTTGTGGTCGATCGCATCCTTCACGCGCGGAGCCACCTCTTCGCGACCCACCTGCGCTGCCTGGCGGCTCGCTTCGCGAACCACCCTCGACGCGTGCTCAAGCACGTTCTTCTGGTCTTCCCACAAGTCTGTTGCCGCCTCGCGCAAACGCTTGAGTTCTTTCTCGCGCTTTCGTGACAGTGTCATAAGGAACCTCCAGTTGTAGGGCGGAGAATTTGATCCATCCTCCCATGCGGCACGCTCTCGACAAACCCCGTTGGCTGAGTGAAGCCTGAGCACTACGGGTTGCTGTGGAAGAATAGTTGCATGTCATTGCACACCCACGTAGCCACCCTCCACACTTCGCTCGGCGACATCAAGGTCAACCTGTTCGGCAACCATGCGCCCAAGA
Organism: Microbacteriaceae bacterium; assembly: GCA_003454135.1. Taxonomy (GTDB): domain Bacteria; phylum Actinomycetota; class Actinomycetes; order Actinomycetales; family Microbacteriaceae; genus Lacisediminihabitans. Next base: position 1,946 of record DMKW01000005.1, read on the forward strand.
CGGTAGCCAACTTCGTCGGCCTCTCCACGGGAGAGATCGAGTGGACCCACCCGGGAACCGGAAAGGTGTCGAAAGACAAGCTGTACGACGGCGTGGTGTTCCATCGCATCATCGACGACTTCATGATCCAGGGCGGCGACCCGCTCGGCCAGGGCACGGGCGGCCCCGGCTACAACTTCGACGACGAGATCCACCCCGAGCTCGCCTTCACCAAGCCCTACCTCCTCGCGATGGCCAACGCCGGCAGCCGCAACGGCAAGGGCACCAACGGCTCGCAGTTCTTCATCACGACCGTTCCCACCACATGGCTCCAGGGCAAGCACACGATCTTCGGTGAAGTCGCGGATGAGGCCTCCCGCGACGTCGTGAAGAAGATCGAAGCCGTGGAGAAGGATTCCCGCGACAAGCCCAAGGAAGACGTCGTCATCAAGACCGTGACGATCGAGGAGCTCTAGCCTTCGTGACCACCCCGTGAGTGAGGCGCCGCCGAACTCGGACTACTGTTACCGGCATCCTGATCGCCAGAGTTTTGTGCTGTGCCAGCGCTGCGGGCGCACCATCTGCCCCGAGTGCCAGACCGTGGCCGCGGTCGGCGTGCACTGTCCGGAGTGTGTAAAGGAAGCCAGGCAGAGCGCGCCGCGCACACGGCCGGCGATTGTGACGTCGATGCGTCGCGCCGGGCGGAGCGATGCGCCGGTCGTGACGTACGCGATCATCGCGGTGTGCGTGATCCTGTTCGTGGCCGAGCTGCTCACCGGCAGCACTCGTGGGCCGGTCTTCCAGTCGCTCGTGTCGTACGGGCCGTTCACCGGGGCCGAGCCATGGCGCATGGTGACCTCGATCTTCATCCACCTGTCGATCCTCCACCTGCTCTTCAACATGTACTCGCTCTACGTGTTCGGGCCCATTCTCGAGCGCTTGCTGGGGCACGGCCGCTACATCGCGCTGTTCCTGCTGAGCGGGCTCGGCGGGTCGGTCGCGGTGCTGCTGATCGCCCCGGGCACCCCCGTGGCCGGCGCCTCGGGAGCGATCTTCGGACTGCTGGGTGCATTCTTCGTGATCCAGCGGCACCTCGGCGGCAACAACGTGCAGTTGCTCATCGTGATCGGACTCAACCTCGCGATCGGCTTCATCGTGCCGAATATCGCGTGGCAGGCACACGTCGGCGGTCTCATCGTCGGCGGTCTCGTGAGCCTGATCTTCGTGCGCACGCGCAATCGACAGCAGCGAGGGATCCAGCTTGCGTTGCTCGGAGCGACCCTCGTTGGCCTCATCGCGCTCACGGTCTACGGTGCCGCGACGGTGTTCACGCGCATCTGACCAGAAGTTATCCACAGGCTTTTCCACAGTGGGGATAATTACAGAGCTGTAATTGGTCCGCATTTGCGAGGACAGGTTTCGTGCCCTGTTCCTCGCTGTTTCTTCGCCGGTGTGCGCGTGCGGGATTCGGTTGTGCGGGCGTCTTTGCGTCGCGCTTTAGCGCGCGCCCGGGAGCGTGGGTCGACGAGGCTCTGTTCTGCGCGACAGACTGCGGCGCCGCGAGTGGGGCTAGCGCCAGCGAGTGGTCATGAGGAATCCGACGAAGAGGATTCCGAAGCCGACGAGAATGTTCCAGTCGCCCAGCTGGGGCACCGGCAGCGTGTTCTGGCTCACGTAGAAGACGATGATCCACGCCAACCCCACGAGCATGAGCCCGAACATGATCGGCTTGAACCACACCGGGTTCGGAACGTCGTCTCCCGCACGCGTCTCTTGGGGAGCGGCGGGCTTGGTGCGCGAGTTCGATCTGGCCATTCGGGAATTCTAGCGTGAAAGCCCGGACGGGCCCCGAGCGCCGCCCGCGAAAGAGGTGCCGACCGCGCCACGGCTTACAATCGACAGCATGACCGAGGAGCGGCGTCGCCGAAAAACGGGCGCGGCCAAGCCCCGCCTAAGCGCGATCGGTGTGCTCGGCGAACTGTTCATCACCGCCGGCGTGCTCGTCCTTCTTTTTCTGGGCTGGCAGCTGTGGCTCAACGACCTCATCGTGGGCGGCGACCAGAACAGAGCCGGGGTGGCCCTCGCCCACAATTGGGACGGCGGCACGCCAACGCGCGCCCCTGTCGCTCCCGCTGTCACGCCCGACTACGGAGATCCGGCGGTCGCCGCGGCACCCAAGGCGGCCGTGAAGTTCGCCGTGATGTACGTCCCACGATTCGGTGCGGACTATGCGCGCTCCATCTCCGAAGGGGTCGGAACGACCGAGGTTCTCGACAAGAACGGCATCGGACACTACCCGGGCACCCAGATGCCAGGCGCGGTCGGCAATTTTGCGGTGGCCGCTCACCGAACCACCCACGGCGCACCGTTCAAGCTGCTCGCGACCCTGCGGGTGGGCGACAAGATCTACGTGCAGACGCAGGGCGGTTACTACACCTACGACTTCCGCGGGCTCGAGTACGTTCGGCCGACCGGCGTCGGGGTGCTCGATCCGGTGCCCCAGGCGGCCGGAGTGACCCCCACGGATCGAGTGCTCACGATGACGAGCTGCAATCCCATGTTCTCGGCCGCCGAGAGGATAATTGCGTATTCGGTGCTGGAATCGTGGCAGCCGACATCCGCCGGTCCGCCAACGGCGATTCTCGCAACCGTGACGGCGAAGGGTTAGGCCAATGTACTCAGCACTGTGGCAGCTCATGCCCGGCCCGCTCTGGGTGCGCATCCTGCTCATGACCCTGCTGTGTGCCGCGACCCTCGCCGCGCTCGTGTTCCTTGTGTTCCCGTGGCTCAATACCTTTGTCAATGTAAATGATGTGACGGTGAATCAATGACTCGAATCCTGGTCGTGGACAACTACGACAGCTTTGTCTACACGCTCAACGGGTACCTGCTGCAGCTAGGCGCCGAGACGGAGGTCGTTCGCAACGACTCGTTCTCGGTGGTCGACGCGGCCGCCCGCATCGCGGAGTACGACGCCGTGCTGCTCTCGCCCGGCCCCGGCACGCCGGCGGCGGCGGGCGTCTCCATCCCGATCGTGCTCGCCGCGCTC
>DMKW01000005.1:5185-14958 GCA_003454135.1 Microbacteriaceae bacterium
CGCGACGCGCTACCACTCGCTCGCCGTCGTCGACTCGACTGTGCCGCCAGAACTCATCGTCACCTCGAGGACCGCCGGAGGCGTGATCATGGGCATGCGTCACGAATCGGCCCCGATCTTCGGGGTGCAGTTCCACCCGGAATCGGTGCTCACCGAGGGGGGCTATGCCATGATCGCCAACTGGCTCGCCGTTGCCGGCCTGCCGGAGGCGCGCGAAACGGCCAAGGGGCTCACGCCGCTCGTAAACCTGAGCTGACGGGACTCGCTCCGTCGGCCGAGCGCGTCCGGGACCTCAGCCGCGTGGGTTGGTCGCTGCAGCAGGCTCAGCCGCTGCAATACGTGATCGAGATCGTGGCGTGTTGCGGCTGGTTGTCGCCGGTGAGGGACTGCGCCGTGACCTTGCCCCCGGAGCATCCGGAGTCCGGCACCGTCTTGATCGTCAGTTGAAGGGGCGCCAGTTGTGAGTTGGCATCGGCGATGGGCTGCGAGACGACCGACGGAATGTTGATGAGACCGTCGGAGACGATGAGATTGACGATGTCGCCCTCGTGGGCGGCGGCGTTCGCCTCGGGTTCGCTGCGGATGACGACGCCAGCGCCTAGCGTGGCCGAGTGCTCCTGCGAAGTCTTTCCGTAGACGAGTTTCCGCTCCAGCAGGGCGGCCTTCGCCTGGTCCTCGCTGAGGTTGTTGACGCTCGGTACCGTCGTGGGATTCTTACCGTCGGAGACGTAGACCTTGACGGACTGGTTGCGCCCCACCCTCGACCCGGCCCCGGGGTCGGTCGAAATGATGCTCCCCTTGGCCACCGTGTCGCTCGGCACGGTAAGGCGGCTCGGCACGAGCTTGAGGTCTGTGAGCTTCGTGGCGCCTGCGTCGTACTGCTCGCCGACGACGTTGGGCACCTTTACGGAGAGGCCGTCACCGATCGTCGACGGCGGAAGGTTGACCACCCAGAAGACCACGGCGACGAGGATCACGGCGAGGCTCGCGATGCCCACCCAGATCCACGCGACCGGCGGCCGGCTCTGCGTTCGAACCGCTCTTTCGTCCACGCGAGGGGCAAGCTGCCGCAGCGTGGCCTCTGAGCCGGCCGTCGCCGAGGGATTGACCCCGAACAGGGTGGCGTTGAAGTCGCCTGCCGCCGGCTTGCGCGGTGGGACGGCCCCGGCGGCCGCGGTCTCGAGGTCCTGGCGAAACTCGGCCGCGGTTTGGAACCGCTCGAACTTGTCTTTGGCGAGGGCGTGCAGCACGATCGCGTCGAGGGCAGGAGACACCCGCGGGTTGAGCGAACTCGGCGCCACCGCGGCCTCGCTGATGTGCTGGTAGGCCACCGCGGCAGCGCGGTCGCCTCGGAACGGTGGGCGGCCCGTGAGCAGCTCGAACAGCACGACGCCGGTCGAGTAGAGGTCCGTGCGGGCATCCACGGTCTCACCGCGGGCCTGCTCCGGCGAGAAGTACTGGGCCGTGCCAAGCACGGCGCTCGTATCTGCCACGGTCGCAGAGTTGTCGGACACCGCGCGCGCGATGCCGAAATCCATCACCTTCACCTGGCCGTTTTGCGTGACCATGACGTTGCCCGGCTTGATGTCGCGGTGCACGAGCAGTGCGCGGTGGCTGTACTCGAGGGCCGTGAGAACACCGGAGATGATGCGGACGGCTTCCTTCGGGTCCAGGGGGCCGTCGGCGATGATGTCCTTGAGCAGGCGACCGTCTACGTATTCCATAACGATGAACGGAACCTGCCGTTCGATGCCGTTGGGCTCAGCCACGGTCTCCTCGCCGGCGTCGAAGACGCGAACGATCGTCGGATGCGCCATCCGGGCTGCCTTCTGGGCTTCCTCGCGGAAGAGCACGCGAAAACGAGGGTCCGTGGCGAGCGCGGGCTTGAGCAGTTTGATGGCGACGCGCCGGCCCAGTCGAGTGTCGTTTCCCACGTGAACATCGGACATGCCGCCGCGGCCGATGAGCGCGCCCACCTCATAACGGCCGGCGAGCAGCCGGGTACCTTCGGTCACGAGTGTTCTCCTGGGTGGTGCGGGCTGAGTCCTAGCCAGTGTAATGCGTCGACAATCGGGGGTTGCTGGCTAGCCGGTGGTCGTAATGGTGAGGTTGGGCGAGGCGGGAGACGAGCCGGTCGAGCACACGGCGACGTACGAAATGGTGTTGGCGCCCGGGGTGGACGAGAGTGTGTACTGCACCGTCACCGTATTCGCCGGGGCCGGGTTGGCCGGCAAGAACGTTGAGCCGGGGCTCGACGTGATCGTGAAGCCGGTGAGGGTCGAGCCCGACGGGCAGCCCGAGTAGGTCGGTATTGTCACCGGAACGACGTCGCTCGCCGCATATGGACCGGCGGGCGCCGTCATCGCGGCGGGTTGCGACGGCGTGGGAACGGCGCCGTAGAGCTTGACCGTGATGGTGGTGCCCTTTTGCACGTTTCCGGTCGGGTCGACGAAGAACGAGAGCCCGACCTTGTCCGCGGACGGCGCCGGGGCGGCATTCGGGATGACGTTGGCGGCGAGGCCCATCTGGTCGAGCAGGGTGCGCACCTCGTCTTCGGTCTTGCCCGTGAGCGCGGCAGAGGTCACGTTGACGGTGTTGCTGGTGGGTGTCGGTGTAGGGGTGGGCGTTGCCGACGGAGACGATGACGGGGTGCTCGTCGGCGCGGTCGTGTTCTTCGACGGGTTGGCGATGAGGGCGATGAGGGTACCGACGAGCACGATGATGAGGAGACCGATGAGCGCGATGAGCGGCCAGGTCCACGGGTTACGGCCCTTGGTCTCGGTCTGGGCCGTCTGCGGATTAAACGAGGTTGCGCCGCCGCCGGGGGCGGTGAGGATGCGCGTGGCCTGCGTCACCGAATTCTCGCGCTGCAGGGCGGGCAGGGTGCCTGCGCCGAGCACACCGGGAACGGCGGCGGCGGCACCGGCGACATCGCCGCGACGGAGCGCCTGGGCGGCACGCGCGAGGTGGGCCGCCGATGGCGGGCGGTCGGCGGGGTTCTTGGCGATACACGCGTAAACGAGGTTGCGCACGGGCTCGGAGACCGTGACGGGCAGGTCGGGCGGCGACTCATTGATCTGCGCCATGGCGATCGCCACCTGCGACTCGCCCGTGAACGGCCGGCGGCCGGCGAGCGCCTCGTAGGCGACGATGCCGAGCGAGTAGACGTCGGTGGTCGGCGAGGCCGGGTGACCGCTGGCCTGCTCGGGCGACAGGTATTGCACCGTGCCCATGACCTGGCCGGTGGCGGTGAGCGGAACCTGGTCCGCGATCCGCGCGATGCCGAAGTCGGTGATCTTGACCCGGCCATCCGGCGTGATCAGGAGGTTGCCGGGCTTGATGTCGCGGTGCACGAGCCCGGCCGAATGGGCGGCGTGCAGGGCGGACGACGTCTGCGCGACGATGTCGAGCACGCGGTCGGTCGAGAGCACGCGTTCGCGCTCGAGAATGGTGGAGAGAGCTTCGCCGGGAACGAGTTCCATGACGAGGTAGGCGCTGCCCTCCTCCTCCCCGTAGTCGAAGACGTTGGCGATGCCCTCGTGGTTCACGAGGGCGGCGTGCCTCGCCTCGGCGCGGAACCGCTCGAGGAAGCCTGGGTCGCCGAGATATTCGTCTTTGAGGATCTTGATCGCGACGGTGCGCCCGATCACGAGGTCGGTGGCTTGCCAGACCTCCCCCATGCCGCCGATCGCCACTCGACTGGAGAGTTGGTATCGTCCCCCGAAAGTGAGGCCACTCGTGGGTCTCATTTGCTCAGCACCGCCTCAATGACTTTCTTTGCGATTGGCGACGCAACCGCGTTGCCGAAACTTGTGCCATTTTCAACGACCACGGCGACGGCAACCTGTGGATCGTTTGCGGGGGCGAAACCGGTGAACCAGAGCGTGTATGGCCTGCCCTCGCCGTTCTGTGCTGTTCCGGTCTTACCGGCCACATCCACTCCGTTTATTCTTGCATTGTTGGCCGCGCCGCTGTTCACGTTGTTGACCATGAGCTGGGTAAGCGTCGCGCTCGTCTGGGAGCTGATCGGCTGGCTGAGCACCGTCTGCTGGAAGGGCTGGATGATCGAGAGGTCGGGCGCCGCGATGTGGTCGATGAGCGTCGGCTGCATCAGGTTTCCTCCGTTGGCGATCGCGGACGACACCATCGCCACCTGCAGGGGCGTGACGCGATCTTCATCCTGTCCGAACGACGACAGCATGAGCTTCGCGGCGTCCGCGTTCTGCGGGTAGAAGCTTTGGGTGACGGACATCGGCACCTTGAGCGGCTGTCCGAAACCGTAAGCCTTCGTGTACCGGGAGATCTCGCTCGAACCGAGCGCGGCCCCGAGTTGGGCGAAGGGGATGTTGCAGCTGAGACGCAGGGCGGTGGCGATCGTGACGGTGGGTGTTCCGCCGCACGTGCCGCCCTCCGCGTTGTTGATCGAGGTGCTGCTGCCGGGCAGCGGCAGGGTCGCCGGATTGGGGAATTCGCTGTCTGGCGTGTACTTGCCGCTATCGATGGCGGCGGATGCCACGACGAGTTTGAAGACCGAACCGGGGTGATAGAGGTCGCCGGCGATGGCGCGGTTGATCAGTGGATGCTTCGGGTCGGCGATGAGCTGGTTGTAGGCCGCGATCACGGATTTGATGTCGTGCGAGGCGAGCACATTGGGGTCGTACGCGGTCTTCGACACCATCGCGAGAATCGCGCCTGTCTTGGGGTTGATCGCCACGACCGCGCCCGAGTTGGCCCCGAGGGCGTCCCACGCGGCCTGCTGCACCTTCGGGTTGATGGTGAGTGACACGGCGGCGCCCTTCGGCGGCTGCCCGGTGATGATCGAGTTGACCTTGGCGAAGAACTGGCTGTTGGAGTTGCCGCTCAGGTAGTTGTTGAGCGCGCCCTCGACCCCGGTGTCGCCCTGGTTGAGCGTGAAGTACCCGGTGACCGCCGAATACAGCTCGGGGTTGCTGTACACCCGCTGGAACTTGTACTGGTCGGCGGAGGGCTTCGACTCCGCGACGGCCTGGCCGTTGACGAGGATGGGCCCGCGCTCGGCCGAGTAGCCGTCGTAGAGCGTGCGCACATTGCGGCTGTCGGCGTTGAGGTTGTCCACTTGGAAGACCGTGATGATGGTGGTCGAGGTGAAGAGCGCCACGAACATGAGCAGCACGGCGGTGCTCACGCGCTTGAGTTCCTTATTCATCACTCCACCACCAATCGAGGCTGGTTGCGCACGCTGTCGGAGAGGCGCAGAAGCAGCGCAGCGATGATCCAGTTGGCCACGAGGGACGAGCCGCCGGCGGCGAGGAACGGCGTAGTGAGACCGGTGAGCGGTATCACGCGCGTGACGCCGCCGAGCACGATGAACACCTGCAGGGCGATGACGAACGAGAGCCCCACGCCCAGCAGCCGGCCGAAGTCATCCTGCCCGGAAAAGGCAATGCGGAATCCGCGCGACACGAAGAGCAGGTACAGGGCGAGGATGGCGAACAGTCCGGCGAGGCCGAGCTCTTCGCCGAGGCTCGCGATGATGTAGTCGCTCTCCGCGAGCGGAACGATGTTGGGTCGCCCCTGGCCCCAGCCGGTGCCGATGAGGCCTCCGTGCGCGAGACCGAAGATGCCCTGCACGAGCTGGTAGCTGCCGCCCTGCGCCTGGTAGACGGTGGGGTTGAACGCGTCGAGCCAGGCATGGAACCGGCCGCCGACGTAACCGAGCACCTGGCTCGCGACGAGGGCCCCGCCGACGAAGAGCGTGAGACCGAGAACGACCCAGCTTGCGCGGCCCGTCGCCACGTAGATCATCACCAGGAAGAGACCGAAATAGAGCAGGGCTGTGCCGAGGTCCCGTTGGAAGATGAGCACGATCATGGCGGCGAGCCAAATGATGAGGATCGGCCCGAGGTCGCGTGCGCGCGGGAAGCGCATCCAGAGCAGCTTGCGGCCGACAAGCGAGAGGCTGTCCCGCGCCGTGACGAGATACCCGGCGAAGAAGACCGCGAGTGCGATCTTGGCGAGCTCACCCGGCTGGAAGCTGAAGGAACCGATGCGAATCCAGAGCCTCGCACCGTTCACCGTCTCGCCGATGACGGGGAGCATCGGCAGCAGCAGCAGGCCGATGCCCACGAACATCGCGACGTAGCGGTAGCGCTGGAGCACGCGATGGTTGCGGATGAGCAGGATCACGGCGATGGCGATGAGCATGGCCATCGCGGTCCAGGCGATCTGGCGGATGCCGGACGACTCCCATCCGCTCACTTTCCTCGCGATGTCAAGGCGGTAGATCTCCGCGATGCCGAGGCCATTGAGCACTGTGATCACGGGCAGGATGAACGGATCGGCCTCCGGGGCGACGAACCGCATGACCACGTGCATGGCAATCGCGAGCAGGCCGAGGCTCGTGCCGATCACGAGCACCGTCGGGTCGATCTTGCCGAGCGCCCCGAGCTGCACCAGGGTGATGGATCCGCCGCTGATGACACACGCGAGCAGAACCAGAAGCAGTTCGAGATTGCGGAGCTTTGCGGGGGTCCGCAGTCGCAAACGGATCGTATTGGTGAAGGTTGCACGCGCTCCGGCGTCGATCGGCTGTCCGATCGACGCAGGTGCTTCGCTGTTACTTTGCGGCATCTGACAGTCGCTTGATGATGCTCTTGGCGTCGTCGAGGTCGCTCGCGCTGATCGTATCCTCGACGGTCTTGCGGGTGTAGCTCGGCAGATCCTTGAGCCGCACGCTCGTCTCCTCGTAGACGCTGTGCAACGAGATCGGCCCGATGTCCTGCTGAACGCCGCGATAGATCGCCACGGTCTGCCCGTCTGCCCCCACGTAGTAGAGCGACTGGGTCCAGCGATACCCGGCGATGATCGCGATCACGATGCCGATCGCGATGATCGCGATTCCCACGAGCCAGGCGACGCGGCGGTTGCGCGCCCGGCGCCGGTCTTCGAGGATGAGCTCGTCGAGGTACTCGTCCGACTCCGGCTCGAAGTGGCTGTCCTCCTGCTGGGTGGACTTGAGCGGATGCAGCAAAAGGGCAGGCAGGCGCACCGCGCGTCGGGCTTGGTCGCCTTCGAAGGTGAGGGGCAACGCTGCCGAGCCGACGACGACAGCGGGAATCGATGACGAGTCCGGCGTCTCGTCCACGTCGACGACGACGACGGTCACGTTGTCTGGCGCACCCTGGTCGAGGCTCTCCTTGACGAGCCGATCTGCCGCGGCCCGGACATCCGGATAGCCCTTGAGCGCCGCCTCGATTCTCTCGTCGGCGACGTAGCTCGAGAGCCCGTCTGAGCAGAGCAGCCAGCGGTCCCCCGGCCTGGTCTCGAGCACGGTCGTGTCGATTTCGGGGGCGGCGTCGACATCGCCGAGCACCCGCATGAGCACCGAGCGACGCGGGTGAACGGCGGCCTCCTCGGGCGTTATGCGGCCGCTGTCAACGAGGCGTTGCACGAAGGTGTGGTCGGCCGTGATCTGCGTGAGCGTGCCGTCCCGCAGGAGGTAGATGCGCGAATCGCCGATATGTGCGATGGCGACCTTGTCGCCCGAGCGCAGGATGGCGCTCACCGTCGTGCCCATGCCCGTGAGCTCCGGGTGGTCGAACACCGTCTCGGCGAGCAGGGAGTTCGCGGCGCTGAGCGCCGACCGGAGGGCGAATTCGGCGTCATCGGCCGAGGCGAACGGTTTGTCCGTCTCCATGATGCGCTTGAGTGCTATCGCGGAGGCGACGTCACCACCGGCGTGGCCGCCCATGCCGTCGGCGACGACGAAGAGCTGCCCTCCCGCGTAGCCGGAATCCTGGTTGTTGGCCCGGATCTTTCCGACATGGGAAACGGCCGCACTCTTGCCCGATGTGGCCATCCACCTACCGCCGAAGTTCGAAACTTGTCGTGCCGATCCTGACCGGAGTGTTCAGCGGTACCGGTGTGGGAAGGGTTACCCGAGAGCCGTTGAGGAACGTGCCGTTGGTCGAGTCTAGGTCCTGGATCACCCAGTCGTCGCTCCAGAGCATGAGCCTCGCGTGGTGGGTGGACGTGTAATCGTCGCGGATCACAAGGCCGCTCTCGCTCGACCGACCGATCGTGAGGGGCTCCTTCGGCAGGTGCAGCTCGAGCCCCTCTTTGGGGCCCGAGGTGATCACGAGGCGGGTGGCGATGGACGAGTGAGCCGCCACCGTGAAGGCTTCGGTGGCGGCGTCGACCGCCGACGCCTGCCCAGGGAAGGCCGCCGGAGCGCGAGCCGACGCTACCGCGGATGCGACGAAGGGAGCCGCCGTCGGTTCGGCCGGGAGCCGACGCGCGCGCTGGCCGAAGAGATCGGACCGCAGGGCGTAGACAACGGCAAAAACGAACGCCCACAGGATGAAGAGAAAACCGAACCGAAGAAGCAGAAGGGTGAGTTCGCTCATCGCCGCCCACCGGGGTCATCGCCGGGGGCGCGCAGGTCGGAGAACTGGTCGACCGACGCGGACTGGGCAAGCACGCGGAAGACGATTCGCGTGCGGCCGATGTTGATCACGGAGTCGGGGGGAAGCGGCGCCTTGTGCACGGGAGCGCCGTTGAGTTGGGAGCCGTTGGTTGAGCCGAGGTCGTTCACCTCGGCGCGCGTGCCGTCCCAGAGGATCTCGACGTGTTTGCGGGAGATGCCGGTGTCATCCACGGTGATGTCGGCGTCGCTGCCACGACCGATGATGGTGCGGGACTTGAGGATCGGGTAGCGCTTGCCCGCAACATCCAGCACCGGGGTCCACGACACGGTGCCTTTAACGCTCACCGAATCGATTTGCACCATGCCCTCGCTGAGGGCCGGATCCTCGGCGAGCGTGATGCTGATGCCGCCGGAGAATTGGTAATGCTGGGCCGCCGCGTGCTGCTGCACGAGTTGCGTGAACTCGTCGGTGAGCGTGGGGCCGATGGCCGTCATGCGCTGGAAGTCGCCGCGGGCAAGGCGCACGGTGAACTTGTTGGGAACCAGAATGCGGTCGCGAGCGACCACCGCGGCCTGGGTGTCGAGCTCCCGGCGCAGTGCCGAAGTGATCTCGATGGGTTGCAGGCCCGACTTGAAGGTTTTCGCGAATGCACCGTTAACGGCGCGCTCGAGACCCTTCTCGAAGCTGTCCAGTAGGCCCAATGGTCTCCCTTGTCACGCGCGTGCAACTAGGACGATGTTAGTCGTTGGCTCTGGGAGGGAGGTTGTTGGCCCGTTTGCGACCCACCGGGGGCTTCGCGCGGATTCCGTGGGGCGATCCTCGAGAGCGTGATGGTGGCGGCGAGGGAGACCGCGGCGGCCACCGCGAGAATGAGGAAGCCAAGGGTGAACGACCCCGTCGTGTCTTTGAGGATTCCGAGCAGCAGGGCCGACGTGAAGCCGCCGAGGTTCGCGCAGAAGTTGCCGAAGCCGGAACTTAGGCCCGCGACGCGAGGCCCGAAGATCTGCCGCGGCACCGCGAACAGCGGGCCGAAGTAGAGCTGGATGAACAGGGCGATGGCCGCGACGACCACAACGAGCAGCGCAACGCCTTTCAGGTGCCCGACGACCCCGAGCAGCAGCGCGAGCCCGCCGAGCGAGACGCCGATGACCGCGATGGGCCTGCCGAGCCGGTCGGAGAGGATGCCGCCCGCGATGTTGGCCGGCGCGGTGATCGCCGACGAGAGGGCTACGACGAGACCGGCTTGCACGAGCGAGAAGCCGCGCTCCACCACGAGGTAGGCGGGCAGCCAGAAGGTGAAACCCTGCACGATCGCGAGCCGGGCGAATTGGATGAGACCGAGCAGCCACCAGGCCGGCTGGCGCCAGA
>DMKW01000007.1:0-1309 GCA_003454135.1 Microbacteriaceae bacterium
CCGGTGCTCAACAAGATCGATCTGCCGGCCGCGGACCCCGAAAAGTACGCGAAGGAGATCGCGGGCCTCATCGGCGGCAAACCGGAGGACGTGCTGCGGGTCTCCGGCAAGACTGGCATGGGTGTCGAAGAGCTGCTCGACCTCGTCGTGCGCACGATCCCCGCGCCGGTCGGCGACCCGAAGGCCCCGGCGCGCGCGATGATCTTCGACTCCGTGTACGACTCGTACCGCGGCGTCATCACCTACGTGCGCATGATCGACGGCTCGATGTCACCGCGCGAGAAGGTGATGATGATGAGCACCAAGAGCACCCACGAGCTGCTCGAGATCGGCGTGAGCGCCCCCGAGCCGACACCCACGAAGGGGCTCGGCGTCGGGGAGGTCGGATACCTCATCACGGGCGTCAAAGACGTGCGCCTGAGCAAGGTCGGCGACACGGTCACCAACTTCGCGAAGCCCGCACTGGTCGCGCTCAAGGGCTACTCCGAACCGAAGCCCATGGTGTTCTCCGGGCTGTATCCGATCGACGGCTCTGATTATCCGGTGCTGCGCGAGGCGCTCGACAAGCTCAAGCTCAGCGACGCGGCCCTCGTGTACGAACCGGAGACATCCGTCGCCCTCGGCTTCGGGTTCCGCTGCGGGTTCCTCGGCCTGCTGCACCTCGAGATCGTGACCGAGCGCCTCGAACGCGAGTTCGGTCTCGACCTCATCGCGACCGCGCCCTCCGTGATCTACGAGGTGACGACGGATGACAAGAAGACGGTCACGGTCACCAACCCGAGCGAGTTTCCGGGCGGCAAGATCGCGAGCGTGTCCGAGCCGGTCGTTAAGGCGTCGATCCTCACGCCCAAGGACTACGTCGGCACGGTCATGGAGCTCTGCCAGGGGCGCCGTGGCACCATGCAGGGCATGGAATATGTGGGCGAGGACCGGGTGGAGCTGCACTACACGATGCCGCTCGGCGAGATCGTGTTCGACTTTTTCGATCACCTGAAGAGCCGCACCCAGGGTTATGCGAGCCTCGACTACGAGCCCGTCGGCGAGCAGGAGGCCGACCTCGTGAAGGTCGACATTCTGTTGCAGGGCGAGGCGGTTGACGCCTTCAGCGCGATCGTGCACCGCGACAAGGCCTACGCGTACGGCGTGCTCATGACCGAGCGACTCAAGAAGCTCATCCCTCGCCAGCAGTTCGAGGTGCCGATCCAGGCCGCCATCGGCGCGCGCATCATCGCACGCGAGTCGATCAGCGCTATGCGCAAAGACGTGCTCGCCAAGTGCTATGGCGGTGACATCACCCGCAAGCGCAAGC
>DMKW01000007.1:1393-2204 GCA_003454135.1 Microbacteriaceae bacterium
CCGCAAGCGCAAGCTCCTCGAAAAGCAGAAAGAGGGCAAAAAGCGCATGAAGATGGTGGGCCGGGTCGAGGTGCCGCAGGAGGCGTTCATCGCGGCACTCTCCGGTGACACGGAAAAGAAAGAAAAGAAGTAGATGTCGAGGCTCCCGCTCTGGGAACGCCCCGTCACGTACGCGGCCGTCGGTGCGACGCAGGCATCCGACCTGCTCGTGAACCCGCCGGCCGGATTTCGTCCGTTCCGCGAGCGCGTGCGCGTCGGCCACGGTGACGATCGCTGGCGTCACGCGTGGACGACCGTGCTCGCGTGGGGCATCCAGACAAGAAGCGGATTCCGGGTCGAGCTGAGCGACGCACCCGCCGCGGTCACCGACCAGACCTACGTGCCGGTCTCGTTCGATCCGTCGGGAGCTCCGATCCCGAGCCAGGTTGGAGTCCACGCGGATGAGGTCGTCTTCGGCCCGGACGGCATGCCGTTCGTGACGCCGGGCGTCACGGCGCGCCTGTCAATTCCGTTCGGGCCGTTCCGTATCCCGGCCCCCGCCCGAGTCGTGTACGTGGTCGACGAACCGCGGCGTCGCGGGTTTGCCTATGGCACCCTTCACGGGCATCCGGAGAGCGGTGAGGAGTCGTTCATCGTCGAGCAGACGGACGACGGATCGGTGTGGCTCGAGATCAGCGCGTTCTCGAGGCCGGCGAACGCCCTCTGGTGGCTCGTGTATCCGGCACTCCGGATGTCGCAGACCTTCTACACTCGCCGCTACTTCGAGGTGCTGTCCGGGCCGATCGAGCTCTCAGGCGCTGTCGACTGAGGT
>DMKW01000007.1:2436-14337 GCA_003454135.1 Microbacteriaceae bacterium
ACGCCGTCGTTCGGGGTGTCCCCGATGATCACGACGCGATGCCCGGCGAGGTCGCGCGCGGCCCGCTGGGTGATCTCGGACCGGGTGGGGGAGACGTCGCCGAAGTACGAATGCGCCCAGTCGAAGAGCCCGGCGTCGAGCCCGGCACCCTCCATCTTGTACCGGGTGCGCATTTCAGAGTTGCCGGTGAGCAGGGCATTGACGAAGCCGCGCGCCGCGACCGCGGTGACCGCCTCCACGATGCCGGGGGCGATCTCCCGGCGGCTGCCGCCGAGGTGCCGCTCGAGCGAGAGCGCGTCGAGGTGAGCGGATGCCACGGGGTGAAGCTCGGGCGAGAGCTCGTTCTCCTCGAGCGCCTCCCAGAGGATCTGCCCGTCGGTTTTGCCGTGCACGCGCGGCACCGGGCGTTCGAGCGGGCGCCCGATCGCGAGTTCGAGCGCCTCGCCGTAGAGGCCGCCGGCGTTGACGCCGTTGAGAAGGAGGGTTCCGTCGACGTCCCAGAGCACGTAGAACCTCGGTTCGAATTCGGTTTCGCTCACTCACCAATGCTGGCACACCCTCGCCCTGCGGAAATTCAGGAATCTTGCGAGTTGCCGCCCGCGACTCGCACCCATCCAGACTCTGGGAGAATGGACGGGTCATGCCAAGCGCCCTGCCCATCGCCGATCCGGCCCCGATCGACGGCGCGCTTCCCGCGAGCGTCGTGTCTGGCGCCGACGAGCGAAACTTCGGCGTCTACATCCATGTGCCGTTCTGCCGGGTGCGCTGCGGCTATTGCGACTTCAACACCTACACCGCCGACGAGCTGCGCGGGGCCAAACGCACCGACTACGCCGGACAGGCGATCGCGGAGATCGCCATGGGCAAGGGGATCCTCGAGCGGGCGGGGCTGCCGGAGCGAGCCGTCTCGACGGTGTTCTTCGGGGGCGGCACGCCGACGATGCTCCCCGTGACGGACCTCGGCGACATGCTCGCCGCCGTGCGGGAGACCTGGGGGCTCGCGGGCGGAGCCGAGGTAACCACCGAGGCGAACCCCGATTCCGTGGATGCCGGCTACCTCCTGGCGCTCGCGGCGGCCGGATTCACCCGGGTGTCGTTCGGCATGCAGTCCGCCGTGCCGCACGTGCTCGCGACGCTCGAACGCACCCACGACCCCGAACGCGTTCCGCTAGTCGTCGACTGGGCGCGCGCCGCGGGGCTCGAGGTGAGCCTCGATCTGATCTACGGCACCCCCGGCGAATCGCTCGACGACTGGCGGACGTCGCTCGAACAGGCGCTCGCCCTGTCACCCGACCACCTGTCGGCCTACTCGCTCATCGTCGAGGACGGCACCAAGCTCGCCAGGCAGATCAGGCGCGGCGAGGTCGCCCAGCCCGACGAGGATCTCCAGGCGGACATGTACGAGCTCGCGGACGAGCTGCTCGCCGCCGCCGGATACGAATGGTACGAGGTGAGCAACTGGTCGCGACCGGTCGGCGTGGCGGAGGGTGCGGTGGCGACCGTCGAGGTGAGCGCCGCCGATCATCGGTCGCGGCACAACCTCGCCTACTGGCAGGGCCACGACTGGTGGGGTGTCGGCCCGGGAGCCCACAGCCATGTCGGCGGTGTGCGCTGGTGGAACGTGAAGCACCCGGCCGCATATGCCGAGCGGATCCTCGCCGGCCACTCGCCGGCGGCCGGCCGGGAGGCCCTCGACCCCGAGACCCGGCGGGTGGAGCGCGTGCTCCTGCGCACGCGTATTCGCGATGGCCTCCCCGTGGCTGAGCTTCCCGCGCCGGCGCGCACGGCCGTCGCCGGGCTCATCGGCGACGGGCTCGTGGACGGCGCTGCGGCACTTCGCGGCACTATTCGATTGACGCTGCGAGGCCGGTTGCTCGCCGACGCCGTCGTGAGGCGACTGCTCGACGAGTAGTACCGGGGTCGCTACGCGACGATGAACCTGATCGCTACCGGGTACACGTAGTATTCGCCGCGGTTTGCCGCGACCGCTGCGACGATGCTGAAGACGATGTTGACCACAGCGACGGCGGCGAGGATGATCGCGCCGATGAAGAAGATCCAGATCGTGAAGAGTCCGACCGCGTAGCCGAGCAGCACGGTGAGCTGGAAGTTCAGCGCCGAGGTGCTGTGCTGGCGGATGAACGGTCCGCGGTCTTTCAGAACGATGTAGCCGATGAGGGCTGGCAGAAAGTAAAAGAAGATCCCGCCCAAATGGATGAGTGTCGCCCAGAGTTTCTCGTCGGCCGGGCTGAACGGCTGAGCGGTCTGGTAGGGGTTTCCGGCTGGCGGTGTGGTTTCGGACATGACCCCATTAAAGCAAGGAGCCCGGAAGCGATGCTTCCGGGCCCCGGGTCTGACGCGGTGTTCGCGCTACTTGATGAGGCGGACGGCGACCGGGTAGCGGTAGCTGCCGCCGCCGTTGACCTTGACGCCGCCGAGGATCGAGAAGACGAGGTTGACCACGTAGAGGGCGAACTGGAGGAACCCGATCAGCAGCGCGAGCGGGAAGAAGACCGCCGCGGTGATGATCCACAGGATCTCGAGGATGATCCAGGCACCGATCCACGTGATCTGCCAGTTCAGCGCCTCCTTGGATTCCTGGCGCGTGAGGTTTCCGCGATCCTTGAACACGAGGAAGATGATGAGGGACGGCAGAATCCAGAGGATGCCGCCGAAGTGCGCGAACGACGCCCACTGCTTGTCTTCGGCAGCGGTCAGCGGTGCAGCCGGCTGAGGAGCCACGGGCTGCGGTGTTGGGTCAGTCATGTGCGTTGCCTTTCAAATGGGCGGCTCGAACCTGGTGACAGGCTCGATCTGGACCTGCGCGCTCGATGTTTCCCCCGGTTGCCTGGGCAGTGCGCAAGCTCATGCATAAGGTACTGCGCGTTTCACTCCGCGTGCAATGCCTGCGTCCCAGCGTGTCGCGATACAATTAGCAGTCTGTAGTCGCGAGTGCTAAAGACCGGAGGTGATGTGCGATGGTGTCAGAGCGAGGGCTGGATGTGCTGCGCGTCATCGTGCAGGACTATGTGGCATCCCGAGAGCCGGTCGGTTCCAAGTCGATCGTGGACCGGCATTCCTTCGGGGTCTCGGCGGCGACGATCCGCAACGACATGGCGCTCCTCGAAGAAGAGGAGCTCATCGCCGCGCCGCACACCTCGTCCGGTCGCATCCCCACCGACAAGGGCTACCGCGTCTTCGTCAACCAGCTGGCGGATCTGCGCCCGCTAAGCGCCGCGCAGCGCACCGCGATCGAGAAGTTCCTCGGTGCGTCTGCCGACCTCGACGAGGTTCTCGGTCGTACTGTCCGCCTGCTCTCCCAGATCACGCACCAGGTCGCGCTCGTGCAGTATCCGTCGCTCACCCGGTCCCGCATCCGCCACGTCGAGCTGGTTCGCCTCACCGCCACGCGGATGATGACCGTGCTCATTACCGACACAGGCCGGGTCGAGCAGCGACTCATCGACGTTGCCGCGGGGCTCGACGAGGAATTCCTCGCCCAGTTGCGCTCGAAACTCAACACACTGTTGGGAGGCCTCGCGCTCGCGGACGCCGCGGAGAAGCTCGCGACGTTCTCCGCCCAGTTCCCGCCAGGCGAGGCGCCCGCGGTGAAGCACATCGCCATGGCCCTCATCGAGCAAGTGCTCGCGAATCGCCAGGACAAGCTCGTGATGGCCGGTGCGGCCAATCTGGTGCGCACCGAGGAAGACTTCACGGGGAGTATCTACCCCGTGCTCGAAGCCATCGAGGAGCAGGTGACCCTGTTGCGGCTCTTCGGCGAAATGGAACCGGACCAGAACGGCTTCTCGGTGAGCATCGGCAGCGAAAACGCGTCGTTCGGCCTCGGCGAGACATCAGTGCTCACGACCGGCTACACGGCGTCCGGGGGCGAGGTTTCTCGACTGGGCGTGATCGGTCCGACCCGAATGGACTATTCGAACAATATTGCCGCGGTGAGAGCCGTTGCTCGTTACCTTTCCCGTTTGCTCGGCGAAGAATGACCAGAAGTCGTCCGAACTGGGGCGACGACACTTAGGGGCGCCCCGGACGGGCACGCGTCCCTCATGTATTGAGGAATTGGATTGGCTGACCACTACGAAGTACTCGGCGTCGACCGTAACGCGACGACTGACGAGATCAAGAAGGCGTATCGCCGTCTCGCGCGGGAGCTCCACCCGGACGTAAACCCCGGGGCGGATGCCTCGGAGCAGTTCAAGCTCGTGACCCACGCCTACGACGTGCTGTCAGATCCGCAGCAGCGACAGCAGTACGATCTTGGCCCGCAGGCCGGCTTCGGCGGTGGCGGCGGGGGAGCGAACTTCGGCGGGTTCGGCGACATCTTCGAGACCTTCTTCGGGGGAGGCGCGACTCGGGGGCCGCGTTCCCGTCGTGAGCGGGGACAGGATGCGCTTGTGCGCGTCGAAGTGGATCTGGACGAAATCATCTTCGGTACGACCCGCGACGTCGAGGTGGACACGGCCGTGCTGTGCGAGACCTGCAACGGTTCGTGCTGCGCGCCGGGCACCCAGCCGGTAACGTGCGACATCTGCCGCGGCAGCGGACAGATCCAGCGGGCCGTGCGCAGCCTCCTCGGCAACGTCATGACATCGAGCCCGTGCGGCACCTGCCGCGGCTACGGAACGATCATCCCCAACCCGTGCCCGACCTGCCAGGGCCAGGGCCGCATCCGCGCGCGCCGCACGATCCCGGTCGACATCCCGGCCGGAGTCGACACCGGGCTGCGCCTGCAGCTCCCGAGCCAGGGCGAGGTCGGCCCCGCGGGTGGTCCGAACGGCGACCTCTACCTCGAGATCAAGGTGCGGCACCACGACGTCTTCAGCCGCAACGGCGACGACCTGCTCGCGACTCTCGAGGTGCAGATGACGGATGCCATCCTGGGCACCAGGACGACCCTGAAGACACTCGACGGCGAGGTCGCCGTCGACATCAAACCGGGCACGCAGAGCGCCGAGGTCATCACGATCAGGGACCGGGGGGTGACGAGGCTGCGCGGCAGCGGTCGCGGCGACCTCAAGATCGGCGTGCAGGTGACGACGCCGAGCAAGCTCAGCCACAGGGAGCAGGAGCTCATCAAGCAGTTCGCGGGCGCCCACCGGTCGTCCCCGCCCACGCTCACGCACTTCCAGCAGGGCCTGTTCCAGAAGCTCCGCGACCGCTTCCTCAACATCTGAGCCCCGTGGCCCATTTTTACCTGAACGAGGAGCTCACCGAGGCGAGTGTCGGCGCTCGCGTCTCGGTCACCGGTCCCGAGGCTCGGCACGCGGTGACCGTGAGCCGCATCGCGATCGGCGAGTCGATCGTTGTCGGCAACGGCGCCGGGCTCGTCGTCTCGGGAAGCGTCGTGTCGGCCGAACCCGGCGAGTTCGTCGTCGAGGTGGTCACGGTCGAACGGACACCCGCGAACAGCCCCGCGGTGTGGCTCGCCCAAGCGCTCGCCAAGGGCGACCGTGACGAGTACGCCGTGCAGCAGGCGACCGAGCTCGGCGTGGACGGGGTGATCCCGTGGGCCGCGCAGCGCTCGATCGTGAAGTGGGAGGGCGCCAAGGTGCGCAAGGGCCACGATCGGTGGAGCGCGATCGTGCGCGAGGCGAGCAAACAGTCCATGCGCGCGTGGATCCCGGAGGTCGCCGCCCTGTCGTCGACGAGCGTGCTCGCGACGCTGGCGAACGACGCGAGGATGCTAGTGCTCGAGCCATCCGCCGAGACGGCGATCACCGCGCTCGAGCCCGACGACCGCGACGTGGTTCTCGTCGTGGGACCGGAGGGCGGCATCGCGCCGTCGGAACTGAGCCGGCTCGAGGGGGCCGGCGCGACCCTCGTGCGGCTCGGCGACACCATCCTTCGCACGTCGACGGCGGGACCCGCCGCGATCGCCGTGCTCAACGCCCAACTCGGCCGCTGGTAGCGAACGCCGCTCCTGTGTCGGCCGTGGTCTTCTAAACTAAAGAGATGGCCGGCATTCAGGAGAGTTCGATCTTCACGAGGATCATCGCGAGGGAGATCCCGGCCGACGTCGTGTTCGAAAACGAGCGCATCATCGCGATCCGGGATATCGCGCCTAAGGCGCCGGTGCATCTGCTTGTGATCCCGAAGACGGAGCTGTACAGCAACGTCAGCGAGCTTGCCGCCGGGGATGTCGGGCTTCTCGCCGAGAT
The DNA here is from genome assembly GCA_003454135.1 of Microbacteriaceae bacterium. Lineage (GTDB taxonomy): Bacteria > Actinomycetota > Actinomycetes > Actinomycetales > Microbacteriaceae > Lacisediminihabitans. The sequence continues at coordinate 8,613 of DMKW01000007.1, forward strand.
CGTGGCGGTGTCGCAGCAACTCGCGACCGAGCACTCCCGCGGTGAATATCGTCTCGTCTTCAACACCGGGCCGTCGGCCGGCCAGACGGTCTTCCACGTGCACGCGCACCTGCTCGCCGACGACACCGCCGGCGGCCGCCTGACGGAAGGAACCCTTGGCCAGTAGCGAACGATTCGGTTCAGGCGCGTCCGCCTCGGGCGACCGCGAGCACATCGAGTTGCGGGTGGACGGCGTAGCCATGGTTCGCCTGCTCGGTCCCCAGGACCGGCTGCTGAAGACCATCGAGAAGCAGTTTCCGCGCGTCGAGGTGCTGGTGCGCGGCAACGAAATCACTATGGACGGCGATGCCGACCAGGTGCGAGCGGCCGCGAGGCTGGTGGAGGAGTTGGTGACGATGGTGCGTGGCGACCAGGAACTGGGCCAGCGTGACGTCGAAGAGTCGGCGAGAATTCTGCACGCGGACCCGCGGGTGAGCCCGGCCGAACTGCTGAGCCAGGCGATTCTCACAAGCCGAGGCAGGAGCATCCGTCCGAAGACGCTCGGCCAGAAGCAGTACGTCGACGCGATTGACGAGAATACGATCGTGTTCGGCATCGGGCCGGCCGGAACCGGAAAGACCTACCTCGCGATGGCGAAGGCCGTGCAGGCGCTGCAGCGCAAGGAAGTGAGCCGCATCATCCTCACCCGTCCGGCGGTCGAGGCCGGCGAACGCCTCGGCTACCTGCCCGGCACTCTCACTGACAAGATCGATCCATATCTCCGCCCGCTCTACGACGCGCTCAACGAGATGATGGACCCCGAAATCGTGCCCAAGCTGCTCGCTGCGGGCACGATCGAGGTCGCGCCCCTCGCCTACATGCGCGGCAGGACCCTCAGCGAGGCGTTCATCGTGCTCGATGAGGCGCAGAACACGACGCCGGAGCAGATGAAGATGTTCCTCACGCGGCTCGGGCACGGATCGAAGATGGTCGTGACCGGCGACGTCACCCAGGTAGACCTGCCGGCCGGGGCGAGCGGACTGCAACTCGTCACCCGCGTGCTCGAATCGCTCGAAGAGATCCATTTCGCCCGCCTCACGAGCGATGATGTCGTTCGGCACAGCCTCGTCGGCCGCATCGTCGACGCGTACACGAAGTACGACGCCGAGAGGCAGGCGCAGAAGTTCGAACGGCAGCAGGCGTCGGAAGGCGCCAACCGCTCGGAGCGTCGCTCCGGCCGGCAACCCCAGGATCGCCTGGGCAAGAGATGGGGACGCTGAACGTGTCGATCGAGATCAACAACGAGTCCGTGATCCCGGTCGACGAGGCCGCTCTGCAGCGGCTCGCGACCTTTGCGCTCGACCAGCTTCACGTGCATCCGGATGCCGAACTCGCGATCATCCTCGTGGACGAGGGCGCCATGGAGCAACTCCACCTGCAGTGGATGGACGAGCCCGGGCCCACGGACGTGCTGAGCTTTCCCATGGACGAGCTGCGTCCGGGAACCGAGGACGCGATGACACCGGCCGGTCTGCTCGGCGACATCGTGCTGTGCCCGCAGGTGGCCGTCGCCCAGGCGGAGACCGCCGGCCACAGCCCGCTCGACGAGATGCTGCTCCTAACGACCCACGGCATCCTGCACCTTCTCGGTTTCGACCACGCCGAGCCTGACGAGGAGAAGGAAATGTTCGGCGTGCAGCGCGACATCCTCGCTGGTTTCTCGCTGGCCGAGCGACGACGATAGACGCATGATCCCGATCTTCGTCAGCGTCGCCGTTCTGCTGGTGATCTTCGGTGGCCTGCTCGCCGCGGCAGACGCGGCCCTCGGCGTGCTCTCGCGCAACGACCTGCTCGAGATTGCCGCGCACTCGAGGGCACGCAACTCCCTGCTCGCGATCGCCGGGGACGTCGGCGCGCACGTCAACGCCGTCAATTTCATGCGCGTCGTCGCCGAGACGACGGCCGCCGTGCTCGTGTCACTCTCGTTCGCCTACGTGTTCGCCGACTGGTGGTGGGCGCTGTTCGCTTCGGCGCTCATCATGATCACCGTTTCGTTCGTGCTCGTCGGTTCGAGCCCGCGGAGCGTCGGACGAGTGCACGCTCGAGCGATCGCGCGCTGGTCCGCGTGGGTCGTTCACGCGATTCGCGTGCTGCTCGGGCCGGTGGCCGCGGCCCTCGTCGCGGTGGGTAACCGGGTCACGCCGGGCCGTCGCGCGAGCTTCTCGTCGGAGGAGCAGCTTCTGAGCATGGTGGACGAGGCCACGGAAGACAAGGTGCTCGAGGAGGACGACCGCGAGCTCATCCACTCGATCTTCGAATTCAACGACACCGTCGTTCGCGAGGTGATGATCCCGCGCACCGACATGGTCACGATCGACGACACCGAGAACCTGGGGGCGGCGATGGGCCTCTTCCTGAGCAAGGGCGTCTCGCGCATGCCGGTGATGGGCGAGGACGTGGACGAGGTGCGCGGCATCCTGTACCTGAGGGACGTGGCCAGGCTCAGTTACGAACGCCCGCTCGGCATGGACGAGCTGACGGTGGTCGAACTCGTTCGCCCGGCCCTTTTCATTCCCGAGTCGAAGAAGGCGGATGACACGCTGCGCCAGATGCAGCTCGAATCGAACCATCTCGCGATGGTCGTGGACGAGTACGGCGGAATCGCAGGGCTCGTGACGCTCGAAGACCTTATCGAGGAACTCGTGGGCGACATCTCAGACGAATACGACCACGAAGTCGTGGAGATCGAGGAACTCGCCGACGGCGTGTTCCGCGTGAGCGCGCGCCTCCCCGTGGATGAACTCGGCGAGTTGTTCGCGATCGACCTCGAAGACGACGACGTCGACTCCGTCGGCGGCCTGCTCACGAAGGCGCTCGGTCGATTGCCGCTGACCGGCTCCGTGGCCACGTATTCTGGACTCATCCTTACCGCCGAGCGCACGGAGGGTCGTCGCAAGCGGCTCAGTACCGTGCTCGTCGAGCGCGACCAGGCCCTCATCGATGCGCAGGCGGCGTTCGGCAAACCAAGCAATGGAGACGACCGTGGCGAATGAGCCCCAGGCACCAGCCGATTTCAGGGCCGGCTTCGTGTCGTTCGTCGGGCGCCCGAACGTCGGCAAGTCGACCCTCACGAACGCGCTCGTCGGCGAGAAGGTCGCCATCACATCGTCCAAACCGCAGACGACCCGCCGCGCCATCCGCGGCATCGCGCACCAGAAGAACGGCCAGCTGATCCTCGTCGACACGCCGGGGATGCACCGCCCGCGCACGCTGCTGGGCGAACGGCTGAACAGCATCGTGCAGTCGACCCTCGGAGACGTGGATGTCGTAGGCTTCTGCATGCCGGCGAACGAGAAGATCGGGCCCGGCGACCGCTACATCAACGAACAGCTCGACTCGTTTCCGCGAGCCAAGAAGGTAGCGATCGTGACGAAGATCGACGCGGCATCGCGCCCGACGGTTGCGGCTCAGCTGCTCGCCGTCTCGGAGCTGCGCGACTGGGAGGCGATCATCCCCGTATCGGCGACGAGTCGCATCCAGCTCGACACGCTCGCCACCGAACTCATCCGGCTCCTGCCGGTGTCGGCCGCACTCTACCCGGCCGACGCCGTGACCGAGGAGGGGCTCGAGGATCGCATCAGCGAGCTCATCCGTGAGGCTGTGCTCGAGGGCGTCGAAGACGAGCTGCCGCACTCGATCGCCGTGACGATCGACGACATAGTGGAGCGCGACGACAAGGATCTCGTGGAGATCTACGCGAACCTGTTCGTGGAGCGGGACAGCCAGAAGGGCATCATCATCGGCCACCAGGGCTCGAGGCTCGCGGAGGTCGGCGCCCGCGCCCGCACCCAGATCGAGCCGCTCGTGGGCAAGCAGGTGTTCCTGTCGCTGCGCGTGAAGGTGGCGAAGGACTGGCAGCGCGACCCGAAGCAGCTCGGCCGCCTCGGGTTCTAGCAGGCATTCGCGCCGCTCCTCCCGCCGTGGCTCGCGCCGCACGGGCCATCGCGTGCAAAGTGGGCCGACGCGTCGGCCCCGACTGCACGAATTGGCACCGTTAGCGACTCGGTGATTATGGGAGACGCCGCTCGACGACCCCAAACCGGACGCCCGCTGTGACTCTGCATTGTGCTCTCTGAGCCTTCTCACAGAGAGCGCCAATACGCGGGAATACGCCAGATTCCCCTCCCATAATTGGTGTCGGCTCGCCAGCGGGGTGAGGGAAGAGGCTCAACAGTGATGAGTGCCCTGTGGGCGTTGCATATCGAAAACGGACCGTTTCCGATCGTCGTCTACTGCCTGAGCGCCGCCGCGTTCGTCGCGCTGGCCACGAAGCGTCCGTCGCGGCGCTGGCTGCCGGTGCAGTTCGCCGGGGCGGCCATCGGCCTGGGCGTTGGCTACCTGCTCGCGTGGCTCATCAGCGACGTCTGGAACACGTTCGGCGTGTCCCTCACTCCGATGACCCGGCTCTGGCTCGGCCTCGGCGTCGCCGGTATCGGATTCGCGCTCGCCGGAATCTGGCGCTCGCGGGCCTGGCGGTTGTCGCTCGCCGTCACCTCGGTGTTCCTGTTCGCCCTCATGGGCGGCGTGGGCATCAATGCAGATGTCGCCGAGTTCCCCACCCTCGGGGCGGCCCTCGGCGTTGGCCATGTCTCCCCACTCGCCCTGCCGAAGGCGTCCCAGGAACCCACGCCGACCGCGCAGCCGACCGCGACCCTCGCGGAGACGTGGCACGCGCCGGCGGATCTCCCGCCCGTCGGAAAGGTGGGAACGGTCACGATCCCCGCGACCGCCTCTCACTTCGCCGCCCGGGCGGCGATCGTCTATCTGCCGCCGGCCGCCCTCGTGAAGAACGCGCCGAAACTGCCCGTGCTGGAGATGCTGTCGGGGCAGCCGGGAGCGCCGTCCAGCCTGTTGACCTCGGGTGCCCTCGCGGCCATCCTCGATGCCTACGCCCACGACCACCAGGGCCTCGCGCCGATCGTCGTCATTCCAGACCAGCTCGGGGCGCCGCAGCTCAACCCGATGTGCCTCGACTCGCCGCTCGGCAATGCGGCGACCTATCTCACCGTGGATGTTCCCGACTGGATCACCACCCACCTGCACGTGCTGCAGGACCGCAAGTACTGGGCGATCGGCGGTTTCTCCGAGGGAGGAACGTGCTCGATCCAGCTCGGCGCGAAGTACCGGGGGCTCTACGGCAGCATCTTCGACGTCTCCGGCCAGCTGGCTCCGGTGCGCGGCACGGTGGCCGCGACCATCGCGAGCGCGTTCGGCGGTTCGGTCGCCGCCTACCAGGCGGCGACGCCGATCGCGCTGCTCGCCGCCGGCGCCCCGTATGCCGATACCCTCGGCATCTTCGCCGTCGGACAGAATGACACGCGCTATGGCGCGGCCGCGGCAACCGTGTCCCAAGCGGCGAGCGTCGCGGGGATGACGGTGCACTTCATCCGCTCGCCGGGCACCGCGCACGACTGGCACACGGTGCAGTACGCCATCCACCAGGCGCTGCCGACCCTCTACTCCCGATGGGGCCTGTCGTGAGTCGGTGGTTCGCCGGTCGGCGGGTCAGCCTGTCGATCGCCGGCCTCATGCTCGTTCTCGCCTTCGCCACCGGTTCCCTCATCCGCGGCCCGCGGCCCGGTCTCAGGACGATCGTCGGCACTGGGCTCGACACGTTCAATGAAACGCACAACGTCTTCTCGCCGATCACCTCCGTGCTCTTCGCGTCGAGCATCCTCGAGCTGCT
>DMKW01000007.1:14489-14947 GCA_003454135.1 Microbacteriaceae bacterium
CTCGCCTTCGTGGTCACGCCCTTCATCGGCGCGGGGGTCGGGATGCTGCTGCAGGCCGCCGGTCTCATGGCGAAAGAGTTCTGGGCCGTCGGCATCCAGGAAACCATCGTGCTCGACCCGTTCACCGCAATCTCGGGGACCGTGCTCACCGCGAGCGCGTTCGCCGGTCCGTTGTGGCGACGTCGCGTGCGTGTGCTCGGCTTCACGGCCCTCACCGTCGTCTTTCTGTACTCCGGTCAGCCATCGGACCTCTTCCGGCTGATCGCGGCGGTCGCCGGCCTCATCCTCGGGCTCGTGCTCTCCGGTTCCCGGCCGGGCCTTCGCTGGGCGCGCAGTTCACATCACGAGGCGAGGAGCCTGCTTTCGGCGGCTCTCATGATCACGGCGATCGGCCCGTTCGTGAGCATCTTCACCCCGGCCAGGTACGGCCCGCTGCATCCGCTCGGCCTGCTCTTTCG
>DMKW01000007.1:15187-15307 GCA_003454135.1 Microbacteriaceae bacterium
TCGTGATCGCCGGGCTCATCGCCGTGAACCTGCGGCACTTCACGGTACGGACGCCGCGGCGGGCCGTGGTGCGTTTCGTTGCGACGGTCGTCGGCTCGTTCGTGGCCCTCTCGGTGATCT
>DMKW01000274.1:0-270 GCA_003454135.1 Microbacteriaceae bacterium
ACCTGTGCGACATCCGCTCCGATGCGACGGCAATGGGCGTGCACCGGGCCGATGACTCCCCCAGCCACAAGTCGCCCCTGCGCGTCGACCCATCCTCCGTGCTCGGCACCAACGAGATCGCGCCGCTCACCATGGCGGCAGCGATCGCCACGATCGGGGCGAACGGCGTGTACTGCGCCCCGACCATCGTCGACAAGATCGTTGGTCCGGACGGCAAGGGGCTCCCGGGCCAGGACACGAACTGCAGCCAGACCATCACCGCGAACATCG
>DMKW01000274.1:433-2550 GCA_003454135.1 Microbacteriaceae bacterium
GTCGACGGTGGCCTACGCCCTCGCGACCGTGATGAAGTCCGGCACCGGAGCTCCGGGCAGCCCGAAAGACGGCGTGCCGATCGTGGGCAAGACCGGAACGACGGACAATTCCTACCACAACTGGCTTATCGCCACGACTACCAAGGCCGCGCTCGCCGTCTGGGTGGGCAACATCCAGGGCACTCCGAGCCTCAGGACCGCCAAGAATCCCCAGGGCGACCAGAGCCTCCGCAACATCAGCATCGCCGGCACCAACGGATACAACACCAAGTTCAACATCTTCCGGGCCACGATGAAGTCACTCGACTCGAACCCCGCCTATCGCGGCGGCGCCTTCCCCGCACCCGACCAGTCCTTGCTCAAAGGCAGGGGCGTCTCGGTTCCCGACGTCACCGGGCAGCAGCCGGCCGCGGCGAAGACGCTGCTCGAGAGCCTCGAGTTCACGGTCGTGGATGGCGGCACGGTGCCGTCGTCTGTGCCTGCCGGCCAGGTCGCCAAGACCGACCCGGCAGCGGGCACCGTCGCGGCGCTCGGCGACACGGTGACCGTGTACACGAGTGACGGCACGCTGGCGACCACGATGCCGGACGTGGTCGGCACCGCGCGCGCCGCCGCGGTGACCACCCTCGTGGCCGATGGATTCGCCAAGTCCAGCATCAGCTACAGCTGGGTATCGAGCGATCCAAGCGACCTGTGCAAGGTGCTGGCCACCAACCCGGCGGCCGGCACGCAGACCGGCACGGACGCGTCGGTCGTTCTCACCGTCGGCAACGGCGGAAAAGTCAACGGGGTAGACCCCGGCCCCGTGTGCCCGTGAGCCGCGCCCCCGCGTCGCCACGGCGCTAGAGTCGATCGGTTACCCTAAGTTTTATGTCTGCCCAAAAAGTGAAGCCGTCAGGTGTGATCGGCGGCCTCATCGGCCTTGTCACTTTCAGCGCCCTCGCCGGCGTGCTCGTCACCGCCATGATCACGCCCGCTCTTGCCGTCACGAGTTCCGCAGCCAACGGTGCGATCGGCATCTTCGACAACCTCCCCGACTACATCCAAATCGGTGGCCAGTCGCAGCGCAACGAGATCTATGCGCTTCGCGGCGGCGCTCCCGTGCAGATCGCCACGGTGTACGACCAGAACCGCCAGGAAGTCGCGTGGGCCGGCGTGTCCCAGTTTGTGAAGGATGCCGCGGTCGCCGGCGAGGATCGTCGTTTCTACGAACACGGCGGCGTCGACCTGCAGTCCCTCGTGCGAGCCGGCATCGGCTTCGTCACGAAGACCGGCACGACGGGTGGATCGACGCTCGCGATGCAGCTCGTGAAGAACATTCGGGTGCAGGAGGCGCTGCAGCAAGATACCCCCGCCAAGATCAAAGCGGCATACAAAGACGCCATCAAGGCCACGCCCGACCGCAAGCTCGCCGAGATGAAGCTCGCCATCGGTCTCGAGAAGCGCTACTCCAAGAAGGAGATCCTGCTCGCCTACCTCAACATTACGGGCTTCGGCGGGGTCACCTATGGCATCGAAGCGGCGGCGGAGCGCTACTTCAGCATCGACGCCAAGGACCTCACCCTCCCGCAAGCGGCGAGCCTCGTCGCGATCGTGCAACAGCCCAACGACCAGCGTCTCGACAACCCCAAGCACTACCCGGTCAACAAGGTGCGCCGGGACATCATCCTCGATGACATGCTCGAACTCGGCAAGATCACGCAGAAGCAGCACGATGACGCCGTCGCCACGCCGATCGCGTCCTACATCAAGCTGAGCCTGCCCAACAACGGCTGCCTCAACGCCGCCGACGCCAAGTTCTTCTGCGACTACGTCGTGCGCAACGTTCCCAACCTCACGGCGCTCGGCGCGAGCAAGCCGGACCGGGCGGCCAACTGGACGCATGGCGGCTACAAGATCTACACGAGCCTCGACCTCGACCAGCAGGACGTCGCTCAGGCTCAGATCAATAAGACGACCCCGAACACCGAGACGCGATTCGCGCTCGGGTCGGCGGCCGTGGCCCTGCAGCCCGGCACGGGCAAGATCCTCGTCATGGCGCAGAACAAGGACTACAACAACACGACGGATGCGACGCCCGCGCAAACCTCGATCAACTACAGCACGGACCAGGCCTA
>DMKW01000075.1:0-1197 GCA_003454135.1 Microbacteriaceae bacterium
CCATCCGAGGCGTCTCCGCGCATTGCCGCAAAGTCCGCGTACTGCGCCGGGATGACTCCGTACTTAGCCTCTAGCGCGGCATCCGTCAGAACCTCAAGCCGTGACATGCCGCGACCGGTGTAGATCGCCCGCACCTCGCGGGAGTCGTCGATCACCTGGAAGAGGTCGCGGTCGCCGGTAACGACATCCACGGGGATCGCAGAATGCGATGCCAGCGTGCCGATTACATCGTCTGCCTCGTGATGGGGGGCACCTATCACCGGCACTCCGAGCGCGCCGAGCACCTCCCGGATGACCGCGACCTGCGGTGTGAGCAAGTCGGGAACCTTCTCAATCGGAGGGACTTCGTCCCCCACCTCGGCAACCCGGTGGGTCTTGTAGGTGGGGATGAGATCCACGCGCCACTGCGGTCGCCAGTCGTCGTCCCAGCAGGCCACGATTTCTGTCGGCTGGAACTCGGAAGCGAGCCGCGCGATGATGTCGAGCAGCCCGCGAACGGCGTTCACGGGCATCCCGTTCGGCGCCCGCACAGAGTCGGGCACCGCGTAGAACGCGCGGAAATACAGTGCGGCAGTGTCGAGGAGCATCCGGCGCTCGGGGTGATCGGTCATACGCGGCCGTCTCAGCGATCAGGCGGCGAGCAAACGCAACACGTGGTAGACGACATATACCGGCCAGACGATCGCCTGGAGCAGTCCAAGGACGACTCCCCAAAATGAGCCATCCGACACAGAAATGAAATAGATCGCGGCTCCGACATACGCCAACAGAAAGATGAAGCCCCACTGCCCATTTCGCACTACCCGCGCTCGACCGTCCCTGGCCATCCGATCCACCGCCTCCCCGAAGGCATCCTGACTACCCCCTGGAAAGAAGGCTAGCCGTCGAACCTGCAGAGCGACACCCGTTGGGACTATCCCCCCGCCACACCGGTGCCACCTGGCACTGCCGACGACATCGGAGCGGAACGGGAGCAGAATGATGACACCCCTGCCGAAAGGATGTCCCGTGACCACCGACACCGCTACCGCGTTCCACGGGTGGCCTCAGGCCGCGGTCGACTTCTACGAGGGTCTGGAAGCCGACAACTCCAAGGGCTACTGGACCGAGCACAAGAGCGTCTACGACGAGAGCGTGCTCGCGCCGATGACCGCGCTGTTGGGGCTGCTCGCCGGCGAATTCGGCGAGGCGAAGGTG
>DMKW01000075.1:1429-3748 GCA_003454135.1 Microbacteriaceae bacterium
GCGGCTACGTGCAGTTCTCCGCGCACGGCCTCGGGGTCGGCGCCGGATGCCACATGATGGCGACCGACCAACTGGCCAGATATCGCGATGCGGTCTCGGCCGACGAGTCGGGCGAAGAGCTGCGGAAGGCCATCGCCGAGGTCGCAGGAGCCGGGGTGACGGTCAGCGCTCACGAACAGCTCAAAAGCATCCCGCGCGGGTACCCCAAGGAGCATCCGCGCGCCGACCTCCTGCGCAACAAAGACCTCGCCGCCTGGAAGGAGTGGCCGGTCGCCGCGTGGCTGCACACCCCGGTGGCCGCCGACCACGTGAAGGATGCGCTGCGCGCCGCCCGTCCCCTCATCCGCTGGCTCGACGCGCACGTCGGCGAGAGCACCCTGGAGCGTCACCGCTAGGCATCCATTTGATGTGAAAACACTCTGTATTGCCGCGGGGGTCAATGCGTCATACGGTTGGCAAATAGCGGCCACCGATGACCGTCTGCGGCCCAACATCACACGTCTGGAGATCCTAGATGCGCAAACATGTCCTCGGAGTGTCCCTGATAGCGGTCGCGGCCCTCGTCGCGGCGCTCACCGGAGCCGTCGCGGCCGACGCCGCCCCCGCCTCGAAACCCATTCCGAACTCGACACCCGGTTGGCTCGCCCACGGCAAAAACCTCGGCGCCGCCTCCTCAAACGCCCCCGTCAGCGCGCGCGTCTACCTCGCGCCGAATGGTGGACTCGACGCGCTGAAGGCCGCTGCGGCCGCCGCGTCGAGCCACCATCATTACCTCACGCCGAGGCAGTACCACGCGCAGTTCGACGCCAGCGCGGCGACCGTCAGCGCGGTGAGCGGATGGCTTACCGGTGCTGGCCTTACCGTGAGCGGGGACGCGAACCACCGCTACCTCGACGTCTCCGGCAACGTGGGTGCGGCGAACAGGGCTTTCAGCGTCTCCATCGCAAACTTCACCCACGACGGCCTCAGCGTCCAGGCACCCACGGGTCCGGCGAGCGCTCCCGACGCCGTCGCCGCATCCGTCATCGCGATCTCGGGACTCGACACGACCGTATCGATCGTCGAGCCGCAGACGCAGAAGCCGTCGCCGCCCGACGCGGGGTTCCGCAATCCGCCGATCTGCTCGCACTGGTACGGCGACCAGAACCCGACCACGCTTCCCACGCCCGACGGCACCTCGCTGCCGGCCTTCAACGGGGCGACGCTACCGTACTCGCCGTGCGGCTACACCGGCCCCCAGCTGCGCAACGCCTACGAGGCGGGCGCGACAGCGGGCCTCGACGGGCGCGGCGTGACCGTAGCGATCACCGACGCCTACGCCTCGCCCACCATCGAAGCCGACGCGAACCGCTACGCGACCGACACCGGCGACGAGGCGTTCACTACGGGGCAGTTCACGCAGAGCCTGCCGCGCGTCTTCACCCAGGTGAACAGCACCAAGTCGCCGAAGCAGTGTGGCGCGTCAGGCTGGTATGGCGAGGAAACGCTCGACGTCGAGGCCGTTCACGCCATGGCGCCTGCGGCGAACATCCGCTACTACGCGGGTGCAAGCTGCCAGGACTCCGACCTGCTCAACACATTCAGCCGCATCAACGACGAGGGCGTCGCGACCATCGTGACGAACTCGTGGGGCGGCGTGGGTGACGTCGTGAAACCGACGCTGCTGCAAGCGTACGAGGCCGCGTTCCTCCAGGGCGCCGTCGAGGGCATCAGCTACGCGTTCTCCACCGGCGACGCGGGTGACGAGGCGGCGGCGGTCGGCTCGCCGCAGACCGACTACCCGGCATCCGACCCGTACGTGACGGGTGTCGGCGGTACCTCGACTGCGATCACCCAGGCGGGCGTCACCGGCGAGACCGGCTGGCAGACCACCAAGTACACGATCGTCAACGGCGCCTGGGCTCCTGTCTCGCCGTTCCTGTACGGCGGCGGCGGCGGGTACTCGTCGAACATCGCCGAGCCCGATTACCAGGTCGCGGCTGGCATCCACAGCCCGAACGGTGGCCGCGCGCTGCCCGACGTGTCGATGGACGCCGACCCGACGACCGGCATGCTGGTGGGTCAGACGCAGACCTTCACCGGCACCGCGGCATACGACACCTACCGGATCGGCGGCACCAGCCTCGCGTCACCGCTCTTCGCCGGCATCACCGCGCTGAAGATCCAGGCCAGCGGCCACGGACTGGGCCTGCTCAACCCGATGATCTACGCTGACCACTCGGGATTCCACGACGTGACCGGTGCGGGCATCGATGCGGGCAACATCCGCGTTGACTTCGCGAACGGGCTGGATGCCACGGGCGGCTACCTCTACTCGGT
>DMKW01000075.1:3870-4132 GCA_003454135.1 Microbacteriaceae bacterium
TTCAACACGGCGAACACCACCCTGAAGGTCGGCACCGGCTGGGACAGCGAGACCGGCTGGGGCAGCGCCCGGGTCGGATGGCTCACCCCAGCGCCATAAGGCGCTGTACGTAGAGGAGGCGCGCGGCCGGGCGGGGGCGAAGGCGGGTGCGGGTGCGGGTGTGGAACGAGTACTCACTCTTCGGTCTGCGCCAGCTTGTCGATGGTCAGACGAAGGCTCAAGGTCACACCGGTGCAGCGGGCTACCATCGCGTGTAATGGTG
>DMKW01000133.1 GCA_003454135.1 Microbacteriaceae bacterium
GTGGTCTGTGCCTTCGCAATCGACCTGAAGTTCAAGCTCGGTTTCGACGACTCGCTTGACGTGGTCGGAATCCACCTCGTCGGTGGTCTGGTCGGAACTCTTTACATCGGTATCTTCGGCACCGGCATCGGGTGGATTGACAGCGGCAGCGGTATCCAGCTCTGGCACCAGTTCCTTGGTGCGGTTGGGGTCATGGTCTACTCCTTCGTTATGGCCTTCATCATCGGTTGGGTCATCCAGAAGACGATCGGCTTCCGGATCACAACCGAGGACGAGGTCGCAGGCGTCGACACGGTTGTCCACGGCGAAGAGGGCTACGCTCTGGCCGAGTAGCCAACGCACTTCGCACCGGAGTGGGGTGTCGTCCTTCGGGGCGGCGCCCCACTCTCGTTGTCGTCACGTGTGACACTGGGCGAGCGTCGATGCACGGTGCCGGCGGGGAAGGATGTCATGACCGCAACGAGCGTGTGGCTCGGTGTGCTGGCGGCGGCGTCGATTCTCGTTGCACTCGTCCGTTTCACGGTGCTGCAGGGCCGCTTCGCGGGTGCCACGCCGCGCGGGTCGTGGGGTCGAGTCGCCGTGACTGCCGTCATCGGTGCCGCGGTGACGCTCGCTCTCGTCGTCTTCCGCGCCCCCGGCATCGCGCCGTTGTTCGCTGCCCCGATCGCGGCGCTCGGCGCATTCTTCGCCGTGGTTTCCTCGTCGCCGGTGAGGGTCGCTTCACGCCGGTCCATGTCCGTCTATTGGTACGCCGCCGCCGCCACCGCTTTCGCGGCGCTCCCGGCGACGATCGTCGTGTTCGGGACATCCTTCGACCCCTTCGCCACCGGCCTCGGCTATCTTGACCTCGGCGGGGCGCTTCCCGGGCTCGTTTCGGCGGGGAGCGCGGGGTCGGCGATCCTGTGGTTGCAGCGGCGCGACGCGGGGCCCGCGGTCGAGGCGAAAGTGTCGTGGTGGAGCGCGCTCCGGCCTGCGGCGGCGCTGTGGGCGGCGTGGATCGTCTGGCTCGTCGGGCTGGAGCTCGCGATCGACAGCAAGACCCCGATCATCCTCACGAACGCCATTCTCATGCCAATCTCGGCGGCGGCGGCGGCCTCGGTCATCGAACGGGTGAGTCATCGCGCCAACACGCCGCTCGGGCTCGTGACAGGCCTTGTCGCGGGGCTCGCCGCCGCGACCCCGGCGTGCGCCTTTCTCGACCCGCGGCTCGGCGTGCTCGTCGCCCTCATAGCGGGCGGCGTCTGCGCGCTGCTTCCCCGTCGTGGTCCGGCGTATTTTCTCGGGCCCATGGTGGTCGGTGCGGGGCTCGGCCTGATCCTGATCGGCGGCCTGGCCACCAATGTCAGTTTCATCTACACCGGTCAACCGGAGGTGCTGCTCGGCCAGGTGGTCGGGGTGCTCGGAGCGGCCGTCTGGTCCTTTGCAGTAAGTGCGTCGCTCTGGGCGCTGTTTCGCCGTATCGGCGCCCCTGAGCGGGCCACGCTCGCCCGGTCGAAGCCCTAGGGATTCCTGCGGCGGCGGCCGGCCCGGTCTCGGCGCGTGAAGCCCACTCGCAGGCTGCTGGTGATCACCTCACTCGAGGCGCGCTCCTCGTCGACGTGACGAGTTGCTCGCCGCGAGCGGGCCACCGGGCGTCTCCACCCGTGAACTGGAGTGAGTTTGTTGTGGGCGATACCGGACTCGAACCGATGACCTCTTCCGTGTGAAGGAAGCGCGCTACCAACTGCGCCAATCGCCCGCCGTGCACAATCTTGCCATATCCGCGCCGCCCTCCAGAAACACGACGCTCCACAGGGCGCATCCTTCAGGGGTGGCGAACGGCTTGTCGGCGCCTGAGGTCTGCGTGCGTTTGCGGATCTGTTCAATGAATGACGGGGTTTTGGCGTCGGCGTTGCCTGTCGTGGGCAGGCGCAAGAACGGAGGCGAGTGCGTCGCATCCGGCTCTCGCCCGCAACTTTCCCCCACGACGGCGACGATGAGTGCCCATTTCGATCGTTCTTCCACCTTGGAGGCGGACGCCAATGCCGAAGATTCGCACCGAAGCGCGCACAACGATCGCGACACACGACGATCTGGATTGGCTCTCTCCCGCAGCATCGGATAGAGTCTTCCAAGCACGCAGGAATGCGTGCAGTGCGGATGTGGCGCAGTGGTAGCGCATCACCTTGCCAAGGTGAGGGTCGCGAGTTCGAATCTCGTCATCCGCTCGAGTGAAGTCTCATGGTGGCTGTTAATATCAAGGGCAGTATGGGAACCCACACATGGTGGCGTGGCCGAGAGGCGAGGCAGCGGCCTGCAAAGCCGTCCACACGGGTTCAAATCCCGTCGCCACCTCGGAGATAGAATAGAAAAGAAGCTTGAGCGATTGGCGCAGCGGTAGCGCGCTTCCCTGACACGGAAGAGGTCGCTGGTTCGATCCCAGTATCGCTCACAAGGAAACCCCCGGTCAGCCGGGGGTTTTTCCGTTAAGACGAGAGCGCGGGCTTTTTTCGGGCAGGCGGGTGCATACTGGTATTAGCAGGGCGCCGCCATACCAGCTGTGGCACCGCCGACTGAACGTCTGAAAGCCTTCGGGTACGGGCTAGACGAGCATGCGTGTTGGCGGCGTCACAGCGCTCTGCCAAGCTCCGATAACACACCGCGTCGGACGGCGGCGCCTGATCGGCTGTTTTCTGCGCCGGGAGGCCCTGGCGGCCGTGTGGGCGGCTTTCCTTGCCGAGTCGACCGCGCAAACCGGCAGGCGTCCACGCGAGAGCACGAGCGCACTCACGGCCCAACCGATGCCCGCCGCGCCCGTCCGCGTTGAACGGAACCGGGAATTTACGGCACGAGCACAATCTTGCCGCGCACATGCCCGGTTTCGCTCTCCCTCTGCGCCTCAGCGGCCGACTCGAGCGGCAACCGGCGCGAAATCTCGATCTCGAACTCACCCTTCGCCACGAGTTCGGCCACGGCGCCGATCGCTTCCCGGCGCAGCGACTGCTCCTGGGGAGTCAGCGGCACCGGGCTTCCACCAGCCCACGCGCGGATACCGAACTCGGCCGCCCTCGCGCCGAGCACGATCGTGCCGATTCGGTCGCGATCGCGCACGAGGGCGAGGGACGTCTCGACCGCCTCCGCGGTGCCGGCGGCATCGAGCACCACGTCGACACCCTGCGGGGCGACCGCGCGAATGCGATCCACGAGGCCGGGTCCGTAGGCGATCGGGATGGCCCCCAGCTCGGTGAGGCGTGCGTGATTTGCGGCACTCGCGGTAGCGATGACCGTGGCTCCCCAGGCGCGCGCGAACTGCACGGCCGCCTGCCCGACGCCGCCCGAGCCGCCGTGGATGAGGAGGGTGTCGCCGCGGCCGACGCGGAGCGACTTGAGCGCCTGGTACGCGGTGCCGGCCGGCACGCCGATCGCCGCCGCCTGTTCCCAGGAGAGGTCTTGCGGCTTGGCGACGAGCTGTTGCGGGCTCGCGACGACGTGGGTCGCGTATGCGCCATCGGCCCCGCGCACGATCACCTCGTCGCCGACCGACCATCCGTCGACTCGCGCTCCCACCTCGGAGACGACGCCGGCGCCATCCGATCCGACCCTCCGCGGACCGTTGAGGGGAGGACTCGCGCGCAGCCCGGAACGGAGCTTCGAATCGATCGGGTTGACCCCGGCCGCCCGCACTTCCACCACGACGCCGTCGGGCGGTGCCGTCGGCGTCGCAATGTCGACGACCTCGAGCACCTCCGGGCCGCCGAACCGGGAGTATTGCACCACGCGTGACATCGTCGCCCTTTCCTTGGACTGCCCGGCGCTCACTTGTGTCTTGCGCCTGTTCGATGACTACGAGACTAACGGTGGGCTGTCCTGACTCGAAGTGACGAAAATCATGGACGTGCCGTCGGCTACCGGGTGAAGCGGTAGATGACGCCACGGTGAGTGCGGTACTCGGCGGTCTGCGTGAATCCGAGGCGGCGAAGGGTGCTGGTGCCGTACGCGTCGATATGGGTCGGCGTCGCGTATTCGACGAGCCACAGCGTGTTGACGGTGTCTAGACGGCCGAGGCTCGCGGTCTTTGCGAGACTGTACGCCCGGTCGGGCCACGACGTGTTGCGGTAATAGGGGGTTTCGAGCATCACGTCGTCGAGTCCCGCGAACCCGGCGGGATAGGTGCGCAGTGCGAGGCGCGGCCGCCGGGACGGCCGGACGCTCTCGTCGAAGGCCACGGCATCGCCCGGATGCGCATTCGCCCCGATGGTTGCGCTGATCTCGGCCCAGTCGCTGTCGTTCTTCGAATACGGGCCCCGTTGTGCAAGGTAGGCAGGCGCGGCCACTCCGATCACAACGGCGACGGCGACGGCGGTCACCCACCGTCGTCTCGTGCTGATGCGTTCGATCCCGCACGCGATGAGCAGAGCCGCCGCGGGTGCGCAATACGACAGGTAGCGTGCGGTGAAGTCGGCAACGAGGAATTGGCTGCCGACGAGGATCGCTGATGGCGCAAGCAGCCAGCACGCCGCCACGAGTTCGAGGCTCGGCTGCGTCGGTTCGCGCCGCGGTTTCGGAGCGGTTCGACGCAGCCGTCGGTACGCCGGCACGGCAAGGGCAACCAGGATGAGGAGCCACGCGACCGTTGCGAACTCCGCGGTGCCGAACCAGAGGCCCACGGCGATGGTGGGGAAGCCCACTTCGGTGCGCGAGGCGAGGTAGGCGATTTGCCCCCGCTCCTGGATGGCCCAGACGACGATCGGCACGTCGACGAGCAGTGCGGCGACGCACGCCACGGCCCACCGGGCCAGCATCGGCTTGCGTGCGCGCATCACCACCAGCACGATGCCATGGGAGACGACGACGAGTGCCAGGTAGAGAAACACGTACACCCCGCCGGCCAGCAGAGCTCCGTACGCGATCCAGAGCCAGGCCGGGGCGCCCCGTCGTCGTACGATCTCCACGAACAGGTAGGTGAGCCACGCGGCGATCGCCGCGCTCATCGCGTAGGACCGCGCCTCCTCTCCCATGTAGGTGACTCTGGGGATGATGCAGCACACGATGCCGGCGGCAATAGCCACCCGCGGCGATCGGAGACGCGCGGCGATGAGGGTGACTGCCACGACCGTGAACCCGACCGCGATCGCGCTCGGAAACCGCAGGGCGAAGGGAGAGGTGCCGAACAAGCGGATCCACGCGTGCAGGAAGAGGTAGTAGGTGCCGTGCACGGCGTCGACGTGGCCCAGCATGACGGCGAGACTCGGCAGCGACCGCTCGGCCGACATCAGGCTCGCGGCCTCGTCGCCCCACAGCGAGGGACTCCATGACCCCGCCGCGGAGATCGCGGTGGCGACCGCGCCGAGCGACACCGCGATCCACGCGAAGCGTCGAGCAACCCGCGTCGGTGCGGAAACAGTGTCACCCATCGACGGCATTCGATCCCTTCGTGTCGGATGCCAGTCCACCCGGTTTGTGCCAAGAAACGACCAAGAATAGGGCTCAGGTGCGATCGTGCGCCCGGGGCACCGAGAGCACGATGGTCGTACCGCTCGCGGACGTCTGTTCGACAGTGACCGTGCCGCTATGGCGCACGGCGATGTCGCGCACGAGGGCGAGTCCGATGCCGAAACCCGTGCGGGTGCCGCCGCCGCCACCGGCCACGTCGCCCGACCGCGCGAACCGGTCGAAGATGTGGGCGGGGGAGATGCCCTGGATGCCCGGACCATGGTCCCGCACTTCGAGCAGAACCATCGACTTCGTGCCACGGAGTGAGACCGTCACTTCCGAGCCGTCGGGGGAGTGCCGCACCGCGTTGTCGAGAAGGGCGACGACACAGCGATGCGCACTCGCGGCCGGAAGATAGCTTGCGAGGGCTTCCGGCGCATCGAGGCCGATGCGCACTCGTCGGTCCTGTCCGGCGATTCGCATCGAATCGATGGCGAGCTCCACGATCGGATTGAGCACCACCGCAACATCGCCGCGGCTGCGACCGCTCGCCGCCTCCGCCGCTTCGAGCAGATCGTTGACGACTTCCATGAGTGATTTCGCGTCGCGGCGGAGCTCCATCACCACAGGGGCAGACGGGTCGTCGGCTGACAGTCCGCGCTGGAGCACTTGCAGCCGGGCATCGAGCACCGTGAGCGGCGTGCGCATCTCGTGACTCGCGTCGGCGATGAACGCGCGCTGGATGCGAAGGGCCTCACCGAGCGGACGCACCGCTCGCCGGGTGATGATCCAGCTCATGACGCCGGAGAGCACGATTCCGATGACGCCCAGGAAGGTGGCGACGATGAGCAGGTCATCCGCGCTGATGTCGATGTTGTTCTGGTCGGGGATGAGTTCGAAGAGTTCGCCCGGGTTGACCCGCGCGAGCACGAAGAGAAACACTGCGGCGATGGCCGCAAACACCACGACGGCCGATGCGACGGTGATCTGCAACCCGACGATGCGAGAGGCATGGCGCACGGCCTCCGCGTCGCTGTCGGCGGCCTGATCGAGGCGGTGCTGACGCCTCACAACTGGCCCAGCCGATAGCCCTGGCCGCGAACGGTTGACACGATTCCCGCATCGGTCTTGCGCCGCAAATAGTGCACGTAGGTGTCCACCGTCCCCGGGCTGTCGTCGCTGCTGAAGACGGCGCGCAGAATCTGGTTGCGACTGAAGGTGCGTTGCGGATGCTCGGCGAACAGCTGCAGCAGTGCGCTCTCCCGGGAGGTCAGCAGGATCCGGCCGTCGTACGGCGAGTAGATCGCGCGGCTCTCGGGGTAGAACTCCCACTGCCCGATCGGCATGACCGCGCCCTCGCCGGTGAACACGCGCTGGAGGGCGCGGAGCCGCGCGAGCAGTTCGTCGAACTCGAACGGTTTGACCAGATAGTCGTTCGCGCCGGCATCGAGACCGCTCACCTTGTCGGCCACCGTGCCGAGGGCGGTGAGGATCAATATCGGCGTGGTCACCCGCTTGCTCCGAAGCGATTCGACGACGCCCAGCCCGTCGAGCGATGGCAGCCTGCGGTCAACGATCATCACGTCGAAGTCCGCCTCGAGGGCGGTCTGGACGCCCAGCAGTCCGTCGGTAACGACCGTGAGGTCGTAGGACTCCGAGAGCACCTGGCCGATCAACGGCCCCAATTGAGGGTCGTCTTCGATGAGCAATAGGCGAGGCTTCGCGTCCGTCGCGGTTCTTGCCATCATGTTCTCCGCATCAGCCCAACCGGATTGTGGCTGCACTTCCTCTGCACAATCTAACGCTGGGAGGTCTTTCTTTCGACGGATGACGCGGCGATCCGATAGAACTCCTCGACGGCGGCGCGGTTGTAGCTGTCGATGTCGATGGTGGCCGGAGGCACATCCCCACGCAGGTAATCGAGCATTCCCGCGGCGAGCGAGTCATCATCCATGCCGACCACGTGAACGGAACCGTTCGGCAGGGCGTCCCGCACCGAGTCGAAGTCGACCGAGATGATGGGCATCCCCAGGATTGCCGCCTCCAAAATCACCATCGGCTGCCCCTCGTAATTGCTCGAAAGCACGAAACACTGGGCCGCGGCCATGATCGGGAAGGGATTGCGGTACGGTCCCGTGACGAAGGCCGCGCCCGAGAGGCCGAGGTGAACAATCGCGCGCTCGAGGTGGTGCCGCAGAGGGCCGTAGCCCACGAGCAGCAGCCGGGCGAGCGGTTGGGTGGAGTGAACAATTGCGAAGGACCGCAGCAGCCGGTCCTGGTTCTTCTCTGTCGAATACCGCCCAACGGTGACGAACCAGGTCGTGCCGTCGTCGGCCAAAAGACCGTGCACCCAGTCGGGCACAATCACCTCGTCGGTGTGACGATCACGCGGATGGTCCGGCAACAGCCGAAGGTCGTGGCTCGCGCCGGTCACCACGTGCTCGGCATCGAGAAGATTGCGGGCCGACGTGAATTTTTGCGGATCGAGGCCCACCCGCGCGAGGTGCTGGCGGTTGACCTCGCTGAGACTCGCCGACACGGAGACGAGCGAATCGAACTCCTTGTACAGGTCGAAGACCGCGGGCAGCGAGTGCAGCATCCGCTTGCGCCCCCGGATCACTCGGTGCGTCTCGGCGGCCATGTCGTTGTGGAGCCAGATCGCGCGCTTCGCCCCCGGCGCGTGAAGCAACAGGGTCGCCCAGAAGCTGCTGTACCCGCTGAAGTCTGCAACCAGGTCGAATCTGCTGTCCCCAAGGCAGCGCATCCATTCGTCGTCCCACAGCTTGCTCTGGCCGGGCGTCGACCGGTGCACGGCGGTGCGGAGACGCTCGGCGAGCCTGCGGCGCGCGTGCAAGACCTTGCTGCCGTTCATGCCGCCGAGTCGCGGAAACTGGCGAACTCGCGGATCGATTCGCGACTGGTTGGCGAGCTGTTGTTCGCCCCGCGGCCGTGCGAACACCGCCGAGACGTCGAACCGGTCGTGGTCGATCGCGCCCAGAAGGTTGAGTGCCGATGTCGTGATGCCGTTGGAGCGCATCCCGCCGAGGTGTAGCAGCAGTTTCGTTCGGGCCGTCTCGTCGATTCTCTTGAGGGTGTAGCCGTCGCGCTGACCGCGAAACACGATGTCGACCACGCGTCGCGAGGCGTTTCCGTCGTCGAGCGAGGTGAACCGGTCGCGCCAGGCCTCGTAGGGCGCGGAAGGGGTCGCCTGCGCTTCGTCGCCCTTCGCAAGGCTGCCGATTGCAGACGCGACCTCGGCGGCGGTTGAGCAGAGTGGACCCGGCCATTCCGACGGTGGAGAGTAGGTGCCACGCGTGCTCGAATAGTCGGTCATGTCCGGCGTGTAGAAGAGGATCGGGCGCCCGGTCGCGAGAAAGTCGAAGAAGATCGACGAGTAGTCCGTGACGAGCACCCCGCTCAGGCCCAAGACGACGTTGGTGGGAATCTCGTTCGACACGAGGATCTTGCGCATCTCCGGATCGTCCTTGGCGAATTGGTGCACCACCTGATGGGTCTTGAGCAACACGACGTAGCGATCGTCGCCGAGTCTGGCCTGCAGATCTCCCACGAACTCCACGAGTTGCCGCACATCGTCCGCCGGCGAGGAGAACGAGTCGCCCTTCCAGGTGGGAGCGAACAACACGACGCTTCTGTTGCCGAGATCGATTCCCTCCGAGGCGAGGCGCGCCCTCCCCGCCAGAAACCGTTCATGATCGAGAACCTGCCGGTCGAGTCGCGGGTAGCCCTCCTCGATGATGGTTCCGCGGTAGAGGCCCTTGAGCCTGTAGGCCTGTTCATACATGCGTTCGGTCATGAACGAGTTCTGCGCGAGCAGGAAGTCGGCCTGCACGAAGTTCCTCAGCGTGTTCGCCGAATCGAATGCCCCGTTGGGCATGTCATAGCCCATCTTCTTGAGCGGGGTACCGTGCCACGTGTTGAGGTAGATCTGCCCGGCCCGCTTGCTGAACTCCGGCGGGAACGTGGCATTGTTCACCAGGTACTGGCTCGTCGACAACGCGCGGAAATAGGCGGGCGACCGGTAGGCCACGAAACTGACGTTCGCGACACCGGCAAACTCGGCCTGGATTTCGCGGTGCCGGTGGGTACTGTCGAGCACCCACACGTGCTCGAGGTGAGATTGGCCAGCGGATGCGAGAAGTTCGCGGAAGATCGCCTCGGGATTGCACAGCACGCCATTGCCCGCAAACGACTCGTAGAGTACGGTGCCCAACCGGATGGGGCGGGAGCGCCAGAAGGCGACAGTCTCGAAGCGCGCGGCTCTGACGCTCTTCCGCACCAATCGCGACGCTCGGCGCACTGCTTGACGCATCGGGTGCTCCTTGTTAACGTGACGACCGGTTAGCCGCCCCCCAAGTTTTTCGCCGATACTCTAAGAAATCTCTAAGAAAGTCCCATTTTGGTCGTGATTCTTAGTCATNNACTCGTAGAGTACGGTGCCCAAACGGATGGGGCGGGAGCGCCAGAAGGCGACAGTCTCGAAGCGCGCGGCTCTGACGCTCTTCCGCACCAATCGCGAAGCTCGGCGCACTGCTTGACGCATCGGGTGCTCCTTGTTAACGTGACGACTGGTTAGCCGCCCTCCAAGTTTTTCGCCGATCCTCTAAGAAACCTATAAGAAAGTCCCACTTTGGTCGTGATTCTTAGTCATTTCTTTGACAAGGGAGAAGACGATTGGCTGTCGGGCTTGTGAGGT